>JAKSJK010000077.1 GCA_024398095.1 Bacteroidales bacterium
GGTTTATCTTTATTTCCGTAAGTATGGATAATCATTCTACTATGATTAATCAGTTCGCAAATTGCAAATTATCGGGATAAAGTTAGCAATTATTCCATATACTAGGAGGTATTTCAAGAAAGAACCTGTCTTCCAGCTGCACTGAAACTTACAGAGGTAGGTAGACTTGCTAAACACCTGATTCGGTGATAGGAAGCCGTGTCTCTTCCTCGGTCTCTCGTTCAATTTGCGTTCCACTTCTTCGAGGAACTCCTGTGTGATATTCGTGAAGTCGGAACCCTTGGGAATGTACTGGCGAATGAGTCCGTTGGTGTTCTCATTGGCTCCGCGTTAAAAGTTAAATCCGGCCAACGAATTTCAAAAGCAAACCGCAAACCGGCAGATGGCCGAGCGGAGCATATCCCTATGCTTCGCGAAGCGAGGCCGCTGCCGGTTTGCGTTTCTTTATGCAATACATGTAAAACGTATCCGAGGATCTTTGGCAGTGAGCCCCAAATTGACTAACTTTGCCGAAGTTTTAATCTAGTTTACTATATGAAAATAAAATTTCTTCTTTTGACATTAATCGTATTGTTTACTTGTTGCTCTAAAGAGAACTCCAGGTTAAACAGTTGTGACGAATCTGAGCAATTGGAAACTTTTGCATCTATGTTATCCTCTGCGGTTTATAATGAACCAGAATTGCGTTCTTTCCTAAAAAATGAGGCTCTTTTGAAAGTAGATTATGATTACGATGTGGTCTACTCTTTATCTAAGAACAAGTTAGTTCGTGGGTCATGTTCAATGGAGGATATTCTCAAGAAATACGATTATAATGGCGAGTTTGATAAAATCGTATCAGATCATCCGTTGCTAACAATACTCATACCTGACTGGACATGGGTTTGCGAGGCTTGTTTTTCTCCAGAGAAGTGGGATACCTCTTGCCCGTGTGTGGGTGTTAGTTGTTCAGATGGGAAAGAATTGCATAATGTTTATTGTGACGGTAAGGTAGCTTTTACATTATGTGGAGGTGAATTTACTGATACTCCTTTGTTGATAGTTAAGGATAATGATAGGCTTAGTCAGATAAATACAAAATCAACGTTGTCTTCTCCGGTGTTTTTTTGTGATGATTTCTGCGACATTGCAAAAACTGTTCAAACGAAGGCTAATGCGGCCTCATCCGTATATACGGATTATAATTTGCCATATGAATGTGCTTCGGATTCTATTTCTATATCATTAATAGATAATGCTCTTTTGAACGCGTATGCCATAGGAGTAAACAATCCCCAGGTTGAGCACAGAGACCACATTTATTATGGTATGACTCCAGCAAAAGACTCCGGATGTGTCAATAATCATTACTATGAACACCTTGCTAAAATAAAATTATCGCCTTCAGCCTTGGGGTTGTTTGACGATCCGGTTGGAGGATCAACGATGGGAACCGACTATGTTTTTAATTCGTACCATTATCTCGCCCATGGGGCAGGAAAAGCCCCGAGTTTGTCAATTGAGGAATTGATGACAAAAATCTGGGGCGAAGGAGCGTTGGAAATTGTTGTTAAAGTTTATGCTGGATTGGGAAACGTTATCAGAAAAGGTGTTTCAGTACCATTTGCGTCCACATTTTCAGTGAAGAAAGTTCGCCTGCGTGAGAATTATAATAGATTGGGGTATTTGATGTCTAGGACCTATTACTTGGATGTCAATGTTTATGATGGGAGTATTACGGATTGGTTGGAACCAAAATGGATCAATATTGATCAGGATCTGTTCTGTTGGAATATTGTAGATAAGCCGACAAGTTATATTGTGGAATTTTTGGAACATGACGATGGTACGTCAACGACCATTACTCGAACAGAGTCTTTTTCGTGGATGACGAATTATAGTTACTCCATAGATAGTACCGAGGGGACTATAAAATACGGGTATGGGACCGGGGTTTCTTTAACAGAGTCACAGAGCTGTACTTATACCGAGGTGATTGTTCAGCAAGATGATGATTTAATGAATTTCGTGGTGAATTATTCTGACAATGTTATTCTCGGGACCGGCAACGGTATGGTAAAAATGAAGACATATCACACCGGCTATGTTGATGCTATGATTTATCCGAGACATGAATAAAGTAATATCATTATTAGTAGTGGCAGTTTGCTTTCTTGGTTGTGTTCCTCGTGAGGATGTTGCTCCATCCCACCAAGTCCAGGAAAGTGATTTTGCAAGGCAAGCCAGGAATCTTTATGGTGACTATAAGTTGATAAATGTTTTGTGGACCGGATGCCAGACAGATCTGAATGGTGATGGGGTATATGGATGGAATCTTCTGGATGAGATGAAGGATAAGATAGGGTATTGGGAACCAAACCACCTGTCTAATGTCTGTGAGGGTGAGATAGTTCAGTCATATGAACCATGGAGTAGATATGCACTGTCATTTAATCTGACTCTACCATACCCGTACCTCGTCGAAAGAGATGGTGGGGAGGTTGTTTGCTCAAGTGTGGGATATTTTAAAAAAACTTTGAGGGTTGAGGATCTGCGTGTCAAGCAGAACGGTGCTCGTGCTACGATTGGATATTATGATTCCTCAAACATCTTTTTGAATGGATTAAAGTGGTTGGAGGTGTATGTTGACTCTTTTGATGATGATTCCTTCAAAATTATAGCTCAATGCTCATTACCGTGTGATGAACTCGGGTTGCAGGAGTCCTCAATCGTGTATACTTTTCGCAAGGTTAAATAGGATCGTGCATCATCTATATCGGTAGTGTTTCGTCGGGTGTGTCTGTGTTCCACCGCACCCAGGCAGATGGCCGAGCGGAGCATATCCCTATGCTTCGCGAAGCGAGGCCGCTGCCTGGGTGCGGCGGTTATCGCCGATTGAGCTAGCTGTCACAATCCCGAGCCAGACAGACCAACGACAAAATAAGCCGGCCCGCAGGGGTCGGCTTTATTGTTGGGAGTGCTTGTCGGCTTACTTGCTGATTGCTGCTGAAAGCTTCTCGCAAAGAGCGTCGATGCCAGCGAAAAGGTCCTTCTGGATGCCCTTGTAGAAAGCCTTCTTGTTGCCTTCCGGATGGTTCACCTTATCCTTGAGGTCGTTGTAGAGGTCTACAGCCTCGTCGATGATCTTAGCGATCGCGTCGGTGTCCTGTGAAGGGTTGAGCGCTACGAAGAGTGAGCAGTCGTCAATGAATTCGCCGATGAAGTACTCGATGTCTTTCTTGATTACTCTGAGGTTCATGATGATGTGTTTTAAAAAGTTTCTTTTAAGTGTTGCAAATATAGGTAAAATCGCGTATTCCACAAATATTTGCGATTACTCCAGAGGCAGATATTCCCTCTTGCGGACATTCAGCTCCTTGATTTCATCCGTGCCGACAAGACGGAGTGCGCGAACGAGGTTGGGAGCATTGGTGTAATAGTCTCCGTCTCCCTTGTTCAGAGAATTGATTCTGACCACATGGGAACTATGGATGAACTTGCCGTCTCCTATGTAGATGCCCACATGACTGATCTTCTCCTTCTTGAGGAGCGTGCCCTTCTGGCCGAAGAAGATAAGGTCGCCCGCCTTGAGCTTGGTAAAATCGCTGACTTCCACTCCGAGACCGGTCATCTGGCCGGCGTTCCTCGGAAGTACGACGCCATTCATCAGGTAGACGGTCCTCACGAAACCGCTGCAGTCAAAGCCCTTGGTGCTCATGCCGCCCCAGAGGTAAGGGATGCCGAGATACTGCTTTGCGGTCTCCACGATATTGGAAGTGCTGACCTTCTTGTGGCTGTCCGCCCATTTCCCGAGCTCCTTTACATCGTCGGCGCGAACAAATCCTTCGCGTCCGTCCGGGAGTTTCACCTTTGCGACACCCTTCTTCGGACCTTCCAGAACCTCTTTGCCGTTTTTGTCGATGCTGGTTCCGATGCGGAGGATGTCACCCTGGACGAGGTCGGAAAGCACTGCGGCTTTGGAGCCGGTGCCGTCCAGAACCTGGCTGCGCATGGCTGTGACAATATATTTAGGTGCATTTTTGTAATTTTCAATATCCACGGCGTTCATCTGGGTGATACCCATGTCGGTGCACCAGGCAGTGTAAGGCTGGGGCGACTTGACTTTGAGCCAATAGCCCTTGGTTTCGAGGATTTCTACGACCACACCCATCAGTTCCTGGGTCTCGAGGGCAGACTCATAATCAGGCTCGAGCCGGAGATAATTGGCCGAGAAATTGGTCACGCCATAGCGCTGTGCGCCGGCGGTAAGGGATAGCAGCAGCATCGCTGCGGTGAGAATACGTTTCATGTCCGCAAAATTAAGTATTTTTGTAATCGCGTATGGATAAAAGGTACAATTCTTTCGTTGGCTACTTCAAAAAGGTCTACGGCGAGCGTCTTCAGAAGGTCGTGATAGACGCCGGATTCTCATGTCCGAACAGGGACGGCCTGGTCGGTGTGGGCGGCTGCACCTACTGTGACAATTCGGCCTTCCATCCGGGTTACAGCACGGCCGGAAAACCGCTTCTGCAACAGATAGACGAAGGAATCGAATTCCATCGCGTACGCTACCGCAATGCACGACACTTTCTGGCTTACTTCCAGTCCTTTTCAAACACCTATGCCCCTGTTGACAAACTCCGTGCCTTGTATGCGGAGGCACTGTCCCATCCTGAGGTGGTCGGCATAGTGATAGGTACCCGACCTGACTGCGTGGACGACGAAAAACTGGATATGCTCGCAGAGTTTGCCAAGGAACATATCGTGATAGTGGAATATGGCATCGAGTCGTGCCATGACAAGACTCTGGAGCGCATCAACCGTGGCCACGACTTCGCATGTGCAAAGAAGGCGGTGGAGATGACGGCTGAGCGTGGAATCCCGGTGGGAGCCCACTTTATCCTGGGCCTGCCGGGAGAAACAAGGGAGATGATGCTGGAGTCCTGCGCGATGATAAACGAACTGCCTCTCCGCTCCGTCAAATTCCATCAGCTTCAGCTCGTCAAAGGAACCGCGATGGTGGAGGACTATCAACAGCATCCGGCTGATTTCGAAAGGTTTACGCTCGATGGCTATCTGGATTTCTTCTGCGATCTGCTGGAGCGTCTCAGGCCGGATCTCTACATTGAAAGAATAGCCGGCGAAGTGCCTCCACGCTTTGTAACCGACACTCCTTGGGGACTGGTCCGCAATGCCGAACTGCTGCACATGCTGGACGCCAGGATGGAAGAAAGGGACTCCCGCCAGGGCAAGCTTTATTATATTAAATAATAAATTGCTATATTTGTCCCTCTATGCGTATAAGGAAAATCATATTCCCCCTGCTTGCAGTCATGATGGTGGCCATACTCCCGTCGTGCAAGCTCATTTCCAGCGTGCTTCACGATGACGATGTCGTGGCGACAGCAGGAGGCAAGAAACTGTTCCGGGCAGAACTGGAATCCGTCATTCCGCACGGCATATCTTCCGAGGACAGCCTGGCCATCGCCACCCAGTACATCAACACCTGGGCGGCCGACCGTGTTTTCGAACAGGCGGCAACCGGCAGTCTCTCAAAGAAGGATCTGGACCTGAGCGCCGAACTGGAGCAGTACCGCAGGGTGCTGGTAAGGTACCGCTACGAGCAGCAGTTCGTCAATGAACGTCTTGACACTCTGGTATCCGACTCGGAGGTCAAGGTCTACTATGATGTCCACAAAGAGAGATACGAACTGGATTTCCCAATTCTCAAGGCCCGCTATGTGAAGATAAGTCCGGATTCCCCGGATCTTGCCAAGATAAAGAAACTTATGGCCTCGACTTCTGATGAAGATGCCGAGACATTGGAAAGCCTGGTTGCAACCGCAGCACAGAAATACAGTGATTTCGGTGGGGGCTGGCTCGATGTGAAAGCGCTCGCTGACGAATTCGGAACGGACTATGGTACCCTGCTGGCTCTGATGAGCAGTTCAGCCATACAGTACCTGGCCGACGACGGAACCCTGCACTATGCGCGTGTGATGGACTATATGCGTGCCGGCACCATCCCTCCTGTCGAGTATTGCGCGCCGCGCATCAGGGAGGCGATTGTCAACGCACGAAGACAGGCGATAATCGTGAAATTGGAACAGGACTTGCTAGATAAGGCTCGTTCAAACGGAAACTTTGTAATTTATTAAACCGGATATATGAAAAGAACACTGGCAACAGCAGCGGCGGCACTTCTGATGTGCGTGGCCGCCTCAGCCCAGAAATACAGCGACGGCGTCATAGACAAGTCTGTGGCCGTTGTTGGCAATGAGATGATCATGCTCTCACAGATTGAGCAGGAAGTGCAGATGATGCGTGCCCAGGGACTCATGTCCGACAGGAATGTACGCTGCGAAATCCTCGAGAACATGCTCCAGTCAAAGCTCTTCCTCATGCAGGCCCGGATCGACTCCCTGTCCGTGAATTCGGATATGGTGGAGAGCGAACTCCGTCAGAGGATCGACCAGATCCGTACTTCCCTCGGTGGCGATGCGGAGGTTGAGGCTTACTTCGGCAAGTCTCTCTTCAAGCTTCGTCAGGAATGGCGTGCAACCCTGCAGGACCAGTCCCTCACCCAGCAGGAGCAGAGCGAGATTGCTAAGGGTATCCCGGATCTGACACCTTACGATGTGCGTCAGTTTGTCGATGCGACCGATCCGGAAGATCTGCCTGTTGTACCTGTGAAGTACCAGCTCCGCCAGATATGCATCTATCCTGACCGTGAGGCTGCGAACCTGGCTGTGAAGGAGCGTCTGCTTGCAATCCGCGAGCGTATCATCAACGGCGAGAAGTTCTCCATGCTGGCACGTCTCTACTCACAGGATCCTGGCAGCGCCCGTCGAGGCGGCGAACTTGGAATGGCTTCCAAGTCCATCTTCTGGCCTGTTTTCTCAGATGCGGCTATGGCTCTCAAGCCTGGTGTCGTGTCCCAGATTGTGGAGTCTCCGGACGGCTTCCACCTCATCGAAGTCCTGGAGAAGAAGGGTGATATGTTCAACGCCCGCCATATCCTGCTTAAGCCGGAGTATACCTCTGAAGACCAGACCAAGGCCTTCCGTGTGCTGGACAGCCTCAAGACCGAGATTCAGAACGGTGCGGTTTCCTTCGAACTGGCTTCCCGCTTCTATTCCGAGGATCCCGCAACCAAGACCAACGGCGGCCAGATGGCAGATCCGCAGACCGGTTCTTCATATTTCGAGATCGACCAGCTCAAGCCTCAGGACTACGAAGCCATCAAGGACCTCAAGGAGGGCGAAATCTCCGTTCCGGTTGAGTCTCTTGACAATGAGGGACGCAGCGGAAACCTCGTCTACAAGATCATCAAGGTAGACAAGATCCTGCCTGCCCACCCTGCCACATTCACCAACGATTACGATCTCCTGCTGAACAACGCCAAGCAGCAGAAGCAGATGGAGGCAATCGACAAGTTCATCGACAGCAAGATCAAGGATACCTACATAATCATCGATCCGCTGTTCCAGGATTGTCCTTTCGAGAAGGAAGGCTGGCTCGAGAAGATAAAGAAATAATATCCCCGGAGGATGCGTTCCCTTCGCAAGATACTGGTATTGATAGTGATGGCGGTCTTGGTGCTGCCATCAGCCGTCAATGCCCAGAACCGAAGGCCCGCACCGAAGAATGAAGAGGAGAAGGACAGCCTCGTGAGGCTTATCAAGGCGGACTCCCTGATGCTGTTCGAGCAGAACGGTCAGTCCTTCAGAAAGACGGTGGGAAAGCCGGTACGCTTCTTCCACAACAACACCTATCTCCTTTGCGACACAGCCATCTGGAACGTTGACCAGCAGATTATCAACGCCTACGGCAAAGTCCAGATCATCCAGGACGGCACCACGCTTTCCAGCGACAGGCTGACCTACTATGTCGACAGGGACCTGGCCGAATTCAGAGGCTCGATTGTAAAGCTTGAGGACAAGGACAAGAACACGCTCAAGACAATGTACCTGGACTACAATACCAAGGACAGTGTCGCCGTGTTCCGCAACGGTGCTTCAATGCGCGACAAGGACGGCCAGATCATAGAGAGCCTTTCCGGAACCTACGATTCAAAGGCCAAGACCTTCATTTTCTCCGATAATGTGAACATGTACACGGACTCGGTGTTCGTGAAGACTACGCACCTGAAATACGAGTCTGAGTATTCCCTCGCCACCTTCGGCTACAATACAAATGCCTGGAAGGATGACAGCATGCTCTCGGCAAATGCCGGTACATACGACCGTTCCCGCGAACTGTTCTTTTTCAACCGCGACGTCCATGTCATGAACGAGACTCAGGAGGCTTGGAGCGACAGCCTCTACTTCAACCGTGCCACCATGGACGTGACCATGCTCGGAAGGGCGCAGATCACGGACACTACGAGGAATGTCTATGGCGTGGCAGGACGTCTGGAATATATCGATTCCCTGAACCGTCTCACGATGACCCGCCTTCCGGCAGTCGTTGCCGAGGTCGATGACGAGGAAAACGGGCGCGACTCTGTCTGGTTCGGTGCCGATACCATCGTCTACTGGTCTGTGAAGCGCTGCGAAGTTGACTCGATGGATGTCGTGGATGCCCAGACGCGCCTGAAATCCATTGAGACCGATCCGGTATCATCCCTGAGAAAATCTGCTGCCGAAGCTGCCGCCAAGGCTGCCGAGGAGGCTGCTGCCAATGACCCGAATAACCCGGAGAATGCGGCGAAACGAAAGGCCGAGTATGAAAAGCAGCATCAGAAACCTGCTGCCGAAGAGGGCAAAAAGAAGGAGGCTCCGAAAAAGCCGGACAGGATTTCTTTCAAGAAAGATGCTCCGCCAGCTGCTGCGGATACTACCGCTTTGACAACGCCTGCGGATACTGTCGCTCTGGCACCTCCGGCCGACACGACAACCCTTGCACCGCCGGCGGACACTACCACACTGGCCGCGCCGGTGGCCCCTGCGGACAGCACTGTGGTGGCTCCGGCTGTTACTGCCCCGGAGGCGGCGCCGTCTGCGGATGTGCCGTCTGAAGATGAATCCGACGGCGAAGTGACTGCGCCGGGTGCCGAACCTGCGGGAGACATGCTGCCGCCTCTGGACAGCCTTTCAAACAAGGCGGATTCCCTGAAAACCCCTCTTGACACGACTAAGATCGGTTTTATTTCCGCTGTGGGCAAGGTGAAGATATTCAGGCGTACCATGCAGGTGCTCTGCGACTCTCTGCGCTACTGTGACCTTGACTCCCTGGTCCGTCTGTACATTGAGCCTAAGATCTGGAATGAGGTTACCCATCAGTATATTGCCGACAGCGTCTATATCGTGGTCCGCAACGACAGGATGGAGAAGGCGAACCTCATGTCCGATGCCTTCATACACATCCAGGAGGATTCCACTCACTTCGACCAGATACGTTCTGCCGAGATGGTGGCATACTTTGACGAAAACAACCAGCTGGCACGCTTCGACGCATTGGGCGGCGCCCTGGCTCTGTTCTATGTGGAAGAGAATGATGCTCTGGCCACAGTCAACAAGAAGGACGCCAAGATGCTGTCCGCCAATTTCAAGGACGGATCGATCCAGAGGATACATTATTTCCAGGACGCAAAGAGTGATGCCTATCCGGTGGTACAGATGAGTCGTGACGATCAGACCCTGAAAGGCTTTGCCTGGACACCGGAAGAAAGGCCTAAGGACCGTTATGCGGTCTCTGATCTTGTGCTCAGACAATCTCAGCGGTCCCGTTATGCCCGCATGCCTCAGGCATCTTTCCCTCAGACCGAGATCTATTTCCCGGGTTATATGGACGATGTCCACAGGCAGATAGCCTTCCGCGACTCCATGAAAGTGGTGCGTGCCCGCGAAAGAGAGGAGGCTAAGCGGCGTGCCGAGGAACTGGCCCGTCTGGATTCGCTGAACCGCGCCGATTCCCTGGCTTCAGGGCTAGACTCCCTTGCAGCCGGGCTGGATTCTCTGGCCGCCGGTTTGGATTCCCTGACTGCAGGGCTTGATTCTCTAGCCGAAAAGCTCGACACCCTGGGCTCGGGCCTGGATTCTCTTGGTGTTGCAGGTGACTCACTCGCAGTGGGCGATACCACCGTCCATGATCTCCCGGCATTGACTCCTGAGGAGATCAAACAGCAGGAGAAAGAGGCTGCTGCGGCCGCAAAAGCTGCTGCAAAGGAGGCAAAGAAGAAGGTCCGCGAGGAGAAAAAAGCTGCCAGGCTGGCTGCCCTTGAAGCTAAGTGGGCTGAGCAGGATCGCCGTGATTCTCTCAAGCAGGCTGCACGTGATGCCAAGAAACTGGAGAAGGAGAGGCGCAAGAAAGAAAAAGCGCTGAATGCCCAGTTGCGCCAGGAGGCCAAGGACAAAGCAGCGCTTGAAAAGTATATCTACCGCCTCGAAAGAAAGAAGGCGAAAGAAGAAGCCAAGAGAGCTAAGGCTGAAGCTAGGAGAGCGAAACGATCCCGAGAATAACCTTTGCTGCAGCTTCCATGCTCTCCAGAGGAACGAATTCCATCTTTCCGTGGAAGTTGTGACCGCCCGCAAAAATATTAGGACAAGGCAGACCCATGAATGAGAGGTTTGCTCCGTCTGTGCCGCCGCGGATAGGCTGGATCTTCGGCTTGATGCCGTTCATCTCCATGGCCTTGATCGCCTTCTCGACAATGTGGAAGTGAGGCTCGACCTCCTTGCGCATGTTGTAGTACTGGTGGCGGATCTCGACGCACGCGGTGCCTTCGCCGTATTTCCTGTTTATGAAGTCCACGCACTCCTGCATCACTTCCTTGCGTCGCTCGTAAAGAGCCATGTCGTGGTCGCGGATGATGTAAGAGAATGTGGCCTCTTCTACTGTACCCTTGAAGTTGATGAGATGGAAGAAACCTTCGTAGCCTTCTGTATATTCAGGACGCTGCTCCACAGGGAGTAGGGAATTGAGTTCCATGCCGATGTGGATGGCGTTCTTCATCTTGCCCTTGGCGTAGCCCGGGTGGATGTTGCGGCCCTGGATATGTACGGTAGCGGCTGCAGCGTTGAAGTTCTCGAATTCCAATTCTCCGATTGCTCCGCCGTCCATTGTATAGGCGAAGTCTGCGTCGAATTTCTTTACGTCGAACTTGACCACTCCGCGTCCGATCTCCTCGTCAGGGGTGAAGCCTATCCTGATTTCCGGGTGCTTGAATTCAGGGTGCTCCACCATGTACTGCACTGCGTGCATGATTT
>JAKSJK010000078.1 GCA_024398095.1 Bacteroidales bacterium
GGGTAGTGGTCAGAGATGAAGTCTGTTCCGTAGTCTTTGCTGTTGACCACGTGGTACTCCAGGCCGACTGCATTCTTGTAGAAGATGTAGTCCAGGACCTTGGTGTAGGTCGGGGTGAACTTGTTGTAGGTTACCTGGGTAGGTCCGTCGGTGATCTTGCACTTGAGGGATGCGCAATCCATGTAGTTCATCAGAGGCTTGAGCTTGATGAGCATTGCTGAATCCATGTAGTTGATGTTGAGGTCACCGCAGAATACGCAGGCAACGCCTTCAGGAACCACTTTCTGAATGGTATTGAGGGTGATTTTAACGCAGCTGTCGCGGGAAGCCGGATTGTCGCAGTTTGCAAAGAAATGCGCGTCGAAAACCCACATGTGCTTCTTGCTGGACTTGTGCATCAGGTCTGCGTACATGAGCATCTTCGGGGTTGTCGCGGCATCTCCGAATCTGTCTCCGGTCGCTGTGCGGTCTACGCTGAACCAGAGTTTGTCCCACTTCACAGGGGTCCAGTCGGCGCTCTTGTACATGATCAGGTTGCGCTGGCCGCCGTTGGACTCGATATTGTCCTTCGGATGCTTGATCTGGCCGTAGAGAGGCAGTGCGGCTGCGAGATCATTGCACTGGGTCTTGCGGGACTCCTGCACGCATACGATGTCCGGATCCTTGTCCTTGAACATGTTGATGCATGGCTGCTTGCGAACCGTTGCCCACTCGTGGCCTGCTGTCTCAGAGGTGGCCTGGAGAATATTGAACTGCATCACTCTGATAGTGTCAAGGTCGGTTTCCGGTCCAGGGGTTGGATCTTCCTTTTGTGGAGGAGTCGGCGGAGTCGGGATGTTATCCTTCTTGCAGGTGGATGCAGTCAGCGCGAGGCTGGCCAGTGCGGCAAACGCCAGGAGTCTGCTTGTTTTCATGGTTATATGGTTTACAATTCGTCTGAATAAACTGCTCCAGGCAGGTCGTGCTGGTTGTAGCGGGATGCCATTGACATACCGTATGCACCTGCAGACTTGATGCTCAGGATGTCACCGCGCACTGTCTTCGGAAGGGTGAGGCTCTCGTTGAAGACGTCGGTGGACTCGCAGGCTGTGCCTACGACTGAATATTTCTCGTGCTTGGTTTCTGTAGAAGTGAGGTTCTCGATGTCGTGGTATGCGCCGTAAAGCATAGGACGGATAAGCTCGGTCATGGATGCGTCCACGATCACGAGGCGGCGTCCTGTGGCGGTGTCCTTGCGATAGAGTACCTTGGTGATAAGCTCGCCGCACTCGCCGACGATGGAACGTCCGAACTCGAAATGGATCTCGCGGCCTCCTACCTTGAGGTTGCCGTTGATGATCGCGAACACGGATGCGAAGTTAGGAACCGGCTCGTTCTCAGGCATGTCGTAGTTGATGCCGAGACCGCCGCCGACGTCTACGAAATCGAGCTGGAAGCCCTTCTGGACGAGGTTGTCGGTGATTACATTGACCTTGTCGCAGAGGTACTGGAAGACATGGAGCTCGCGGATCTGTGAACCGATGTGGAGGTGCATGCCTTTCACGCAGACATTCTTGAGGCTCTGGATCCATTCTGCCTGCTCGAGCACCTTCTCGTAGGAGATGCCGAACTTCGAGTCGGCCTGGCCTGTGTCGATGCAATGGTTGGTCTTAGGGTCGATGTCCGGGTTTACGCGGAGTCCGATGTTCACCACCTTGCCCATCTCAGCAGCGATGCCGTTGAGCACCTCGATTTCCTGGAGGGACTCGCAGTTTATGGCGAAAATGCCCTGCTCGATGGCATAGCGGAGCTCCTTGTCCTTCTTGCCCACACCTGCGTAGACGATGGACTGTGGATCGAAACCTGCCTCGATGGCGCACCTTACCTCGTTGCCGCTGGCGCAGTCGATACCGAGGCCGTATTCCTTGATAATCTGGAGAATGCGAGGATCATAGTTGGCCTTGATCGCGTAGTGTATCTTGAAGTTATATTTCGAAGCCGCCCAGACCACGCTGTCGAGGGTCTGGCGGAGAAGATCGATGTCGTAGAAATAGAATGGGGTCTCTTTTTCAGCAAGCTTTGCTGCTACCTGTCTGCTTAACATAGTCCGTTATAATAAAATAATGAATTGCGAAGATAACAATTTTTACCTATGCTCGCGAAAAAAAGCTTATATTCGCAAATTAAATCCCTCCCCAATGGTACAGAAAGCAATAGCAGACTTCCTGAACGCAATCAATGATCCTATGGCAACCGTCATGGTTGTCCTCCTTTCCATTACAGGTTTATGGTTCACCATCCGCACCAGAGGCGTACAGTTCCGCATGATAGGCGAAATGTGCCGTCTGCTGGTCAGCAGCGAAGGTGCAACGAAGGCGCGCAGGAGGGTGAGCAGCTTCCAGGCATTCGCAGTCTCGCTTGCGTCCAGAGTAGGCACCGGCAACCTGGCCGGAGTCGCTACGGCGATCGTGGTCGGAGGTCCGGGCGCAGTTTTCTGGATGTGGGTCATGGCTCTCATCGGAAGTGTGAATGCCTTTGTGGAGTGTACCCTCGCCCAGCTTTTCAAGATAAAGGGCAAGGATTCCTACATCGGAGGTCCTGCCTACTATATCACCAAGGCTCTCAAGAAACGCTGGTTCGCAGTGATTTTTGCCGTAGCGGTGATGGCGCAGTTCGGCTTCACCAACAATATGGTCCAGGCAAACACCATATCTTCGGCATTCTCTTCAGCCTTCGGAATCAATCACACGGTTATGGCTGTAGTGGTGACCGTGCTCTCGATGTGCGTGATCTTCGGAGGCATCAGACGCATCGCCAAGGTCTGCTCGGTGATCGTTCCTTTCATGGCCATATCCTATCTCTGCATAGCCTTGTGGGTGATTGTAACCAATATCACAGCCATCCCGGAGGCACTTCTGATCATCGTTAAGTCTGCGTTCGGAATCAAGCAGGCGGCTGGAGGAGCTGTGGGCATGGCTATACTCATGGGCTTCAAGAGGGGTCTCTTCAGCAATGAGGCAGGCGAGGGAAGTGCCCCTAACGCCGCTGCAACTGCAGAGGTCAGCCACCCGGTCAAGCAGGGGCTCGTACAGACTCTCGGTGTCTTTACCGACACCCTGGTTATCTGCTCCTGCACCGCTTTCATCATCATGTGCTCCGGTCTCTATGACTGCGGCGCAAATGGCGTTGAGCTTACTCAGATGGCCCTGTCGCACCACATCGGCCCTGCCGGCAAGTACATAATAGCGATCTGCATCTTCTTCTTCGCTTTCTCGACCGTCATCGGCAACTATTACTATGGCGAGTCCAACCTCACCTTCCTCTGCAACGGCTCGAAACATACTTCAAAGGTCATCCTGGGCTACCGTGTGGCTCTCGGAGTGATGATTTTCGTCGGCTCGATGATGGCGATAGACGTCGTCTGGGCGATGGTGGACTTTTCCATGATAATCATGACCCTGTGCAACCTTACGGCCATCCTGCTGCTTGGCAAGTATGCGGTACGTCTGCTTGACGACTATCAGAAACAGAGGAAGGCAGGCAGGGATCCGGTCTATAAATCCTCGACTATCCCTGAAATAGAGGCAGATACTGAGTGTTGGAAATAAAAAGCATTGCATTTAAGAATTATTTGCTATATTTGTATCAGCATTATGACAGTTGTACGCATCCATACCCATCATCACCACCATATCTCAAGATAGGGTAGGTTCCTGGTGCGTTGTTGCGGACGGATATACAGAGGCTTACCCATATGTGGTGAGCCTTATTTTTTTTGAAAATGTAAAAAGAACGATATCATGCTTAGAATTGCAATCCAGTCGAAAGGCAGACTCAACGAAGAGAGTACTGCAATGCTGAAGGAAATCGGAATCAATATCGATGATTCCAAGAGAAAATATCTGTCGAAGGCGGCAAACTTCCCGGTTGAAATGCTGTACCTGCGCGACGATGACATCCCCGGTGTGGTTGCCAACGGTTCTGCCAGCCTCGGTATCGTGGGCCTTAATGAAGTTGCAGAGAAGGGCTACGATGTGCAGGTTGTGGAGAAACTCGGTTTCGGCGCATGCCGCATCAGCCTTGCGATTCCAAAGGCGGTAGAGTACACCGGCGTGGAATACTTCGAGGGCAAGAAGATAGCAACCTCCTATCCTAAGATCCTGAAGGAATTCCTTGATTCCAAAGGCGTAAGCGCCACAATCGAGGTGATTACCGGTTCTGTGGAGATCGCTCCTGCAGCCGGCATCGCCGACGCTATTTTCGATATTGTTTCTTCCGGCAGTACGCTTGTGGCTAACAACCTCAAGGAGGTAGAGGTCGTCTTCGAATCCGAGGCCGTGCTTATCTCCGGAGGCAATCTTTCCGAGGAGGAACAGTCCATCCTCGCCGAGATCCAGTTCCGTCTTGAGTCCGCCAGGATCAGCCGTGGAAAGAAATATCTCCTTATGAACCTGCCGAAGTCTGCGCTTGAAGAAGCCATCCGCATCCTTCCTGCCATGCGAAGCCCTACCGTGCTGCCTCTTGCCGACGAGGGCTGGTGTTCACTCCACTCTGTCGTGGATAACAAAGACCTCTGGGAGAAGGTGCGACAGCTCAAGGAGATTGGCGCAGAGGGTATTCTCGTACTGAATGTGGACAAGATCATTCTTTAAACTGATATGCAAGTCTATATAGAAGCAGATAGAAAGAGCTGGAGCGAGCTTTGCCTGCGTCCGTCGAGCGACAACCCGGTGGTGCGCGAAAGGGTGGAGAAAATCGTTGCCAGGGTAAAGGCCGACGGGGACGAGGCTATCCGTGCGCTGTCGCGTGAAATCGATGGCGTCGAGATGGGGGAACTCCTCGTGAGCGAGGCCGAATTCGCGGAGGCTGCCGCCAAGGTCAGCCAGGAGGTGAAGGACGCCATTGCGGCTGCAGCCAGGAATATAAGGGCCTTCCATGAGGCTCAGATGCCTTCTCCGGTTTGTCTGGAAACCGCCCCTGGGGTGCGCTGCTGGCAGAAACCGGTGGCGATTGGCAAGGTCGGTCTCTACATTCCGGGCGGCACAGCCCCTCTCTTTTCTACCGTATTGATGCTTTCGATTCCTGCAAAGGTGGCCGGTTGCCCGGAGCTCGTGCTTTGCACTCCTGTCAGCCGGACCAGCGGAAAGGTGGCTCCGGAAGTGCTCTACGCCGCTTCATTCTGCGGGGTGGACAAGGTTTTCAAGGTGGGCGGCGCCCAGGCGGTTGCGGCCATGGCTTACGGTACCGTCAGCATCCCGAAGGTGGACAAGATCTTCGGCCCGGGCAACCAGTATGTGACCACCGCGAAGCAGCTGCTCGGCAATAGGGAAGTGGCCATCGACATGCCTGCTGGTCCGTCAGAGGTGATGGTGTTGGCAGATGAGACAGCTGTTCCCGCCTATGTGGCGGCCGACCTGCTTTCCCAGGCGGAGCATGGGGCAGACAGCCAGGTGATGCTGGTCTGCACTTCCAAGGATATTGCCGATGCGGTGTGTGAGGAGGTTGAGAAGCAGACGGCCGTGCTCGGAAGGGCTGACTTTGTGGAGAGGGCCCTGGAGAAGAGCCGCGCCCTGGTGTTCAGCAGTGTTGAAGATATCGTAGACTTCGCAAATGCCTATGGCTCCGAACATCTGATCATATCCATGAAGGACTATTGGCAGATAGCCGACAGGATTGTTTCTGCAGGCAGTATCTTCCTCGGCAACTTCTCTCCGGAGAGTGCCGGCGACTATGCTTCCGGTACCAACCATACCCTGCCTACCTGTGGCTGGTCACGCGCCTTCAGCGGCGTGAACATCGACAGTTTCATCCGCAAGATAACCTATCAGGAACTTACCAGGGAAGGCCTTCAGGGGCTTTCCAAGACGATAGTCGAAATGGCCGAGGCCGAGGGGCTGCAGGCTCATGCAAACGCAGTAAAGGTGCGCAAATAATGAAATCGATAGAATCAATCATCCGCCCAAACATCGCTGCTCTCTGTCCGTACAGCACGGCCAGGGACGATTACCAGGGACCTCTGGGAGTGTTCCTGGATGCGAATGAAAGTCCATACGAGAACGGCTGGAACCGCTATCCCGATCCTCACCAGAAGGCTCTCAAGGCCCGTCTGAGCGAGATAAAGGGAGTTCCGTCGGCAAATATCTTTCTGGGCAACGGCAGCGACGAGGCTATAGATCTCGTGTTCAGGGTGTTCTGTGTCCCTGGTGTGGACAATGTGGTCGCCATATCTCCTAGCTATGGAATGTACGAGGTTGCGGCCGCTACCAATGACATCGAAGTCCGCAAGGTACAGCTGGGAGAGAACTTCGAGCTTGACGTGGAGGCTTTGCTCTCTGCTGCGGACGAGAATACCAAGGCTATATTCCTCTGTACTCCGAATAACCCGTCCGGCAATGCCTTTACCAATGAACAGGTGCAGGAACTGGCTGACCGATTCGACGGCATCGTGGTCGTCGATGAGGCATATATCGATTTCTGCAGCGTTCCGTCTCTGATCGGCAAGGCCGTAGAGGCCGGAAATATAATCGTGCTGCAGACCCTCAGCAAGGCCCGCGGAATGGCTGCCCTGCGTCTGGGTATGGCATTTTCAACGGAGAGGATCATCTCGCTGATGTCCATGGTGAAGTATCCGTACAACATCAACAAGGCTGCTCAGGAAACCGTGCTGGAGATGCTTCAGAACCCGATTGATGCTCAGGTGGCTGAGATCGTGGAGCAGAGATCCAAGGTGGCTGCGGCGCTGAAGGTTCTGCCTGGTGTCAGGAAGGTCTACCCGAGTGATGCTAACTTCCTGCTGGTGAAGGTGGACGACGCCGACGCGGCATATGAGAGCCTCATCCAGGGCGGTATCATTGTCCGCAACCGCAACAGGGTGGCAGGCTGCAAGAACTGTCTGAGGATAACCATCGGAACTCCGGAGGAGAATGTGAAACTCATAGAACTGATGAGCAAGTTATGAAGAAAGTGATATTCGTCGACCGTGACGGCACAATCATCACGGAACCGCCAATCGAGCAGAATGAGCAGGTTGACAGCTGGGACAAACTCCATTTTGTTCCGGGGGCTATCGGCGCCATGAAGGACTTGATGGGACTTGGCTATGAGATAGTCATGGCAACCAACCAGGACGGACTCGGTACCGACAGCTATCCAGAGGATACCTTCTGGCCAACCCACAACTTCATGCTGGAAACTCTCGAGGGGGAGGGCGTGAGGTTCGATGACCAGCTCATTGACAGGCATTTCCCGGCAGACAACTCGCCGGAGCGCAAGCCTGGCATCGGCATGTTCGGCAAGTATCTCTCCGGGGAGTACGATCTTGCCGGCAGTTTCGTGATCGGAGACCGTGAAACCGACATGAAACTCGCCGAGAACCTCGGTGCACAGGGGCTTCGCATAGATGTGAACTCTCCTGCAGAGTCGTGGAGAAAGGTCGTGGAGACCATCCGCAGCACCGAGAGGGTTGCAGTCGTGGCCCGCAAGACCAAGGAGACAGACATATATATAAAGGTGGATCTGGACGGCAAGGGCGAGTCACGCATCGATACGGGGCTGAAGTTCTTCGACCATATGCTCGACCAGCTCGTACACCATGGAGGAATCTCCCTTGTGGCTACCTGCAAGGGCGATCTGGAAGTGGATGAGCACCATACCATGGAGGATGTGGGCATCGCTCTCGGCGAGGCTGTGGCCCAGGCCCTCGGCAACAAGGCCGGCATTGCCCGCTACGGTTTCGCCCTGCCTATGGACGAGTCCCGCGCCATCGTGCTGCTGGACTTCGGCGGCCGTGCCGAACTGGTATGGGACGTTGAGTTCACCCGCGAATATGTCGGTGACGTACCTACTGAAATGTTCAAGCATTTCTTCAAGAGTCTCAGCACCGCGATGAAGGCGAACCTCTATGTAGAGGCTCACGGCGAGAACAACCACCACATTGCGGAGGCTGTCTTCAAGGCATTCGCCCGCAGCGTCCGCCAGGCTGTGGCCCGCAATGTATTCAGTTACGAACTTCCATCATCAAAGGGAATGCTATGATAGCTATTATCGATTACGGCTGCGGCAATCTCCGTTCAGTTGAGAACGCCCTCGACAGGCTCGGCTGCGAATATGTCCTCACAGCTGACCCGAAGACCATAGTTGAGGCAGACAAGGTAATACTGCCGGGTGTGGGCAATGCTGCAGAGGCTATGTCCAATCTTGAGAAGACCGGTCTTGTACCGGTGATCAAGAGTCTTCGCAGGCCAGTGCTCGGCATATGTGTCGGCATGCAGATCATGTGCAGGGACAGCGAGGAAGGCAATGTGAAATGCATGGGCATCTTCGATTCGCATGTGCGCCGCTTTCCAGAGGATCCGGAGGCAAAGGTGCCTCACATGGGATGGAACTGCATAGGCAACCTGACTCTTGGAAAGTGCAAGCTCTTCAATGAAATCAAGAGTGGCAGTTTCGTGTATTTCGTGCATTCCTACAGGGCCGACCTCTGCCAGGATACCATCGCGACCTGCACCCACGGCAGCCAGATGTTCAGCGCTGCACTGAAATATGAGAATTTCTACGGCACCCAGTTCCATCCGGAGAAGTCCGGCGATGTGGGTGAATTGCTTCTCAAAAACTTCGTAAATCTATGATAGAGATCATTCCGGCTATAGACATCATCGACGGACGCTGCGTCAGGCTTTCACAGGGCGATTACGCCCAGAAGAAAGTCTATGACGCATTCCCTGTGGATATGGCCAAGACCTATGCCGACTGCGGCGTGAAGCGTATCCACCTGGTGGATCTGGACGGAGCGAAACTCTCCAGGCCTGCAAATCTGAAGACTCTCGAGGCCATTGCGTCGGCAGTGGATATCGAGATAGAGTGGGGCGGGGGAATCTCTTCCGACCAGGCTCTCACAGATGCTTTCAACGCCGGTGCCACCTGCGGCATCATAGGCAGTGTGGCGGCTCTGGAACCTGAAAAATTCCGCGCCTGGCTGCAGAAGTTCGGTGCAGCGAAGATGATCCTTGGCTCCGATGTCCGTAACCGCAAGGTGGCTGTGAAAGGCTGGCTGGAGGACACTGAACTCACAATCGACGATCAGGTCAGGGATTTCATGAAGGATGGCCTCAGCCAGGTAATCTGCACCGACATTTCCAAGGATGGCATGCTCCAGGGACCGAATGTTGCTCTCTACGAGGAACTTCAGTCTGCATATCCTTCAGTGGACTTTACCGTCAGCGGCGGCATTTCATCCATGGCGGACATCGAGGCTCTGGAGGCAAAGGCACTCCGCAAGGTGATTGTAGGCAAGGCCATATATGAAAACAGAATCAGTCTTAAAGATATAGAGAGATGGTCGCAAAACGCATAATTCCGTGTCTGGATATTCGCGACGGACAGGTCGTGAAGGGTATCAACTTCTTGGGAATCAAGGAAGTAGGCGACGCTGTCGAGATGGGGCGCCGCTACAGTGCCGAGGGTGCTGACGAGCTTGTTTTTCTCGATATAACCGCCACTTTCGAAGGCCGCAAGACCTTTGCGAAACTGGTGGAGAAGATTGCCCTCAACATCAATATCCCGTTCACGGTCGGTGGCGGTATTTCCACACTGGAAGATGCTGCCAGACTGCTCGATGCCGGTGCGGACAAGATTTCTGTCAACAGTTCGGCCATTGCCAACCCACAGCTTATCAGCGACATTGCCGCCCGCTACGGAAACCAGTTCGTGGTCTGCGCCATTGATGCAAAGAATGTAGATGGAAAGTGGATCGCTACCACCCATGGCGGCCGCAACTTTACAGACAAGGAACTTTTTTCATGGGCACGCGAGGCCCAGGACAGGGGAGCAGGGGAGATTCTCTTCACTTCCATGGATCACGACGGCACAAAGGCTGGCTATGCCTGCGAGACCTATGCCCGTCTCTCCGAGATCCTGACCATTCCTGTGATTGCTTCGGGCGGTGCCGGCAACACTCAGCACATAGTGGACGTGCTCACGGAGGGCAAGGCTGATGCTGCGCTGGCGGCAAGTATCTTCCACTACGGCGAAATATCCATTCCAGAACTGAAGTTCCAGCTTCGCGAGGCTGGTGTAAATGTGAGATAAACTTATGAAATTCAGCGATTTCAATCTTTCAAAGACAGGCGACGGCCTGCTGCCTGCAATCATCCAGGACGCCAGAACCCTTAAGGTCCTGATGATGGGCTATATGAACGAGGAAGCTTTCAAAAAGACCTCCGAGACCGGTCTGGTCACCTTCTGGTCACGCACCCGTTCAGCGCTTTGGACCAAGGGCGAGACCAGCCACAACTATCTCCATGTTGTGGAAATGTACAAGGACTGCGACGATGACACCCTTCTGATCAAGGCAATTCCTGACGGCCCGACCTGTCATCGCGGAACTACCAGTTGCTTCGATACTCCCGAGGATGAGGGTTTCGTGCGCATTCTTCAGGAAGTCATACAGAAACGTCACTCGGAGATGCCGGAAGGCTCCTATACCACCAAGCTCTTCATCAAGGGCGTCAAGCAGATTGCAAAGAAGGTGGGCGAGGAGGCCAACGAGAGCATAATCGAGGCCGTAGACGGCAACCGTGACCGCTTCATCTACGAAGCTGCCGACCTGCTCTACCACTACCTGGTCCTGATGGAACAGATGGGTGTGACCATTGATGATGTTGAGAAAGAACTTGCCTTCAGACACCGTTAGAGAGCGGCTTCGACCGCGTCTCTCAGACTGCTGCCCTGGACATAGTCCACGGCTTTGATACCGACTCCTCTCGCTGCCTCAGTGTTGCGGGTGGAGTCGTCTATGAAGAGCAACTCGTCAGCCTGGAGGCCGGTTTCTTCAATGCTC
>JAKSJK010000079.1 GCA_024398095.1 Bacteroidales bacterium
ACGAGCTGCCACTTGTAGTCCTCGATGAACATAGGCCACTCTGACTCGATCTGCTCCATGGTGAACTTGCCATCGTTGGCAACGAAGATCCACCTCTTGAGGAATTTCTCAGGAACCTCGACTGCTGCCTTTGCAACGAGGAAGTCCTTCATATCCTTCTGGAGACGGTAGTCAGCCTCCTGAGCGTACTCGTTCTTGAGCTGCTCCTCGATCTTTGCATCGAAGCCTGCCTCGTCGGTAACTACGCCTTCGCCGTAGATCTTGTCGAAGGTCTCCTGGTTAGCCTCGGCTGCCACGAAGGTCTTCACGTTGATGACGGTCATCTTCCACTCAGGATCCATGCCTGCAAGCTCCTCTTTCTTTACCTTGAGCATTGCTGCGCGGTCGGACTCGTTCTCGAATGCCTCGTTTACATTGACATTGAGCTCGTCACCAGCCTTTACGCCTACGAATGCAGGACGTACAGCCTCTGCGACGCTGCGGAGAGCCACATAAGTACCCTCGATGGTGGTCTCACCCTGCTGGAAATCAGCGATGATGAAGTCGTCAGCCTTAGCCTTGTCGCCGTCCACGAGGGAACCGTACTGACGGAGAAGGTTCTCCTTGAGTTCCTTCTTTGCCTCAGCGGTAGCGGTGATGGTGTAGAGGGTAACCTCGTCAGCTGAAGAAAGCTCCACCTTGACCTCAGGGTTCTGGGCGATGTCGAACTTGAACTCGAAATCGTTGCCGTCAACCCAGTCTACCTTAGGCTGGTCCTCGCTTGGAAGAGGCTCGCCTACGACACGGATGTTGTTGTCAGCGATGTACTTGTTGAGAGTCTCGGCGATGAGGTCGTTTACAGCGTCCACGAGAACCTGCTGGCCATACATCTTCTCGATGAGGGATGCAGGAACCATACCCTTGCGGAAGCCCTTGATTTCAACCTTGCGGCGATACTCGGAAAGTTTCTTCTTCTTTGAATCAGCGTAATCAGCGTGAGCGATTGAGAGAGTGAGTTCGGAATTGAGCTCGTCAATCTTGTTAACTTTGGTGTTCATTTCTTATTATCTGTTTTTATTTATCTGCTTGTTTTCCTTATGGCTATGCCATATAAGGGGCGGCAAATGTAGTGATTTTCCGCGGATTATCAAAATTTGAATATCTTCTTGCGCCTTAGCGGCTGAGGTTCAGCAGGTTTCTGAGGCTTTTCCTGTCCAGGATAGGAGATCCTGGCATGGTGGATCTTAGTCAGATAGTCCTTCAGAGCCTTCTTGATGAGCTTGAACTCCGCCATTGTGAGCTCGGAATCCTCGAACTGGTCCTGGGTGTCGCCGTCTTCAGTCATCTTGCCCCTGAACATAGCCTCCACGAAGGCATCCACAGAAGCAGCCGAGAAGTCCATCAGAGTCCTGGAGGCAGCCTCGATAGTGTCGCAGATCATAACGATTGACTGTTCCTTGGTTTTCGGACGGGTTCCCTTGTAGTAGAACTCGCCGTACATGGCCGGATTGGCAGTATCGCTGTTTTTATACTTGGCGAGGAAGTAGGACACGCTGGTGGTGCCATGGTGGGTGAGGATGAACTGGCGGACAGTATTCGGAAGATTGTTCTTCCTGGCAAGCTCCATTCCGTCATTCACATGCTTGATGATGTCTCTGGCGCTTTCCAGAGGGGTTCTTTCGCTGTGGTAGGTTCCCCTGCCCTCCGGCTGGTTCTCCACAAAGCACATAGGGTTGTTGATCTTGCCGATGTCGTGGTAGAGGGCGCCTGTCCTGGTGAGGAGGGCGTCACAGTTGATGCTGCGCGCGGCATGCTCGGCAAGGTTTGCGACCTGCAGGGAGTGCTGGAATGTACCAGGGGCTTTTTCCTGGAGCTCCCTCAGCAGTTTGTTGCTGTTGGTGTCGCACAGATCGGTAAGACGCTGGCTGGAAACCAGGTTGAAAAGTATCTCGAAGAGGTTGATCACAGGGTAGCCGAGCACGCAGAAGAAGGCTGCAAGCCCGAGCATCAGCACAGACCTCCAGTCGAACGGATAGAGCTGCGCGAAGTACATCCTGAAGGCCAGCCAGACCACAAAAGTGGCCACGAAGATGACCAGGGCATTGACGAACTGCTTCCATCCCCTGTCCAGGTAGCTGAACGAGAACATGCATACGATTCCGGCAAAAAGATGCATCAGGAACATCTCAGAGCCGTTCTGGGCCGAAAGAAGCAGCGGCAGCAGGCTCGTTATGTAGGCCGGCATCACCACCCTCTTGCGGAAGAAGGACTGCAGATAGATCGCAAACAGGGAGTACGGCACCATCATGATGTAGTTAGGTGCATACTTGTCTATCACAAGGGTCACTACCGTCGAGAGCAGGAATATGTTCAGCAGGTAGAGATACTTGTTGTAGCTCTCAGGGTTCATGACGTAGCGGTTGCCGTAGAAGATGGACATGAACAGGAGCATCACGATGATCAGGGCGATGAGGGCTGTTCCGGCCCAGAGCACTTCGATGTGGCCATCGTAGCCTACGCTCTTGTCATATTCGACCTTGTAGGAGTCCAGCAGCTGCTTGATTTCGCCTGTTACTATCTCGCCGTTGTGCACCAGCATGGTGCCATGGGTTACCACGCCTGCGGTCGGGCTTACGAAATCGGCGGATTTCTGGTGCATCATGGAAGTGAAGGCCTCGTCATAGAACAGATTCGGCCTGACCTCGAAGTCGCAGGAGCGCAGAAGCGAATCAGCGTTTACAGAAGGCCTGGATTCGGCGAGAACGGCAATCAGCCACTCCCTGGCCTCACTTTCAGTCATCAGTTCTGACGCAGAATAACGCTTTGCACGCTTGTCTCTCTGGACATAGATGGTGAAGTCATCCGCGTTGCTCTGTCCTTCGGTCTTGTCCGGCAGTATGCCCTTTTCATAGAGAGCCGAGAGCTCCGACGCCAGGACCGGTTTCAGACCGGATTTGTCCCCGAGGTCCAGGTCTGACACCTGCTGTTCGGCCGCCGCCCTCACCTCTGAGGAATACCTGTAGTAGTTTATCCTGCGGCTGCCGAGCTGATCGACTTCGGCTTGGATCTGCTCGTCTGTCTTGAGGATCGGGAAGTCGAATGAAGCCACCAGGTTCTCGTGCATCCACGGAGATCCCTTGGCATAGTCGTAACTGAACTTCGGCGTCTTCGGCAGAAGGAATACCAGCACTGCAAACAGCACCAGCAGAGGCAGATAGAGCTTGTAGTCTTTCGGGAATGTGACTTTTTCCATACTTGCTTTTTTAGTCGGCAAAAGCCAACCCTGCAGCGGGCTGGCTCCTGTCTGTGGTCATATAGACACAGTATATTATGCGTCGATATTTGCGAAGTGAGCGTTCTGCTCGATGAATTCGCGGCGAGGCGGAACATCGTCGCCCATGAGCATTGAGAAGGTTCTCTCTGCCTCTGCGGCGTTCTCGATGGTAACCTGGCGGAGGAGACGGGTCTCCGGGTTCATTGTGGTGTCCCAGAGCTGTTCGTCGGACATCTCACCGAGACCTTTGTATCGGGATACCGTCACGCCCTTCTCGGTGCCGTTGCCTATTCTTACGATGGCTGCCTTGCGCTCTTCCTCGGTCCAGCAGTATTCCTGGTTCTTGCCCTTCTTGACTCTGTAGAGAGGTGGGGTTGCAAGATATACGTGGCCGTTGCGGATGAGGTCGATCATGTAGCGGAAGAAGAAGGTGAGGATGAGGGTGTCGATGTGCGAGCCATCGACATCGGCATCGGTCATGATGATCACCTTGTGGTAACGCAGCTTGCTGAGGTTCAGCGCCTTAGGATCTTCCGGAGTACCGACTGTCACACCCAGTGCGGTGTAGATGTTGCGGATTTCCTCGCTTTCGAACACGCGGTGCTCGAGGGCCTTCTCCACATTCAGGATCTTACCGCGGAGAGGAAGGATGGCCTGGATGCGTGAGTCACGTCCGTTGACAGCCGTTCCACCTGCGGAGTCTCCCTCGACGAGGAAGATCTCGCAATGCTCAGGATTGCGGTCCGAACAGTCGGAGAGCTTGCCAGGGAGGCCTGCGCCGCCCATGACGGTCTTGCGCTGCACCATCTCGCGTGCCTTGCGGGCAGCAGCACGTGCGGTTGCCGCGAGCACGACCTTGTCGATGATGGTCTTCGCGAGTGCAGGGTTCTCCTCGAGGTAGTTCTCGAGAGCTTCTGCCACAGCCTGGGATACGAGAGGACGCACTTCACCGTTGCCGAGCTTGGTCTTGGTCTGGCCCTCGAACTGAGGTTCAGCCACCTTGACGCTGACAACTGCGGTGAGGCCCTCACGGTAATCTTCCGGAGCGAGGTCGCACTTGAGCTTTGAAAGGAGGTTGTTCCTCTCGGCATATGCCTTGAGAGTGCCTGAAAGGCCCCTCTTGAAGCCGTCGAGATGGGTACCGCCCTCTATGGTGTTGATGTTGTTTACGTAAGAGTAGATCTTCTCTGAGAATCCGGTATTGTACTGGAAAGCGATCTCGATAGGGATCACCTTGTCGCTCTCGAGATAGATCGGTTCAGGGATGAGCCTTTCTGCGCCGGCATCGAGATAGTCCACGAACTCGCGGAGACCCTTCTCCGAGTAGTAGGTCTCGCAGCGGTAATCCTCGTGCTCCACGCCGTTCTCGTCGATGGATGCCACCTTCTCGCGGAGGTCGGTGAAGGTGATGCGGATACCCTTGTTGAGGTATGCGAGCTCACGGAGACGGCCAGCGAGGATGCTGTACTTGTAGACAGTATGCTCGAAGATGGTTCCGTCCGGATGGAAGGTGATGGTTGTTCCGGTATCATCAGCATCGCCTACAACCTCGACAGAGGAAGTCGGCTTGCCCTTGGAGTAAGTCTGGGTGAATACCTTGCCCTCACGGTGAACTTCTGCCTTGAGGAAGTCGGAGAGGGCGTTCACGCAGGACACACCCACACCGTGGAGACCGCCGGAAACCTTGTAGGAGTTCTTGCTGAACTTACCACCGGCATGGAGGACTGTGAGAACAACCTCGAGGGCGCTTCTCTTCTCCTTCTCGTGCATGCCTGTAGGGATGCCTCGGCCATTATCCTTTACGGTGATGGAGTTGTCTGGGTTGATGTACACCTCGATGTGCGTACAGAAGCCTGCGAGAGCCTCATCGATACTGTTGTCCACTACCTCATATACAAGGTGGTGGAGACCTCTCTCGCCGATGTCACCAATATACATTGACGGCCTCTTGCGGACTGCCTCGAGACCTTCAAGAACCTGAATACTGTCCGCAGAATACTGGTTTTCCACTGCGTTCAGATTTTCGTTTTCTGCCATATCTTCAATTATCTTTATAAGCGCACAAATATAATAAAAATTTTACAGAATCACGCAAATTCCGACGGTTAAATTCGGGCCATATTCTGCAAATCCGACATTATGCTGGATGCTCTGTCCCAGCAGGTTACCTGCCTCTCCCCAGAAACTGATGCGCGGCTTCCACCTGTACTGGAGGCTCAGTCCGAGATCGCAGTACCACGGAATGAATGCATCCGAGCCCGTAACCCGCCCGTTGGAGGCGATCTGGGCCCTTGCACCGGCATATATCCTGTTCTTCCAGTTGTAGTCGAACTTGCCGCCCACAAGAAGACGGATAGGCTCTACGACACCTGGAACAAAGTACAGATTGCCGTCCTTGTCGGTCTTGTTATTTCCGTAATCCTTCAGGATGCTGGTCCACTTGTAGTCCACGAAGCCCTCGAAATCGATTCTTTCGGTCTTATAGCCGGCTTTAAGCGACGCGAACGCACAATGGTAGTCTCCGCTCCAGATGGTCGGCAGAGAGTTGTAAATGGCGTCGAGAGGGGTCGACCTGGTGTAGAGCCAGCCGCCGTCGATGTCCCAGTAGAATTTGTGGCGCACGTTGCCGCGGAGTCCGAGGAGAGCTGATGCAGCTTCGTTGGTATTTTCCAGGATGGAGTGGTTCAGGGAGTTGTATGCCAGGCTGAAGTTGTGATTCTGCTCGATGTAGTGCGAGTAAGGCACCGGATGGTTGCCGCCTCCGATCCGCGCATAGATGTCCAGCCAGTCCGGCAGAATGGCATAGTCGAACTTCACGTCCGGATAGACGATCTGACCTTTTGCCTGGTACAGCTTTGTACCTGTAAACGCATTGACCTCAGGCTTCGGGCGGAAGAAGAAGTCCACTCTCACGCCGGCCTCCAAGTTCATCCTGTCGGTCTTGTAGGCATATTTCGGAGTCAGGGCGAGGTTGCCGGAATGAGTCAGGAGGGACTTGCCGTAAGTCATGGCGTTCAGGTCCACATCCACGAATACGCCGTGGTCGGTACGGATGACAGGGCCGAGTCTTGCACCCAGATTGAAGACGAATTCATTCACTTTGCCGCCGAATGAAGGATCGATGAAGCTTGCGGCGTAATCGAGTCCGTTGAGCTTCTCACCTCCGAAGCGCATGCCCAGAGTCACATCGTAGAGCAGGTAGTTAGCATCATCCCTGACAGACTGCACATGGGCCCTGATGTCGCCGGCGTTGTAATTCTTCTTGAAATCGAACACGGTCTTGTCATTCGTGGCAACGCCGAAATAGGCCACGTCGTAGCTCATGGAGCCGGTCGACCAGTCGTAGCGGCCGTTGGTACCCACCTTGGTCAGCTGGTCGAAACCGACCGGAGCGATCGCCTTGCCTTCCGTATCCTTGTCGCAGTACCACGCAGCTGCCTTGCGTACAGGATCGTTCGTGGAAAGAGAGCCTACAGTTCCGTCAAGAATGCCGTCCACGGAGGCATATCTGCCGTAGTACGAATCGTGGCGGGCATATACGCTCATGCGGAAGTTGCCTTTCATGCGCGGCGACCACACGAGATCGAGGGTCGGATGCAGGGTGAATCCCAATCCCGCACGCAGCCAGAGCTGCTTTTCACGGTAGGAATCCGGCTTCGGCCTCATGTCGAGCTCGTACGGCACAAAGCGGTACGATCCCTTGAAGCCATTATCCAGGACGCTGTAGTCGAAGTCGAGGTTGAAGCGGGTGACGCTGTCGGGCACATCCACCTTCATGGCAGGTTTGTCCACCTCGAGGAGCTTGCCCTCGTAATCCTTGGTCACGCTGACGGTTGGATCGAGATGCTGTGCATAGGCTGCAGAGGTCGCGGTCAGGACGGCCACGCAGCAGATCATATTCTTGATAGTCTTCATTTCGGTCACGTTTTAAAGCTTTGCAAGACGGAGCTTGACATTCTCGAGGATATCGTCATCCTTCTTGTCATAGCCGGCGAGGATGCTCTCGAAGGTTGCCTTTGCCTGCTCCAGGTCGCCCTGCTCGGCATAGCAGTCGCCCAGCACGATGAAGGCCTTGGCAAGCCAGTACTGCTGGTAGCCCTGGGAGTCGTCGGAGAAGTCGAAGGTCATGTTGATGGCCGTAGAGAGGAAGCCCTTGTCGTAAGCGTCGAGAATGAGGAGGTAGCGGGCTTCTGCACCCTCAGCGGTCTTAGGCTGCTTGGAAAGCTGCTCGAAGATCTTGAAGGCTTCGTCGCGGCGGCTGGTCTGGAGGTATGATTTCGCGATCACATAATCAGCCTCACGCTGCATGTCGCTCTCTGAACGGATATCCCCTTTGACTACGTTCGCTGCGGCAATTGCGTCGTCATAGCGGCGCGCCCTGTAGGCGGCACGCATCATGCCGACTTCCGCAGT
This sequence comes from Bacteroidales bacterium, assembly GCA_024398095.1. Lineage (GTDB taxonomy): Bacteria > Bacteroidota > Bacteroidia > Bacteroidales > UBA932 > Cryptobacteroides. The sequence goes on from JAKSJK010000079.1 coordinate 7,667, forward strand.
ATACTTGTTGCTTTCCATACGGGCCTTTTCAAGCAGTACGCGATAGCCGCCGAATGCGTCCTCATAGCGCTGCAGGCCGTATGAAATGCTTGCAAAGTTCAGCATCGCGAGCTCGAGATACGAATCGGAACCGAGTTCCGCCACCCTGGAGTAGCACTCGCAGGCCTTTTCTTTCTGACCGAGGCTCTTGTAGCACTCGCCCATATAGAAATATGCATTGGAATTGTTGGCTCCGCCCGGATAGAGGGAGAGGTACTCCTCGAGCGACTTGAGCGCGCGGCCGTAGTCCTCGGAGAGATAAAGCTGCTCGGCGGCGTTGAAAATCATCTGTTCCTTCTCCGCCTCGCTCTTCATGCCCGCACGGCCGATGCTGGCCAGGTAGGCAAGATACTGCTTTGGTTCGTTCTTGATCTCGTATACAGACTCGATTGCCGCGAGGGCATCTTCGGTGTATGGAGAGAACGGCATCTTCTCGACCACCGACTTGTACCAGGTGAGGGCGCCGTCGTAGTTTTTGGCATTCCTCTCGATCATACCCATCTCGATGGCCGACTTGGCGTAGAACGAACTGTCGGCAGGATGATCCATGAGCTGGTTGAAGCAGGCCTTGGCTTCTGAGATTTTGTTAGCCTTCACATAGGCCCTGCCGAGCTCGCAGAGGGCCTCGGGATAGTATTTCGCACCCGGATCGGCCTTCTTCACAGGCAGGAGGATGTCGATCTTGCGGTTTGTGTTGTCCAGGAGTCCCTGGCAGAGACCTGCCTGGAAGTACGGGTAGATGTCGTTTACATTGCCGTACTGGTTCACCACGCCTTCATAGATTCCGGTGGCGGTACGGTAGTCTTTCAGCATGAAGTAGCAGTCTGCCTTGCGGAGGGTTGCGCCCTTGGTGTAGGTTGTGCTGCGGGTGCCCAGGTATTCGTCGAACCACCTGATGGCATTGCTGAAATCAGAGTCCTTGAAGTAGCAGTAGGCGATGTTGTACGGGATCAGTTTTCCTTCATCCATGCTGTCCAGGGCGGAGATATTGTAAAGCTCGGTGTAAAGATTTCTTGCGTCCTCATACTTGCCCTGGCGGTAGTATGCCTCTGCCAGCCAGTAGCGGGAGAGCTGGTTGAGAGGACTGTTCTTCGAAGAGTAGTACGCAGCCGACTTCAGGTACGGGATGGCATCCTGGTAGGATTCGTCGGCGATGAGCTGGGCGGCACGCAGGAAGTTGGACTTCATGTAGTTGCGCTTCATGTTGTCGTCGAGTTCGTCTATCTTGTCGAAGGCGTCCACAGCTGCGATATAGTCGTGGTTGCGGAGTGCCGCCACCGCTATGTAGCTGTAGATCTTGTCGTTGTTCTCACGTACCGGATATTTCTCGATATAGTCCTTGAATACGGAGGAGTCGTTGTTGAGGTCGAAGGCGAGCTTGGCCCAGTTGAAGGTGGCATCCTCCTGGAGGGTCTTGTCGAAGGTCTGCCTTGCCGCAGCCTTGAAGCTGTTCATAGCCTCAACCTTGTTCCTGGTGCGGATGTAGCAGTAGGCCATGTTGTAGTTGGCCACCTGGCCCAGGGAGTCTGTCCTGTCCTCTATCTTGGAATAGTTCTCGATTGCGGCGTTCCAGTCCTGGACGGCGTACATGATGGATCCTGCGAAGAAGAGGTCCTCGCGGGTCTTCGCCTCCCTTGTGCTGAGGACATTGTCGTAGAGTTCCTTGGCCTTGTCCACGTCGCCGAGCACCAGATATGACTCGGAGATGATCCTGGCCAGATGGGCCTTTCTCTCGTCCTGAACCTGGTTGAGCACCGCCGGGCCTTTCTTTACCACATATGAGTAATCCTGGAGGTTGAAGTGGCTGTCGATGTTGTAGTAGTCGGCCACACCGATGAAGCGTGGATCGAGAGAAGCCTTGTCAAACCACTTCACAGCGTCACGGAAACGCATGGAGTCATAGCTGATGTAACCCAGGGCGAAACGCGCAGGTGCACTGTAGTTGTTCTGAGGGAGCTTGTCCACCTCGCGGAATCTCTCAGCAGCACGGGCCACTTCCCCGTTCTGATAGTCGCAGTAGGCTCTCTTGTAGAGATACTCCGGAAGCTGCTTGTCGCCAACCTCGGACTTCTCCACTCTCGAGAGCTGCTTTGCCGCACCCACATAGTCCTGGTGGTCGAAGAGCACCAGTCCGTGCTGCATGCGGATCTTCGGAAGGAGCACAGAGTAAGGATACTGCAGCTCGTATTCATCGGCGAGGATGCTGAAATTCTCGCTCTGCATGTTCAGCGCGCAGAGCACCCTGTAGCCTTCCACCATTACATCCGGGCACTCGGAAGAAAGATGCTCGAATTCCACGCACGCACGTTCGTAGATGCCTCTGTCGTAGAGCATGACCGCATGCTTGTATTGCTTCCTTTGGGATGCCTCGTGGGTTGTGATGCCCGACGGCTGCGCAGACAATGCCGCCGACAGATCGAGGGCAGCGGCTGCAACGAGCACACAGGCAAGAAACTTCGTACTTTTCATTGTATATATATTTTTACAAATTTACTCAAAATCTTCTATATTTGTGCCAGACTTCAAGACTATTTTGCAATGAATGACAAAAAAGAGCTCATTTTCTTTGAAAATGCCGATATAATCAACGGAGAAAGCAC
>JAKSJK010000008.1 GCA_024398095.1 Bacteroidales bacterium
CGCTGCGTCCGAGACTCTGCTGCGAGTTCGATAGGACATGTTTCTTCTGCTGGCAACGCAGCTTCCTCCACTGCTGCAGATGGCGGTGAATCGAGGTTCTAGAAAACTCCTTGCCGAACAATAAGATATAGTTGATCTAAAACTGATAGTATGCGTAAGATTCTTCCTCTTCCTCTCTTTGCGGCATTGGCATTGTTTTCAGTGCTTTCATGCTCTAAAAATGAGATATCGTTAGCGGAGTTTGAGGATGTGGAAGCTGTTTCTTTCGGCTCCCTTCAGACTAAAACCCATCTGGAGCAGACGTCGTTCTCCAGTGCCGGTGTGGTAAAATTGACCTGGGATAAGGGTGACCGGGTAGGAGCATTCGGCGAAGTGACTTCGAATTCTTTGTTCGAGGCCACTTCCGTCAATTCAGCCGAGGTTGGTTTTTCAGGTGCGCAGGCTAGGGGAGATGTGCTTCGCTATGCCTATTATCCGTATGTGGACGGAGCAAATGATCCATACGCGGTTCCTGTTTCAATTTCAAGCAACCAGTCTCCTTCAGCTATTTCAAGTGCTGACATCAGAGCGACAAATTCCATAACAAAGTCTGGAGACAGGTATGCCTTTAATCTGGGTTTTGTTACCAGTTTTATCAAGGTAAATCTGGATTTGGGTGAATTGCCGGCGCTCACTGATGGTGAGGCGATTCTTAGTTATTCCATTTCTTCCGAGCGCCCCCTGACAGGAAGTTACCATCTTAACCTCAGCGATCTTAAACTGACGTCTGTCGCCGGTGCTACGGAAGTCGAAGTAAAATTGGATGGCAATCATAAGGTTTCAGATGGACCGGCCAAGTCTCTAGTTTCTGTTGCTCCTACACTTAAGCGTGGCGATGTCGTAACCATAAGTGTAGAGACTACCAGACACGATATTTCTGCGAAATTTGTATGCAAGGATGACTTCGAGCCAGGTGTAGCTTACACATTCAATCTGAAATTCTCTGAGGCAACAACGTCTGGAAACGAACTCAAAATTGTTTCCAAGGAGGAGAGTTACTCCGTTCCGGATCTTGCAGAACTCACTCTGGCCCAGAAGGTAGGCCAGATGTTCTTTGTTCGCCCGGAGAATCTGAGCAGCACGTCAAAAACTGCTTATTCCGCGTCGCTTTTGACAGAATTCAATAAGTATCCGGTCGGTGGTGTGTGCCTGTTCAAGGATAATATTCTCAATCCGTCTCAGATCATTGCATTCAATAAGGCTATCCATGGACTCCCGATCTATCCGATAATTACTGTCGATGAGGAGGGAGGACGTGTTGCCAGGATTGCAAGTAATTCAAACTTCTCTGTTCCGAAGTACTCAAGTATGCTTGCAGTCGGCAATACCGGAGATGTCGCGGCTGCCTATGAAGCTGGGAAGGCCATTGGCTCATATCTTCGAGAGTACGGGTTTGACCTGGATTTCGCACCTGTCGCGGATGTGTTTACAAACCCTGCAAATACCGTCATCGGAGACAGGGCCTTCAGTACAGATCCGAATGTAGCCGCGGCTATGATGACGTCCTTCCTTTACGGTCTCAGGTCAAATGCCGTTGAAGGCTGTCTGAAGCATTTCCCTGGCCATGGAGACACGGCTACTGACTCCCACACCGGATATGCTGAAGCTCCAAAAACATGGGCTCAGATGCAGACTTGCGAGATGATTCCTTTCAAGGAGGGCATCGCAAATGGCGCGAGGATGATAATGTCCGCCCATGTTACCTGCCCGAAGGTGACCAGCGATGGACGTCCTTCTTCCCTGTCATACGAGATGATCACAGGAAAACTGAAGGGTGAACTTGGATACAATGGACTTGTAATTACCGATGGCATGGGAATGGCTGCAGTGACTAAACAGTTCCCTGATTGCGGCAATGCAGCGATTGAGGCTATCAAGGCTGGCGCGGATATTGTGCTGCTGCCTCCGACACTTTCTACAGCCTATAACGCTGTTCTCAATGCCGTCAGGAACGGCGATATTTCAGAGGCCCGCATCAACCAGAGTGTGGAGAAAATCCTCCAGCTCAAGCGTGACATCCTCCGCGGGCGCGGCGAACTGGCTGAGTAGACTGTCCGATTTTTCGTATATTTGCCGGGTATATCGGACGGACTATGAATGAGATTTTCAAAGAGGGCTCCGGCTACAAGGCCCTTTTCCTTTCCCTGTTGCTTTCGGCAATCGGCTTCGGGCTCTACAAGGGTGTGATTGACAATTATCTCGCACAGGCTGCGATGATGGGAGAGATGGACAGGGGAGTGGCCGAGTTCTTCCGCGAACTTCCGGGGCTGCTGCTGATCTTCGTTCTTGCGATCTGTTACACCTTTACCGCAGAAAGGATGTATAAGATTGGTATGGTCATAATGTTCATTGGCATGACCATGCAGGCAGTGATACCTGCGGACAAGGCTCTGGTGATCGCTGTCATCTTTATCTATTCCATGGGCGAGCATATCCAGCTGGGCATGAAAAATACCCTCTCCCTGGAGTACTCCAAGCCGGGCTTCGGCGGACGTGCCCTGGGCTACCAGAATTCGACCTACCAGATTGGCAACCTGGTGGGATATCTGGTTGTAATTGCGGCATTTACGATATTCGCCGGAAGGGCTCTCTTCCGTCCGACTTTCATCGCTGCTGCGGTGTGCATGGGGCTGGCGATGCTCGTTTCTTTCAATATGAAGGGGCAGAGCCAGACGGACAAGAGCAAGAGCCGCTTCTATTTCAGGAAAAAGTTCCGCAAGTTCTACCTGCTGGAGGTGTTTTACGGAGCCCGCAAGCAGGTTTTCTTCACCTTCGGACCCTATGTGCTGATACTATTCTACGGAGCTGACGCGGCAGTGATAAGCCTTCTCTTCGCCATCTCTGCCATCTGCTGCTTCATCTTCTCTCCGATGATAGGAAAGCTCATCGACAGGATAGGCTACAAGCCGGTCATGATCGCCGACACGCTGATCCTGGTGATAGTCTGCTTCTTCTACGGCTTCGCGCACCACATTTTCCCAATGCATGTGGCGTTTATTGTATGCTGTGTGAACTACGTGCTGGATTCCGTCATTTCGCTGGCTTCCATGGCCACCAATGTCTATGTGCAGGACATCTCTGACAGCCCGGAGGAGATGCGGGCGACCATCTCCACAGGCATCTCGGTCAATCATCTGATTACCATCTTCATAGCCCTGCTGGGTGGATGGATATGGAAGGCGCTTGGAATCGAGACTCTCTTCATCGTGTCCGCAGTGCTCGGCCTGTGCAATAGTGCGTACGCGGCAACGATAAGGACCAAGCGTGCATAATTGTGCCGTATTTGTACAATTTTTTCTACAAAATATTGCATTTTAAAATCCGCTTTTCTATATTTGCTGAATAAGATTTGAAAATTATCAACTAATTATACAATTATGAGAAAGTATTTCTACGGACTTGCACTGGCTGTCGCTGTTCTCGCAGTGGCCGGTTGCGCAACAAAGAACGATCTCGGCGCACTCTCTGACCGCGTCGATGCTCTCGAAAAATCAAATGCCGACATCGCAAAGACTGTCGCTGACCTTCAGAAGAAGATCGACGCCAATGTCTATGTGAAGACAGTTACCCCGACTGCTGACGGCTACACCATTGTCTTCACCGACGGAACCACCGCTACCATCAAGAATGGTGAGAAGGGTGACAAAGGCGACAAGGGCGACAAAGGTGACAAAGGTGATAAAGGTGACAAGGGCGACAAAGGTGATAAAGGAGACACCGGCGACAAGGGTGATAAAGGCGACACCGGAGATAAGGGTGACGCCGGCGAGGATGGTGATGCTTTCTTCGCTTCTGTCGAGATCACCGAGGATTATGTGATCCTTACCTTCAACGATGAGGCAAAGACCGTCGTGAAGCTCCCTATCGCCAAGGAACTCAATGCAGTACAGGCTGTTTCCTCGGTTGTCTACATGCCTGAGTACAGTGACGGCCTCGTTACCCTCCCTAGCCGTTTTGCTGTAATTGCAAACCCTACCGTCACCGTGGACTTCCTCGTTACTCCTGAGAGCGCTGCTGCTGCTCTTGCCGAGGAGGCCGAGGCAAGCGTAGTTGTCGCAGGACTTAAGACCCGCGCCCTCGAGACCAAGACAGTTGCTGCCGATTCCATCAAGGCAAACGGCAACATCGTTACTGTTTACTTCTCCGGTGCCAGCCTAGTCGAGGGCAATACCGCGAGCGTTGTTTTCTCAAAGGACGCTTCCCAGATTGCTTCAAGCTCATTTACCTTCGGTCCTCGTTCTACCGCTGATGAGCCTGATTTCAGTGAATACACAGATTATTTTGTCTATGATGGTGCGTCTTATGGCTTCAAGACCATAGGCACCAATGTGTGGATGGTCGAGAACCTCCGCTTCGTTCCGGAAGGCTTCACAGTAAGCGATGATCCATCCGTTACCGCGGCCGAGGATAAAGGGGGCGAGCCTTGCAATGGTCCTACCAACAGTATTTTCTACCCTTATACCTATACTGTGGCAGAAGGTGCCACCGCATCTGTAACTACTCCATCTAAAGATCCTGCGCTTATTGCAGCTAATGGTTACTTCTATACCGCATTCGCTGCTTTGCTTCAGCCTGAGCTTACTGAGGAAAATGCCGTTGCAGTCAACGGCAGCCAGGGCATCTGTCCAGCAGGATGGCATATCCCTACTCATGCAGATGTCTACGAACTTTGCGGTGCTACTAATGCTGATGCATTCTGGGGCATTACGAACACGAACAATACTGCAGCTTACTGTTGGGATCCAAATGCACGCAAGCCGAACGGCGCTGTCGTAGGATATGCTACAATTGGCAAGTTCAATGAATTAGGTTTTAATTTCCAGCAGCTTGGCATGGTTGGATCCGGTATATATTCAACTAATATTGCAAGACCAGCAAATGTCTGCTCAGACCTTCAGGATGTGTATGCAAACAAGCCTGGTCTTAATTACATCAGGACATCAACCTTCCATAAGGGATCCCTGCCTCAGACTTTTGCTGCTCAGACCACATTCAGTTCCGGTTATGGCGAAGGACGTGTAGCTTTGTCTTTTGCAAATGCCGTATTTGCAACTCCTATTCGTTGCGTCAAGAACAAATAATGAAGTTTCTTACTGAAGATATCAAGTCAGCTGTCGTCACCTTCGTGGCGGCAGCTTTCGTCTTGGGATGCGGGCCCCGTGTGGAACCGGATCCGGGACCTGAGCCAGAGCCGGTTCCGGAGAAGATCGAGGTGAAGAGCGTCTCGCTCAATCAGACTTCGATTGCCTTGGAAACCACCGACACCTTCCAGCTGGAGGCTACCGTAAACCCTCTCAATGCGGACGATCCGACAGTGTCCTGGTCCAGTTCCGACGCCGCTGTGGCATCGGTTTCTGCCGATGGCCTCGTGACCGCGCTCACGGCCGGAAGTGCCAAGATAACCGCCAAGGCTGGTGCGAAGTCTGCCGTCTGCAAGGTCACCGTGACCACGAAGATATATCACGTTACAGAAGTCCTGCTCGACAAGACTTCCCTTGAGCTGACGGAGGGCGATGCCGCGTCTCTGCAGGCGACCGTGAACCCTTCGAATGCCACCGATCCGAGCCTGAACTGGAGTGTGGACGACAAGACTGTGCTTTCCATCACTCCCGAAGGCAACCGCCTGCAGATCCAGGCTCTCAAGCCCGGCAGTGCCACCATCGTGGTAAGCAGCGTGGACGGCGGCAAGATGGCCATGTGCAAGGTGAAGGTGAATTCTTCCTTCATCAGCGTGGAGTCCCTCAGCCTCGACAAGACCACTCTCAGCCTCTACGAAGGGGCCGTTGCCGCTCTGGCCGTAACTGTAAATCCGTCCAATGCGACCGACCCGAGAGTGGAGTGGAGCGTGGACAAGCCGGAACTGCTCAGTGTCGCTGCTGACGGAACGAAAGCCACTCTGACTGCGCTCAAAGCCGGTACAGCAGTCGTTACCGTGAAGAGTCTCGATGGCGCGAAAACGGTCAGCTGCACCGTGACTGTTAGCGAGGATCCTCTCGCCAACGGCAGCATAGACAATGGAGATGTAAATTATGGAGATGACGACTATGGCAAGTTCAATTAGAAGATTCGGGCTGTTTGCCCTTGCCCTCGTGGCCCTCTCCTGCGTGAAGGAGACGCCTGCGCCCCAGACCTACTCAGGTAGGAAACTGTGCGTCAGCATCGATGACCCGGCCACCAAGGCTTTCATCAACCCGGACGGGGAGGTGAAGACCGTGACCTGGACCACTGAAGATGTATTCCATGTCTACAGACTTGAGAATGCCGAGTGCCGTGATGTCCGTCCGGTTTCGGTGAACGAGAGCGGCAGCAAGGTGATTCTCCCAATGCCTTTCGAAGAGGAGAATGTGGACCTCGTAGTGACCTTCGGTGGGGCGACCTACGCCGGCGATTCACTCGTACTGGCAGAAGCCCCGATCAAGCAGGGACTTTTCACTGCCGGCTATGATGCCAACTCCCTGCCTCTTTCCACAGGCATTGTCAGCGTCAGGGCCGACAGCAAGGAAACCCATATGACTCTCCGTCCTCTCACCGCTCTGGTGGAGATGGATCTGGAAGGACTTCCAAGGACTACGGAGAAGGTACGCAGCATCAACATCTCGACCACCATGGCCAAGGGCACCAAGGGCTACAGCATCGCCGCTTCCGGATACTGTTACTACCTGCAGGCTGATGGCAGCATGGATCATGGCACCACCCTCTACGATCTCTACGAGGGAGGCGACTACGGTTGCGAGATCGAGCTGACTGCTGATGAACTGATTGCCCATGACGGCAAGATGCCTGTCTATTTCCTTGCAGCCCACTTCAACCAGGGCGAGGAGATCGACACCTATATCACCCAGCTGGATGTGACGGTGGTCACAGATAAATCCATTCTCAAGAAGAGCTTCAATACTTCTGCGGCCAAGCTGCGCACCACCTGCGGCCGTGCTTCCCGTTTCACCCTGGATTTTTCCGGTGCTGCCGTTACGGCCAGGAAAGGCTTCAGCGTGATCTGGAGCAAGGGCTACCTGCAGTACGATGCCCAGACGCAGGGCTACGGTTTTGCGGAGCCTGGCGACCATGGGCTTTATTTCAAGCCGGGCTCGGTGATGGGAATGGACATGTTCTCATCGGTGGATCCCGATGAACGCTTCGTGACTTCCCGCTACCTTGTTGCATACAGGTGGAACACCAACAACGACACTCTCGACGAGACCTATTATAATAATGTCCCTTGGGAGGTCGGTGCTGCTGATCTGAAGACCTACAAAGTGGATGCGTCCGGCAATGTAGTCCCTGTGACTATCTCAAGCTATGCTGAGGTAAACGATTTCGTAACCCCGTCCAATGTCGCCTACAAGGCTTCCTCCGACCCATGTACCTATGTCAAGGATGGCTACAAGTGGAGGATGGCCAATGACGCCGAGTATCAGGAACTGATCGATTGCTGCGACGAGAGTATCAGCAACTGGAAATTGACCACCCGCGGCGAGGATCATCTCGTCAAGGATGGCAGCTACCGCCCGAGGGTTCTGACCTTCACCGATGTGAACGGACAGAGTGTCGGATTCTCCACCACAGGCGTGGTTGCACATTCCAGGAGCCTTACGACTTCCGGTACCTATGTCGGTTTCCTTACCGAGTATGTCTACATCTCGTCGACTCTGTCGGCCTATGTCCAGACTCCGGACAGGGAAGTCAAGAACAGTACCAAGGAAGGTGACTATGTCTATGTGAACGAATTCCACATCGGCTCCATGAACAACCTCAGGGCCGAATCCGAGCAGGATCCGAAGATCTCCAGGATGTTGAGCGTCTATGCTGAGCACCAGGGCGCCACGGTCATCCGCTGCGTCCGAAACAAGTAAAATTTTCCAACAGTCATGTTTTGCGTGACTGTTGGAAGCAAAATAGGCGCAACAGTCATAAATCGAATGACTGTTGCGCAATTTTTATGAGATTCTGTATTTGTAAAGCAGTTGGACGGGCTTGTTGCAGATGCCTTTGTAGGAGGCTACGAGCGTGTCCGTGCTGATGTCGTAGACATAGATATTGCCCTTTCCGGTGCTTTCGCTGAAGGTGGCCACATATAGCAGTGTCTCCTCCTTGCCATTGCCGTGGTTGCCCATGAAGTTGGTGGCTATGTCGCAGACCATCTCACCGTTGGGGTAAGTGTAGGTCGGCTTGGAGGCCGGCTGTCCGCTCAGACTCCATCTCCATACCTTGTCATTATATATGTAGTAGGCGTCGTTGGAGTGGAGGGAGGTGCAGAACTTGGAGTCCCTGGCCATGTTTACAGATCCGGCACTGAAGCTGTTGACGTCTTCGTAGGAGGCCAGTGTGCCGCCGGTAGTCTTTATGCACCAGCTGGTGGCATCGGTCTCGGACTGCATCAGGACATAGGTCTTGTTGGCATCGCGGTCGCAGCAGAAGTTCCATATCTTCCATCCCGCAGGGGTAGGGCGCAGGGTTGTGGTGGCGCTGGTGGCCGGCTGGCAGATTCCGCCTCCGTAGATGAAGGCAGACTTCTGGTTGAGGCTTCCGGTGGTGTAGATGAGCGATTTGCATCCGCTGACGCCTCCGGTTGCGGTAAACACGTCGGTCCTCTCGGTGATGAGAGGGGTGAAGAGATCATATCTGTAGACATGACCGTCCGCGCCGAGCATGAAGGTGTAGGCGCCGGTCTTGGCAGTCTGGCTGCCTGCAAAGGCGAGGCAGTGGGTGCCGGTCTGCTCCCTCATCGGAGTGGTGAAGGTCTTCACCATGGTCTTCGGCTCGATGTCGTAGATGTTGCCCCGGGAATCGTCTGTGGCCACGGTGAGGTGGTTATACGAGATTCCGTCACTGCTGAAGGCGGAGAGGAAGAGGGCTGTGCCACCTGTGAGCTCCTCGTCCGGATTCATGGTCTTGAACACATCCTCCCAGATTTCCTGGGCTCCTTCCGCGATTTCGCTTTCCGAGCGCTTCTTGATAAAGCAGAGCTGGCTCTTGCCTTCCGTATCGCTGGCGAGTATGAGCAGGCCTTCGTCCAGGCCGGAGTTTACATTCAGCTGATAGTAGCGGTGGACAATGCTCTCGCCGTTGTCTACCCTCAGGCGCAGCACGAACTGGCCCAGCTTGTTGAAGTTGTAGCGTATCTGCGGGTCTGTGGATATGACTTCCATGCTCTCCATCTCGTGGATATCACCACCGTTCTTGCGCTTGCCGTAGGCCCATTCGTAGCTGAGCGGCAGGCTGCTCTTGACCTGGAGGCCTTCGTAGACCAGCTCCTGGCCCAGGGATACATCAATCTCCGTGGCATCGTCTTCAAAGTCGATCGGGGCCAGAGGGGAATATTCTTCCGGCTTCAGCCCGTAGCAGGCAGTCAACAGCAGGCAGAGTGCATATGTGAATATATGTCTTGTCTTCATGGCTTATCTGAGAAGTCGCATCGGGTCGCCCCAGGTGCGGTTTGTAAGGTCTCCCGTATTGGCGAAGCCTTCCGCGTTCTCCGGGTGTTCCTTGTAATATTCCTGATAGTAGGCGTGCAGCGGAATCAGCACGTAGGTGGCCCAGATGGACTGGTCCTGGGTGCTCATGAAATTGCGTGGAAGGCCCTCCTTGTCGATGTTTTCGCCGTATTTCACGAGCAGTTCATCGTAGAGCAGGGGATTGATATCCTTGATTCCGTGGTAGAATTCCAGCAGCTTGCGGAACTTGGCAGGGAAGTAGGTTCCGTAGTACATGCCCCATTCGTAATCGACTCCGCCGCTGGCAGTCTTCCACCATTCCGGACAGGCTGGTTCGCCGTCTGTCATGTAGAAGGTCAGCTTCGGGGTGATGATCTGCTTGAGGTTGCTGCTGTCGGCATCCATGCGGAGGAATTTCCCGTTCTCCTCGAAGCTTACCGTAATCTTCCTGTAGACTCCGTTGAGAGAGGATGTGCGCTTGAGCCTGAAATTTATGCTGGTGGCAACCTTGCCTGCAGGCAGCACGACTTCGTCCACCTCGAAATCGACTCCTTCCCTGGCGTTCCAGACCGCCACAGCCTCGCTGCCGACCTGGATGGTCTCTCCGTCATTGAGTTCGCTGAGAACCTTCACCGGAAGCACACGGTCTTCGTTCTTCGGAGTTCCGAGAATCTGCACTGGGTAGCTGACCTCGATCTCATCCTCGGCGATCAGGGCGAAGGAATGCACGTTGGTGACTCCTCCCACCTTGAAGTAGAGCCTGTCGGGCGCGCTGGTGTCGTATTTCAGCCAGGTGCCGTTGCAGGCGGAAAGCAGCAGTACCGCTGCTATGAGTCCCAGATATCTATTCATTTCGGTTCGCCTCCTCGCTCGTCGGGATTGGAAGTGTGTAGGTGTTAGGATCCTTGCCGGACAGAATGGTGGTGGCGTCAGCCTGAATATCCTTGCCCAGACGCTTCATATCGTGCCAGTGCAGTCCTTCTCCGTAGAACTCCTTGCGGCGCTCGCGGAAGAGTATGTCTGCGTTGACAGTAACGCCGTTGTCTGCCAGGGCGTCGAGACCTCTGGTGACCACGACCTGGTCGTACCATTCAGTGGCCTCGTCAGGGTCGGAACTCATCCTCTGTTCAGCCATGATGTAGTACATCTCGCTGATCCTGAGAATGTTGATTCCAAGGAATGACTTGCCTGCATAGCTGTTGCTGCCCTCGATGAAACTGTTGTTCACGAGGTAGCGGAGCTTGGTGCCGTCGAACCATGCACCCTCCCTCCAGTCGGAGCCTGTGCTTGAAGATCCGTCCTCGTAGAGAGCCTTCCAGTCGGAAGCCGGCGTAAACGAAGTGTTGCTGCCGCTGAGTCCGTACTTGCTGGCGTTGGTGCTGTTGGAGACCCTGGAATAGATACCGAAGATGGTCTCGTTGAGGTCGAGGGTTCCGTTGTCGTACTGCACGAAAGCAGACTTCGGACGGAAACTGAACTTGCCGCTCTCAATGACTTTCTCGGCATATTCCGCAGCGAGGTCGAGGTCGCCCTGGGACCAGTAGACGCGGGCTAGGAGCGCCTGGACTGCATAGAGGTTCATATGGACGATGCGGCAGCTGAGGAAGCCTCCATTGGTAGCGTTGTCGCGGACTTCCGGCATATTTGCGGCATCACCCTCGAGGCAGCGCTCGGCTTCCTTGAGGTCCCTGATGACCTTGTCATATACCTGGTCCACGCTGCTGAACGGCGTGATAGAGAAGGTGTACCTGTCCACATACGGGATGGCCTTGGCCTTGAGGGAGGCGTCGGCCCAGACAGGTGCACCGAAGAAGCGCAGCAGGTCGAAATGGACCATGGCGCGGAGTCCCAGAGCCTCACCCTTGAATATAGGTGTGTTGCGGAACTCGTTTTCGCCGCCCTTTTCGATGTGGCCGATGATATTGTTCAGATGGTTGATGACGGCGTATCCGGATTTCCAGATGCCGTTCCTGATGCCAACCGCACCGAAGGCGTTCCACTGGGCGGTGGCCATGTACTGCAGGCCGTTGTCGCTGATGCTTTCGTTGGCGCAGAGAACCTCAGGCACCCAGTACATATAGTCGCTGTAGAGGTACTGTGTGGTGCCGAGCTCGGCGTATATTCCGTAGAGGGCATCTTCGTAACCCTCCTCCGTGGTAAACATGTCGTTGTCGAAAACTTCGCCCTTCGGATTCACGTCGAGGAAGCTGCAGGAAGCCAGGCTCAGGCAAGCAATGAATGCAATCAATGTCTTTTTCATGTTCATGGCTTTAGAAGGTTGGACGGAAGATTACGTTGAGGGAGCGGCAGTACGGGTAGGAGGTGCCTCTCTCGAATTTCACGGACGAGATGTAGCCCAGGTCGGAGGTTCCGAGGCCCACGCAGAGTTTCTTCAGGTGGAGCTTCTTGAGCCATGGGGCATTGATGTCGTAGGTGAACTGTATGTTGGAGAAGTAGAGTTCGTTCTTCTTCTCTATGAAGCGCTGGGAGTAGTGGGTCTCGGTCTTGGAACTGATTGCCAGGTAGCGGCTCAGGTCACCCGGGGTCTTCCACCTGTCGGTGTAGGCCCTCGCGTCTATGTTCCTCTTCGGATTCACATCCTCTACCTTGCCCTGGAGGGTGGTGTTGTAGAAATCGCTGCCGAAGGTGTAGGAGGTCGTAAGGGTGAGGGTGAAGCCCTTGTAGCGTACCGTGTTGACCAGGGAGCCGGAGAGGGCAGGGTTGGAATTGCCCACTGCCACACGGTCGTCCTCGTCGTAGGTGAAGGTGTAGCGTCCGTCCTTCTTGATGAATATTTCCTGGCCGGTCGCAGGGTCGATGCCGGCCGAGCGCACGGCGTAGATGTCAAACTGTGAGCCGCCCTCGGTGAAGAGCAGCTTTGGAGTGATTGTGTCGTCCTTGGAGGTGCCGATGGCATTTGACTCGGTGCCCTTAAGCACGGTGGAGATGTTGTTGATGCGGTCCATCACATGTCCTCCTGAGAAGGTCACGTTCCAGTACCAGTTCTTGTTGCGGATGATCTGGGCCGAGAGGGAAATGTCTATACCCTGGTTGCGGATCTGTCCGAAGTTGACATACATCGTGCTCACACCCACAGACGGCGGCAGGTTGATAGGCATCAGCAGGTCGTAGGTGGTGTTGTGGTACCAGTCGAAGGAGAGATTGATGCGGCTGTCCAGCATTGCTGCGGTGATGCCGATGTTGTTGTTGAACTTCTTCTGCCACTTGAGGTCCGGGTTGCCCATGCTCTTCTGCACTGTTCCGATGCCGGTGACATACTGGTTCTGCGCCTTGTACTCGTAGATGGTCTTGGCCTGGTAATAGTCGAAGGAAACGCTTCCGGTGTAGCCCGTGCTGTAGCGCAGGGTGAGGGTGCTGATCCACTTGACCGGCTTCAGCCATTTCTCGTTGTGCATGTTCCAGCCTGCACCCACTGCCCAGAAGGGCGCGAAACTGTTCTCGGAGCCGAAGCGGGATGAGCCGGAGGCCCTGTAGGAGGCGTCCACGAAGTAGCGGTTCCAGAGGCTGAAGTTGGCGTTTGCGAAGAAGCCCAGCTCTGTGGCGATGCGGTCCGAGCCGCTTGGATGTCCGCCGGCAGGGTAGCCCATAGCGAAGCTTATGTCGCAGAGCTCATCCTTGAGGAAGCCTTCTCCGACTGCGCGCGACATCATATTATGGGTATACTTGATGTTGGCGCCTCCGCTCAGGCGGAACATGGTGCCTTTGTGCCCTATGGAGCGTCCGTAGTTGAGCACCAGCTTGCCGTCATAGGTCTGTCCGCTGCGGCTGGAGAAACTGTACTGGCCCTTCTTGGCGAGGTCGGTGTAGTTCTCGAAGCGGGCTGCGGCAGGGGAAACAAAGTCGTCGGATGAGCCCCAGCTCATGCCAACGTTGCCCTGGCCTGTCAGATAGAAGTTCTTTGTGATGTTCCACCTCAGCTGCAGGGAACCGGTGAGACTCTGGGCGGAGGACTTGGTGAAGCTGGACAGGGTAGCGTCGTAAAGCGGGTTCGCGAGCCTTTCGGACGAGGTGTCGTAAGGATTGAAATAGAAGTTGCGGATCAATTTGCCTTCCTCGTCGTAAGGACGCTCGTAAGGGTTCAGGGCCACATAGTCGGCGAAGTTGCCGAATGGGGAGTCTTTGGTCTGGGTGAGGTTCAGGTTGGCCTTGAAGGTCACGGTGAGCTTGTCCTGCACATGGTAGCCGATCTGGAAGCCTATGCCGTACTTGCGCCTGTTGTCGCCCTTCATGACACCGTAGTTGTCGGCCACGTTGAGATTGGCGCGATAGTCGGCGTTCTGGCCGCGGGCGCTGAACATCAGGGAGTGGGAGTGGCTGAAAGGCACGCGCAGCGGGGCGTGGATCCAGTCCGTGTCGACTCCCTTCCTCACGTTCATGAGCTTGTAGTCATAGGCCTTGTCCATGGAACCGTCGCCGGTGTCATAGAGCCCTGCCAGCCTCTCGAAATCAAGCTTCTGGGCGGCGTTGGCAAGGTTGTAGGACGAGAGATCCGGGATGCTGAACTTAGGTACGAAGTTGTAGCTCAGCCTGATCTTGGCCATGTCGGTCTTTTTCCTTTCCACCACGATGACTCCGTTCGCGCCCTTCTCGCCGTAGAGAATGGTCGCGGATGCGTCCTTGAGGATGTCGATGCGTTCTATGTCGAATATGTCCAGGTCGTAGAGGTCCTGCATGGATATCTCAACGCCGTCGAGGATTATGAGAGGGTTGTTGACGCCCTCCTCACTCTCGTTGGTCACCAGGGAGTTGGCACCTCGGATGAGTATCGACGGTATGGCATTAGGGTTGGAGCCCTGTGCGTTGTCCTGGATCATGGACATGCCCGGGGTTACGGCCGCTATGCCGCTGATGAGGTTGGTCGGGGACATGGCGATGAGGTCTTCGCCCTTGATGGTTGTGGCCACGCCCGTGAAGGTCTCCTTCGCCTGGGCGTAGAAACCGTTCACGACGACCTCATCGAGTGTGGAGTCGGTCTTGAGCTTGACGTTGAGGCTCCGGGAGGCACTCACTGCGACCTCCTTGCTTTCCATCCCGACGAAGCTGAACACCAGAGTCCAGCTGCTGCGGTCGGGCGTCTTCTTTATGCTGACGCTGTAGCGGCCGTCGGCATCCGCGACCACTCCGATCTTGGTGCCCTTTACCGCCACGGCTGCGCCCGGAAGGGGTTCTCCTTCCTCGTCGCATATGCTTCCCACCACCGAAATCTTGCCGTCATCATTCTGGGCGGCGAGGTTCAGAGGCAGGGCTGCGGACAGCAAAAGCAGCAGAGCTAGTTTCTTGATTATCTTCATTTGCTATTTCTGGTCGAGGCTGGAATTGATTCTGTAGAGGAGAGCCTGGAAATGGGCCTTGGCGTCTCCGGTCGCTGATGCTGCCGCACTCTTGAGTATAGGCTGCAGCTTGAGCAGCTGGGCGTAGTAGAGCTCCTTGGAGTTGTTCACAGTGCGGACATTTACCTTGCCCTGCCAGCCGTATCCCGGTGCGCCGAAAGACACATCGTCTCCCATCATTGATGCTACATAGCCGAAGCCGTGCTCCCTGTCCATCTCCTCGAGAGCGTCGATGTTCTGCCAGATCATGTCGCTTAGTTCAGGCCTTTCTGCGGCGAGGCTGCGCACGGAGATGTTTGCTGCAGTGCTGCTTCCAAGCTTCACGAGCTGGCTCTTCTTGGTGGCTTCGCTGAGCAGATAGTCCACCCAGAGGCCCTGGAGAATGGATTCTCCTGCGTTAGGGTTTCTCTTGTTTGCGAACACCTCGGCAGTGATATCATTGCACCACTCGCTGAGTGTGTATGCCTCCTTGGGACTGTCGGCAATAGCCGAGCAGACCATCACATTGTGCGAGGTCTCGAACAGCTCCAGGGCAGTATAGTAGCTGATCATAGCTGGAGTCTCAAGGCGCATGGTGAATTTGTCGGTGAGTTTCCTGTCGGAGAGCCACTGGCTGTCCTTAAGGTGGCCGAGAACCCACTTGAGGGAGGCTTTCTGGGTGGCTTTGTCCACAGTCTTTGCAGTGCGTCCCTCAGTGCCTGGCTTTACAGAGGTAAGGTAGATGCCGCCGATGTTGGCCATCACATAGGTGAGGTAGCGATCGTACTGCTTCACGAGCATCTCATACCTGCTGGCCCTTATGCTTGCGTCAGGATCCAGGTCATCGTTCATCCATTCGTCGAAGTGGGCGAGTATGTATTGGAGGTTCGCGATACCGTAGTCGCTGGCCTTGAGCGGATCGTTACCCAGGTCTTCGGACATGGCGCTAGGGTCGTAGCGGTAGATGGTCTGCTGGCGCCCGTATCTGTAGATAGGATCGCCGGCCTTCTCATCGGCCCATTTCTCTATCACGGCTGCTTCCTCGCGCATGGTCCTGGCCTCGATCACCGGTTTGTAGGTGTACTCCACCAGCCAGTAGTCGTATTCGCCAAGCTCCGGAGGGGTGAGTCTCACGTCCTTGTCCCCAGGCTGGGCTATGTAGTTGAAACGGGCGTAGTCCATGATGGAAGCAGTGGTGCCGTGGGTGCGGGTGAATTCCGGATTGCGAAGAGACTCCACATCGTAGGCCGCAGATGCGGACATATTGTGCATGAAGCCCAGGGTATGACCGACCTCGTGGGCTATCACGTATTCGATAGATTCCTCGACTACTTCGTCAGGCAGCTTCACACCCCTCACACGCTCGTCCACCTGGGAAGTCTGGATGAAACGCCAGCCGTTCACGAGGCGGATTATGTCGTTGTAGACGATCACGGATGCATTGATGATCTCGCCGGTGGCAGGGTCGCACCAGGACGGGCCCATGGCGTTGGCAGTCATGGACGGTACATAGCGTATGCAGGAATATTTGAGGTTGTCCGGGTCGAAGGAAGGATCGTCTGTCGGGAAGTCCAGTACCTGGATCACATTCTTGAGTCCGATAGCCTCGAAAGCCTTGTTCCAACGCAGCGCACCGCGTCTTGCCGGCTCTCTCCAAAGCTCGGGGAAGGCGTCGTCCAGATAGTAGACGATAGGCTTTACCGGTTCGACGAGCTCACCTCTGAGCCATGCGGCGGTGTCTGCAGGCTGCACATCCCACCTCTTGAGCACAGAGTAACGCTCGATCATGTCGCGGCCCTCTTCCATGCTCTGCCTCTGGGCCTGGAACACGCCCACGCGGGTGTCGGACATCCTAGGGCGCATCTTCTTCTCCGGGAGGAGGAGTATGGTGCGGTTGACCTTCACGGTAACAGGCTGGTCGCTCTTGATGAGGATGAGCTTCATGTAGTCTGCAGTGACAGTGTAGTTGAGCAGGGTCTCGATGCTGACATTGTCCTCAAAGGCCTTGATCTGCTCTACGGATAGTCCGGCGCTGTTGTAGGTGGCCTTGATGTTGTAGCCGCTGGAAGTTCCGCTCTTCAGAGGGGCGAGCTTCTCGTAGTTGGCTGCAAACATGGAACTTACATCGATGACCACGGAGCTGGAGTCGTTGTTCCAGCAGTTGATCTTGAAGGCGCTGAGCACGGTCTCGGCGGAGTTTTTCTCAAGAGCCCTCTTCATGGCCAGGTTGCTCTCGTCGAAGTCCGGCAGTACGGAAGACTCGTTCATAAGCACTGTGCTGTCGCGAAGGTTGAACTTCACGTACATAGGTGCGTTCGGCTTGTAGCCTATGGACGCGAGGTCGGGTGCGCTGGTACCGGTGATGGTAGATGCGATCACCATCTCGCGTCCCAGGAGTTTCTTCGGAATCTCGAGATAGACCTTTCCGGCAGCCTTGTGTACTGCCATCGAGTTCCCGTCGAAGCGTGCGCTGACGCAGTTCTTGCCCTTGACCAGCTTGTCGTACTTGCTGGTCTTCTTCTTCGCGGTCTTGGTGGTGTCGGTCTGGGTGGTCTCGGCCTTGGCCTTTTTCTTCTTGCTGATGGCGAAAGCATCGGTAGAGCAGAGTGCGCCCGTCATCAGGGCCAGGATGAGGATTCTGGATATCAGTCTATTCATATTTTTTGTAATTACAATATTGCGCCCCACTCCTTGAGGGTGGAGATGAGTTCTTCGGTGTTGACCTCCTGGACCTTCACGCCAGTGGCTGCAGCCATAGCTGCGGCGGCGCCTGCTGCCTGTCCGGTACCCATGCAGCTGGCCTGGACGCGGAGGGAAGCAAGGGCCTGACGGTCGGTCGAGATGCAGCGGCCGGCCACGAGCAGGTTAGGATAATCCTCGGTTATGAGGCAGCGGTAAGGCACATATGCCGGCTGCTCCAGGTCTATGCGCATCTGGGCTGAACCCTTGGATGCATGCATGTCGATAGGATGAATGCCGCGGGAGATGCTGTCCTCATAGTGGAAGGCGTTCACATACTCCTCTGCGGTGACGGTGTGCACGCCCTTGATGCGTCGGGACTCGCGGATTCCGGCCTGAGGGGCGGTGGAGCTGACATAGCAGTTCGCGAACTCCTTGAAATTCTCCTTCAGGACCTGGGTGAACTTGAAGATGTCCTCCCTGAGTTCGCACTCGGTCTGGGTGAAGTTCCGGTTGTCTGTGGAATCGGCGGCCCTGCGGGTGATATTCACGGCTACGCTGCCCTTGTGGAGCACATTGTTGAACCACGGACCTCCGAAGTCGGGCAGGTCCGCACCGGCCTCCTTCATCGCGAGGAGCTTCTCACGCACCGGCTTGCACTGGCTCGGGCCGTTGATGCCGTTGTGGTACATGCACTTGTTCAGCAGTTCGCTGTCGGTATCCACGCCCGACAGGATGAAGCAGAATGAGGATGGCTGCACATCGCCGTCAGGGTTTTCCTGCATAGGCACGCCGGCCATCCATGCGAGGTCTCCGTCGCCGGTGCAGTCGATAAAAGTCTTGCCTGAAATGGTCTCCAGGCCGTTTTTGTTGTCTATGACCAGCTTGGTGATCTTCTTGCCTTCGGTCTCGCAGCCCACGAGGGTGGAGTGCATATACAGGTCCACACCTGCCTCCAGCACCATCCTCTGGCAGCATAGCTTGTAGAGCTCCACATCGAAGTCGATATTGGCCTTAGGCCACTCGATGAAAGCGCCGCCCATTGACTCAAGTCTCTTGACGAACTCCCATGGAATGCCTCCGATCACGAGATCGTTCTTGAAGGCGAATACGCTCAGAGGGGCAACATATCCCATCGTGGCCATGCCTCCGAGGAAACCGTATTTCTCAATGATTGCGACCTTGGCACCCTTGCGTGCGGCGGCGATTGCGGCTATGAAACCTGCAGGGCCTCCGCCTGCCACGACCACATCGTAGCTGCCGGCTTCGGGGGCCAGTCTGCGGAATCTGGTCCGGTCTTTTTCATCGTTGATTTCACAGGAAACGAGCCCCGGGGCAACCGTGAGCGCCAGCATTCCTGCCATGCCTTCCTTGAGGAAAAGTCTTCGTGAGATATCTGCCATTATCCTATCTGTTTCGTTACTATTAAATTAGTGCATAGAGCACACAAAGTTAGGCAATATTACCCGCATATGCGTGTGCGATACTTATTTTTATTACTGGGATTTATTCGTATATTTGCCAGTTGTATTATGAAAAGAAAACTCTTGAAAACAGCCTCCTGGCTCTGCGCGGCGCTGATGGCATCCTTCGCTGTCGGCTGCTCCTCATCGCGCAAGACCCAGAAAGAGGCAGAGGTGGAAACCGCCGGGGACACAATCCCTCAGAATGAGGAACTCAAGGACAGCACGGAGGTGGTTGCTCCTCTTCCGGATAAGGACGACATGCACCGCGTCAGGGTGCTCTACGGCGTCCGCAACATGGAATTCCAAAAACTGGAGGAGGAAAGATGAGAATCTCAAGACTATGCTCGCTGACCGTCTGCATGATGGTCTCCTTTACGGCTTGCTGCCAGGGTCTTCAGGACAAGACCCTAAGACTTGACTACATATTCAACGGCACCGACACTACCTGCGACATATCCCTGCACGGGATGACCTCCTGGGACGGCTGGAGCGGTCGCACTGTGAACATGAAGGATGTTCCTGTGGCTGGCAACGGCGAGATCTGCATGCTGGACGCGCAGAGCGGAGACACCCTCTACAGGAATACCTTCTGCACCCTCTTCCAGGAATGGCAGGCCATACCGGAAGCCAAGACTGTGCGCAAGTCCTTCGAGAACAGTTTCCTGGTGCCTATGCCGCGCCGCGAGGCAAGGGTATGCATCCGACTCTTCGATCACAGGAGGGAAGTCTCCGCAGTCTTCGAACATCCGGTGGACCCGTCGGACATTCTCATACGCAAGGCTGCCGCGAGGACTGTCGAGGCTGAACCGTCTGCTTACTACATCTGGAAAGGTGGCGACAGCAGGGATGTCATCGATGTGGCTGTAATTGCCGAGGGTTATACGGCGGAGGAGATGCCTGTCTTTGAGAAAGACGCCCAGGATGCCGTGGAGGCTATATTCTCCCACGAACCGTTTGCATCCATGAGGGACAGATTCAACTTCATCGCCGTTGCTGCCCCTTCCAAGGATAGCGGAGTCAGCGTGCCCCGTCGCGGCGAGTGGAAGTCCACCCCACTGAGTTCCCACTTCGACACCTTCTATTCGGAGCGCTATCTCACGACCTCGGCCATCTTCCAGATGCACGACCTGCTCGAGGGCCTGCCTTACGAGCATATCATCATACTCGCCAACACCGATGTGTACGGCGGCGGAGGCATATATAATTCATATACCCTGACTACGGCCCACCACAGCCAGTTCCGTCCGGTAGTAGTCCACGAATTCGGACACTCCTTCGGTGCTCTGGCCGACGAATATGCCTATGCGGGTGAAGAAGATCCGTATTATTTCGCCGATGTGGAACCATGGGAGCAGAATATCACCACCCAGGCCGACTTCGGATCCAAGTGGCGGGATATGGTGGGCATCGATGGCGTCGGACTTTTCGAGGGTGCAGGCTATCTTCCTAAGGGCGTATGGCGTCCTGTGGAAGACTGCCGCATGCGAACCAACGCAGCCGGGGGCTTCTGCCCTGTGTGCCGCAGGGCTATCGAACGCATCGTAATATTTAATACAGAGGAACGATGAAGGCAGAATTCAAACCGGGTACAATGGTCTATCCGCTGCCAGCGGTACTGGTCAGCTGCGGTGAGTCTGAGGCAGATTACAACCTCATGACCGCGGCTTGGACGGGAACCGTCTGCAGCGACCCAGCCATGTGCTATGTCTCCATACGCAAGAGCCGCCTATCCCACGAGATAATATCCCGTACGGGTGAATTCGTCATCAATATAACTACGGAGAAACTCGCCCGTGCCACAGACTGGTGCGGAGTGCGCAGCGGCCGCGACTACAACAAATGGAAGGAGATGAAACTTACTCCTGTCCCGGGTCGTCTTGTGAAGGCTCCTCTGGTGGAGGAATCTCCTATCAACATCGAGTGCAAGGTTATCCAGGTGCTGGAACTTGGTTCCCACGACATGTTCCTCGCCGAGGTGGTGAATGTGCAGGTGGACGAGAGTCTCATCGAATCGGAGACCGGCAGGTTCGACCTCTCGCTGGCAAAGCCGATAGCCTACTCCCACGGCGAATACTGGACCCTGGGCAGTTTCATCGGCGGCTTCGGATGGTCAGTAAAAAAGAAAAAACGTAAATAATATAATACGATGGAAAAGAAACAGTTATACCCGATCAAATTCACCCCTATCCCATCCCGTCGTCCTTGGGGCGGCAATGCCCTCATCAAGAAGCTCGGCAAGGAATTCGTCGAGGTGGACAAGGATGGCAACGAGCGTGTCATGACCACCGACGACCTCATCGGCGAGAGCTGGGAGCTTGCAGACATGGGCTTCGAGGATTCTGTGATCGCCAACGGCTGGCTGGCAGGCAACACCATCGGAGAGGTGATGGAGACCTATATGGAGAGAATAGTGGGCGACACTGTATTCCCTAAGTACGGCACCCAGTTCCCTCTGCTCATCAAGTACCTCGACATTAACGACAAGCTCTCAGTCCAGGCCCATCCGGACGACGAGGTTGCCATCGAGCGCTATGATTCCCTCGGCAAGGCTGAGATCTGGTATGTTATGGATGTGCAGCCTGGTGCAAAGGTATGGGCCGGCTTCAACCGCGATGTGACCGCACAGGAGCTCTTCGACCGCTGCCAGGATGGCACCGTAGACGAGATCCTCAATGTAATCGAGCCTAAGCCGGGCGACGCTATCTTCGTGAAGCCGGGCACCGTGCATGCGGCAGACGGCGGCATCCTCATCGCAGAGATCCAGGAGTC
Source organism: Bacteroidales bacterium (assembly GCA_024398095.1). Classification (GTDB taxonomy): domain Bacteria; phylum Bacteroidota; class Bacteroidia; order Bacteroidales; family UBA932; genus Cryptobacteroides. Next base: position 21,715 of record JAKSJK010000008.1, read on the forward strand.
TTCCGACATGACCTTCCGCCTGTATGACTGGGGCCGCGAGAAAGACCCTAAGACCGCCCGTCCTATCCATCTTGCAGAGGCGATGGACCTCATCGACTACGGCAAGTTTGACGAGGCCAACTGGATCAAGGCAGAGGTTTCTCCTTGCAGGACTCTCATCGACCGCAAGGAGCTTACCGTGAAGGAGATGCATCTCGTAGAGGCTGTAAAGCGCAATACCTCCGAGACAGGTTCATTCCTCGTTTACATGTGCGTCACAGGCGGCGCGAAGATCGTTGCTCCTGGATGCGAGGAGGTTGTCCTGGGCAAGGGCGAGACTGTGCTCGTGCCTGCAGATATGCCTGAATTCGAGGTGGTGCCTGCAGAGAAGGGTACTATAGTTCTCGAGGCCGCGGCAGGTCTCTACGAAGAGGCTGACGACTATATCAACCCGGACACCGAGGCTTTCCTTGAGGGCGAGGACTACGAGGGTGTCGAGACTCTGGACAAGGAGGAAGAGTAGGAGTGGAAGTCAGGATCGACAAATATCTCTGGGCCATCAGGGTGTACAAGAGCCGTACGGATGCGACCGACGCCTGCAAGGGCGGCAAGGTCAAGGTCAACGGTTCCGACGTTAAGCCGTCCAGGCCTGTGAAAGTGGGGGAGACCATCGTGGCCCGCAAGGGGGTGGTGTCCTACACCTATAAGGTCCTGGACCTTGTGGACAAGCGCCAGGGGGCTGCCAGGGTGCCTCTCTATGCTGAAAACCTCACTCCTCAGGAGGAACTGCTCAAGCTCAGGGCCCCTGTCGAGACCTTCTTCCTCAAGCGCGACCGCGGAATGGGCCGTCCAACCAAGAAGGACCGCCGCCAGATGGAGAACCTCTGGGATGCCCTGGAGTTCGATGTCCCGGACGACATCGCGGAAAGCATTGCAGCCGATTTCGGCTTTGACGACACAGAAGACGAAGATTAGTATGATAAAGACAATTGCGTTCGATATGGGAGGCGTGGTGTTCTCCCAGAGCTATGACCAGGCGGTTGCCCGTTTCAGGGAACTCGGCCTGGCCGATCCGACTGAGTATATCGACCCCTTCCATCAGTCGGGTATCTTCGGATCCATTGAAGACGGAACCGGTACTACGGACGAGTTCATCGCTGTCATGAACAAGGCCATCGGACGCGAACTGGGCTTTGATGACTATGTGTGGGCCATCCAGGGGTATTGTCTGGAGCAGCCTCAGCGCAATATGGACGCCATCCTCAAGGTCCGCGAAATGGGCTATCGCACCGTTCTGCTTTCCAATACCAACCCTTTCATGATGCATTGGGCTGATAGCGAGGCATTTGACGGGAAGGGACATGGCATCAGCTGGTACTTCGACGAACTCTACACCAGCTACACCTGTGGCTGCATGAAGCCGGGCAATGAGATCTTTGAGCAGGTGGCAAGGCGTGAGGGGCTGAAGCCGGAGGAGATACTTTTCATCGACGACAGCAAGGCGAACGTGGCTGCGGCAGCCGCCCTTGGCTACCAGGTCATGTGCCCGGAAGGAAATACAGACTGGACAGGCGAACTTTTCGAGCGCCTGGCAGCGGACAGATAGAAATAAACGGATACATAAAATATAATGGAGAATAAAGAAGAGAAGATCGCCGGTTTCGAATACAACACCGGCAGAAAGGCACTGAAGCTTCCTGAGTATGGGCGAAATGTGCAGAAGATGGTGCTCTACCTGAAGACCATTGAGGACAGGGAAAAGAGAAACGAACAGGCCAGGGCCGTAGTGAAGGTTATGGAACTCCTGAACCCTTCCGTGCACCTGGAGGACGACTTTGAGCACAAGCTGTGGGACCATCTCTATATAATAGCGGATTTCGATCTTGATGTGGATTCGCCGTACCCTATGCCTCAGAAAGAGTCAATGGATACGCTTCCGGAGCGCATTCCTCTCGAAAAGAAGCCGATGAAGGCATCCCACTACGGCCGCTATGTGGAGGCTAACGTGGATCTGATTGCCGGCCTTGAGGACGGCGAGACCAAGGATTACCTCCTGCGCAACCTCGCTACCTTCATGAGGATGCAGTACCTGAAGTGGAATAAGGACACCGTTTCGGACGAGACAATTTTCGCCGACATAGAGAAACTTTCCGACGGACGCATCGTGATTCCGGATGGCTTCGAATATGACAAGGTCAAGGTCGGAAATGTCCAGTACCAGAACAACGGCCAGAATCGCAGCGGAAAAAACAGACACAAGCATCAGAACCGCAAAAAGTAAGGAACCATGGCGAAGAAGACGGAGAAAAAAGGTGAGAGGAGAGCTGCCAAGAAGCCTCTGATGAGTGAGCAGGATAAGGCTATTGCCCTGAAAGTAACGGGTATAGCCCTGATGATCCTGGCTTTTGCCGCAGCTATCTCTGCAATTTCATACATGCTGCATTGGACCTCCGATGCGGCCCAGGTCGGCGAACTCAAGAACCTTGCGAACAAGGCAGGAAACAGTTTCGGAGGATTCATCGTGAGGGATTGCTTCGGTCTGGCCAGCCTTCTGCTGGTGGGACTGGTCGGCCATATCGGCTACAAGACCTTCATGAGGAAGCTCTCTGCAGGAATGATCTATTCGGTGCTTGTAATCCTGGCCGGTACGGTTGTGCTTTCTGCCTGGTTCTCGTATTTCAGCTCGCTTTTCGGTCCCGATACCGTTTTCGGCGGCGGACTGGGAGGACGCATGGGATATGCTATATCGGCAGCCTGCATCGCCTTCGTGGGCAGGATCATAACTTTCTGCGTGTTCGCGCTTTTCACCGTGCTCTGGCTGCTCTTTGTCAGCAAGCGCTTCTCGGCGTGGTTCGCGACAGCGTTCGAACCTAAGGAGAAGCCCCAGGACGGGAACAATGGCATACAGCCTGAACAGCCTGCAGAACCTGCTATCGACCTCGAGCCGCAGCAGGACGGCGAAACTGAGGATCCGGTCAGCCCACAGGTGGAAGAGGGACCGGAGACCGTTGTACCGACTCCTATGCCGGTGGAAGACCCGCAGACCGGCGAAATCAGCGAACCTGAGCCTGCCGGCGTGACTGCAGATCCTGCCGACACCGGAGTAACCATAGTGGAAGGCGACGGAATCAATACCAATGTCACAAAAGACCTCGAACCGTTCGACATCAGGGCAGAACTGGAGAACTTCCGCGCTCCGTCCCTGGACCTGCTTGACGATTATGCCTGGGGAGTTCACAAGGTGGCCCAGTCCGAGGTTGAGAACAATAACAACAAGATACGCAGCACCCTCAACAGCTTCAAGATCCAGGTGTCCCGCGTGGAGGCCATCGTCGGTCCTACCGTCACCCTCTACAAGGTCTTCCTGGGCGACGGTATGAGGGGTGCCGCAGTCAAGAATGTGGAAAGCGACATCGCCAGGGCTCTCTGTGCATCCGGCGTTCGTGTCGTGAACCTGCCTGACTCTGTCGGCATCGAGGTGCCTAACGAGACCAAGTCCATCGTGCCTCTGAAGTCGATGTTCGACGACGACGCTTTCCGCAAGTCCAAGGCCGAACTGCCAATCGCGATCGGCTACACCATCACCCAGCAGGTGAAAGTCTTCGACCTTGCAGATGCGCCTCACCTTCTCGTGGCCGGTGCCACCAAGCAGGGTAAGTCCGTGGGCCTGAATGTCATCATCAACTCTCTGCTCTACGCGAAGCATCCATCCGAGCTCAAGCTCGTGTTCATAGACCCTAAGATGGTCGAGTTCTCGGCCTATGGCAAGCTCCTCAAGCACTATCTGGCCTGCCTGCCGGGCTACGCCAGCGAGGAAGAGGAGAAAGAGAAGGTTATCGTCAAGGACCCTAAGGATGCCGAGATGGTGCTCCGCTCCCTCTGCGAGGAGATGGAGCAGCGCTACAAACTGCTCAGCAAGGCTGGCGTGAACCAGCTCAAGGACTACAACAAGAAGTACAGCGAGCGTCATCTGCTTCCTACCGACGGCCACAAGTTCCTGCCTTACCTCGTTGTTGTGATCGATGAGTATGCGGACCTCATCATGATGTCCGGCGGGGGCCCTGAGGCAAAGAACCGCTCCCGCAGCATCGCAAATTCCGTCATCCGACTTGCGCAGAAGGGACGTGCAGCCGGTATCAATGTGGTCATCGCTACCCAGCGTCCTTCCGTGGACGTCATCACCGGCCTTATCAAGGCCAACTTCCCTACGAGGATTGCCTTCAAGGTGGCCAACCGTGTGGATTCCAGCACAATCATCGATTCTCCGGGTGCCGAGAAACTCATCGGAAAGGGCGATATGCTCTACTACCAGGGCGTCGGCATGGAACGAGTGCAGTGCGCCCTCATAGGTACCGAGGAAATCCAGCGTGTGACCAAGTTCATCGGCGACCAGCTGGGCTACAAGGAGCATTTCAATACTCCTTACTACCTGCCTGAACCTCCATCTGACGGCAACGACGAAGGCGGCAGCGGCGGCACCATCGACATGAACAAGATCGACGAGAACTTTGAAGAGGCCGCCAGGATGGTAGTCCTCAACCAGAGGGGCTCGACTTCCGATCTGCAGCGCCGCCTGGGCATGGGATACTCCCGCGCAGGCAAGGTTATGGACCAGCTGCAGGCCGCAGGCATAGTTTCTGCACAGGTTGGCTCTAAACCGCGTGAAGTGCTGGTCAAGGATTTCGCCGAGCTCGAGCCTATCCTCGAAGCCTTCCTGAAAAACAGGTAGCATGAAGAAAGCATTTGTACTGATAATATCCATGCTCGTTTCCCTGACAGCCCTCTGCCAGGGAAATGATGCGTATAAGACCTTTGTGTCGATGGTTGCGGAAAGCCGCGCCGACTTCACCTATTCCTACTCCACAGGTTCGGAAACGCGCATGACGGGCAAGGGAAGGGCCATGGTGCAGGACGACTGCTTCTATCTCGCCGGCAACGGGCTGGAACTCTACTGTGACGGCAAGTCCGTCGCTACCCTCGACAGAACCGCCAAGGAGGTGATCCTGGAGTCCGTGGATGGGGAAGACCAGGGCAATTATGTGAACCCGGCCACCTTGGTCGGCAGCATCACCAAACAGTTCAAGTGCGTCAGCCAGTCCAAGGCGAACTACGCCGGCAAGGCCTCAGTGAAGGTCGTGCTGGAACCGAAGCGTTCCCTGAATGTGCTCCGCATCACTCTGCACCTGTCTCCCGACGGCACCGCCCTGAGGTCCGCCCGTATGACCATGGATGACGGCTCCTCCTCCGATTTCGACGTGCCTTCCTTCCGTTTTGTGCCGAAAGGTGCCGTCAGCGATTTCCGTCTGGACACCAAATCGCTCGGGAAAGGGTACATTATAACAGATTTGCGCTGATAAATAGAATATTTTACATATATTCGCATCAACATAACTTATATCCTAAATAACAACTAACTAACTTTCATTCTATGGCAGTCGTAAAAACAACTACTACTTCCTACGGAACCCGCGTGAAGAATTCCTTCAAGGGCATCGGTTCCGGTATCCTCATGTTCGTCATCGGTACCTGTCTCCTCTTCTGGAACGAGGGACGCACCGTAAAGACCAGCAGAATGCTCAAGGGCGCTCAGAAGGTCTGCGTAGAGGCTAATGTTTCAAGTGTTGATGCTTCAATGGAGGGCAAGCTCGTCCATGCAGTTGCCACCGCATCCACCTATGAGACTCTTTCCGACGCAGAGTTCCCGGTAAGCGTTCCTAACGCAATCAAGCTCAACAGAAGAGTCGAGTACTACCAGTGGGTAGAGCACAAGCACGAAGAGACCAGGGACAAGGTCGGTGGCTCACAGGAGACCATCACCACCTATACTTATTCAAAGGAGTGGGTCAGCTCTCCAGTGAACAGCGGCAGCTTCCAGACCCAGTACGATGAGGGTCACAGTGTTGCGAACCATGTTTGGCGCCAGATTGATGACGTCAGCCTCGTGGCAGAGGTTGTAAACTATGGTGCATATGTTCTGGACGGCGCTCTGAAGGGTTGCATTCCTTGCAATGAGAACTGCGGCAAGTTCTATGTGAATGAGGAAGGCACTTACGATGTTACCGGCGCCCAGGAGCCAGCTCCTCAGATCGGCGACGCAAGAATCACCTTCACCAAGGGTATGGGCGGCGTTGCTTCCATCCTCGCAGTTCCGATGGGCAACTCTTTCACCAAGTACTATGATGCAAAGAACGAGAAGAGCCTCGAGACCCTCTACATGGGTGAGGTTCCTATGGAGCAGATGTTTCAGTCAGAGAAGCAGAAGAACAAGATCCTCGGTTGGGTTCTCCGCCTCCTCGGCGTCCTTCTGATCGTCGGCGGTCTCAAGAACATCTTCGGTTTCGTGGAGACCATCGCAAAGGTGCTTCCTTTCGTTGCGAAGATCATCGGTTTCGGCATCAGCCTCATCGCATGGGTTATCGGCCTCGCATGGTCGCTGCTCATCATCGGCATCGGCATGCTCTTCTACAGGCCGATTCTCGGTGTCATCGTTCTCGTGGCTGTAGCCGCTCTTGTCTACTACCTCATCACCCTCAAGAAGAAGGCAGATGCAGGCGAGGCTCCGGCAGCTCCTGTTCAGCAGTAAATACTAAATGACTCCGGAGCCTATCATTTCCTGATCCTGGGTGTACCAGACAGCGAATTGACCTGAGGTGATACCTCGCTGCGGAGTGTCAAAGATTATATAGAGGCCATTCTCCTTCATCAGGAGGGTGGCCTCTTGCAGAGGCTGGCGGTAGCGGATGCGCACGCGGTAGCGACGGATTTCTCCAACCTGCATAGGCTGGTCCTCGCGTATCCAATGAATCTCGTCCGGGGCTATGCGCAGCACGCTGCGGCTGAGGCCTTTGTGACGATGGCCTTCGCCTACATATATTATATTGTCCGCGATGTCGGTCGATATCACGAATATCGAGTCCTGGTGGCCTCCGATGTTGAGGCCCTTGCGCTGGCCGATGGTGTAGAACTGCGCCCCGTCGTGTTCGCCGACTATCTTTCCCCACGGATTTTCCTTCCATCGGGTCTTCTTGATGTGTTTCTTGCCGCTGCGGTAGGTCTCGGTTTCGAATCTGATGCCATCGTAGGAAAGCGGCTGAGAGAGTTTCAGCCAGTCTTCCTCGGGAAGGGCAGCTAGTTTTTCTTCGTCCCAGACATTGACGATGCCAGGGTCGGTGACCATGCCTTTGTCTTCGGAGATGTAGCTGGTGACCATGTTGATTTCGCCTTCCTTGAGCAGGCTCTGGAGGGTTTCCTTCTGGTATCTGTATTGTTCTGAAGCTTCATACCAGGCGTCGTATACTTCTACGACACTGCCCTGGACGGATTTCAGCTGCTGCTGCAGGAAGGTCGGCAGGTCCACCTTGCCGACAAAGCAGATGCCCTGCGAGTCTTTTTTCTCCGCGGACGGCAGGTCTGCCTCTTTTGCCAGGCGTCTTACTTCCGGCTTTACTATGTCGCCGATCGGGAACATGGCCACGGAGAGCTGTTCCTGGGTAAGCTGGCAGAGAAAGTAGCTCTGGTCTTTGTTCGGGTCGCTGCCGGCGTAGATGTGATATATCGGTTTGCCGTCCGGCCCCGTACTTTCGTCTTTGCGGCAGTAGTGGCCTGTCGCGACCATGTCGGCACCGAGTTTCTTTGCGGTCTTGAGAAAGGCGTCGAATTTTATCTCGCGGTTGCAGAGTACGTCCGGATTAGGCGTGCGGCCTTTTGAGTATTCGTCGAACATGTAGTCGACGACTCTCTTCCTGTACTCATCGCTGAGGTCCACAAAGTAAAAGGGTATGCCGATCTTGCGGGCTACCATTTCAGCTACGAAGCGGTCTTCTTCCCATTCGCAGTCGCCGTGGAGCGTGCCCGTGGTGTCATGCCAGTTTTGCATGAAGAGGGCGAACACGTCGTAGCCTGCTCTTTTCAGAAGGAGGGCGGCGACGCTGGAATCGACTCCGCCGGATAGTCCAATGCATACTTTCATATCCTTAGCAGTTCTCCCGTTCTGCAATCCCATAATACCCCGCATACCATTTCGCAAATGCCCTCAGGCCCTCTCTCAACGGAGTGCTTGGCCTGAATCCGAAGTCTTCCTCCAGCGGAGCCGTGTCCGCAAAGGTCACAGGGACATCGCCGGCCTGCATAGGGACGAGTTCCTTGTGAGCTTCGAAATCGTAGTCGGAAGGCAGCACCTTGGCGGCGATCAGTTCTTCCTGGAGTATTGTGACGAAATCCAGGAGGTTCTCAGGGGATGAATTTCCGATGTTGTAGACTTTGTATGGCGGAACTGGGAGTCCGTCTTCGCCGGTCTGCTTTTCCGGGGCGTGCTGCATGACGCGGACCACTCCTTCTACGATGTCGTCGACATAGGTGAAGTCACGTTTGCAGTTGCCGTAGTTGAAAATCTGGATGGTCTTCCCTTCACGCAGTTTGTTGGTGAATCCGAAGTAGGCCATGTCAGGACGGCCTGCAGGACCATAGACTGTGAAGAATCTGAGACCGGTGCTTGGGATGTTGTAGAGCTTGCTGTAAGCGTGGGCCATCAATTCGTTGCTCTTCTTTGTCGCGGCGTAGAGGCTGACGGGGTTGTCCACCTTGTCGTCGGTGCTGTAAGGGACCTTCTTGTTGGAACCGTATACGCTTGAGCTGCTGGCATACACAAGATGCTCCACCTCATGGTGTCTGCATGCCTCCAGGATGTTGTAGAATCCGATCAGGTTGCTTTCGATGTATGCATCCGGATTTGTGATGCTGTATCTCACACCCGCCTGTGCAGCCAGATTGACCACCACCGCCGGCTTATATTCAGTAAAGATTTTCTCAATCGCCTCCTTGCTGGCGATAGAATCCTTTACAAAGATCCAGTCGCGCTGGAGCGCCTCTATCTCCTTAAGACGTTCATATTTGATGTTGACATCATAATAATCGGTGATGCTGTCGATTCCGACCACCCTGACATCCTTCACATCCTTGAACAGCCTCTTCACGAGGTTGCTTCCGATGAATCCTGCGGCGCCCGTCACGAGCACCGTCTTGCCTTCCAGATTTACGTTATTGTTGACCATTTTATGAGATATTTCGTTTACTGGTATTGAGTCTTGACATCAGACGCATATAAATGCCTTGCAAATATAGCCCTTATTTCCGAGAGAGGAAGCGCTTTCAAAAAAATCACTAAATTTGTAGTTGTTAATAGGTATCGGCAAATAAAATATAATTAATAACTACGAAAATGAAAACAATCAAAATGTTCATGCTGGCAGCGCTTGGCGCAATGACGCTAGCTGCATGCAAAAAAGAGGAACCTGTACTCGACGTGTCTGTCCCTGCAATCAACATCATGGCAGATGGCGACACCTTCACCGTAGACGTGCACTCTAATTTAGCCTGGAACGCAAGTACTACAGCCGACTGGCTCACCATCACAGAAGGAACTGGAACCGGTGACGGCGAATTCAGCGTAACCTGCGACGCAAACATAGGCCCTGCAGGAGAAAGTGCACCTGAACGTCAGGCCGTGATACTCGTTACCGCAGGCGGACTCAACTGCGAAATCGCCGTAAAGCAATACGAAGAATCACCGGTACTCGAACTCCAGGGCAACGTTTTGAAGGATGTAGCCAAAGAAGGTGAAACCTTCATGGTAAATCTCAATGTAAACATCCCATACCAGGTGATCTGCGAATACGACTGGGTAAAAGTAACTTCCACCAAAGCTGTCAAAACTGACAAATACCAGATTGTAGTGGAACCAAACAGCAACTACGCGATGCGCAGCGCTTCAGTAATCTTCATGAACGAAGACTACCAACAGACCATATCCATCACCCAGGACGGCAGGAGTATCTCCGAGCTCACCGCCATCAACGACTCTACCGACTTCAGAGCCTTCGCCGAACACCAGAACGCGTTCGTCGGCAAAACCATCAAACTCGCCGCAGACATTACCATCACGCTTGATCAGGCGGTAGACACCCTCCTCTGTGACTTTGATGGCCAGAACAAGACCATAACCCTCAACCATACTGAAACCGAAGCTCACAGAGCCATGAAGTTCGGTGTGTTCAGGAATGTAGGAAAGGAGGTTACCGTATCCAACCTCAAAACCCGCGTGAGCTTTACGGCAGCTGAAGGCGCCGCTTTCCAGGAAGCATTCGTGGGCGGTGTGGCAGGCCAGGCTTTGGAGGGAGCGAAGGCTTCCAATTGCGACGTGGAACTCTTTTTCTATGGTACTACCAACTCTTCTGCCGCCCGCGTCGGTGGTGTATTTGGCAATACTCTCGATGGAGTCGCGGTTGAAAAGTGCTCCGTTTGGAATGCAACCATCATAAATACTGCGACTTCGACCACTGCGGACCAGTTTGCAGGCATCATCGGCCATTCCAATGGTTCTGTTACAGTCACCGACAGTGGTGCTTATTCTCAGATTGAGTACCTCGGTAAGTCGAACCCTCGTGCAGCAGGTATCATCGGCTACACCCAGGATACCAAGAATCTCCTTATCAAGAACTGTCAGGCAGAGGGCTCTATCCACTGCCAGCCATCTTCGCTCAAGGATCAGTACAATTATCTGGGTGGTATTACTGCTTACAACAATACCTTTGCTATCGCGGATCCTACTTATGTCATCGAGGGCTGCACCAGCAAGATGGATATTGTCGCAGATTGCGACACCGATCAGTTTGACGATGCCTCAAAGAAGACCTGGAAGGTCCGCATGGGTGGTATCTTGCCTCATATGCCTAAGAAGTCCGGTTCAAATCCGTCAGTTCTTACTGTAAAGAACTGTACTTTCATGGGCGCTCTTACCAACAAGATGATTCAGAATCCTGGTCTTACCACCATAACCGTGCAGCAGGGTGGTATCGTGGCATTCGTTGAGGCTGACTGCGCTCCGGTAGTCGAGGATTGTACCGTATCCGGTATTTTCACTTGTAGTGGAGATTATGCGGACAAGTCTCCTGTTGTCGGTGGCGTGATTGGTTCTGTGAGCAATGTAAACACCAAGGTGCAGAATGCTATCATTCGTTTCATGACCAGATTTGAAGGTCCGGAAACCTACACTAAAGGCCTCATCGCTGCGGCTCCTGGAGCCTACACCACTCAGGTTACGGCCAATGTGGATGGCGCAACTATCATTACAGGAACGACAGTAACCAAAGTAGATGCTTCGAACTACACGTCCTTCCTCTTCGGTAATACCAAGATTACCGATCTGACAGGCGTTAGCTTCAGCGAATAGTCATAATAATTTAGTATCTTTGTCTGCTTGCAATGATGCAAGGAACGGAACATACATCAATATGGTAAATAAGGTACTCGAAATCAACTACGAGGAGTTCTGCTGCATAGACGAACTGGAATCCGGTGACAAAGCTCTTGCGCAGGCTGCGGTAGAAGCGATCAAGGGCTCGTATGCCCCATATTCCAACTTCAATGTGGGCGCAGCCGTGAGGATGAGTGACGGACGCGTATTCACCGGCGCCAACCAGGAAAACGCGGCCTATCCGTCAGGACTCTGCGCCGAAAGGACTGCGATGTTCTACGCCCATGCCCACAGGGAAGGGGCGATGATGGAGTCGATCGCTGTGGCCGCCAGTCAGAACGGGGTACTCTGCCCGTCTCCTGCAACCCCATGCGGTGATTGCCGCCAGGTGATGGCCGAGTTTCAGACCGAAGCAGGCAAGCCTATGAGTGTGATTCTCGTCGGCGGAGACAGAATCTGGAAGTTCCCGAGTGTGGACTCGGTGCTTCCATTCATATTTGACAGTCTTTAATCGGAAGGGAAGATGGCAAAGATGGCAAAGGATTACTCATCTTACGGGCCGGCCTACAGGAATCTGACGGTCAGGGACGATGTCTTTGTGCCGGAGCCGATGGCCGATTTCTCCGGAGACAACCCATTCACCAGGATGGCCGCCATCCGTGGGGAAATCAAAGACTTGAAGTTCGATGAGAACTACACCTACCTGGATCACTCTCTGAAGTTCCGCATAGGGCATGTGCTGTGCTACGTGGCGCTCTGGACGGCCGCCTTCTTCCTGAACTGGCTGCGCTACGGCCTCAAGGTGGAAGGCCGCGAAAAGATCCGCCGCAACCGCAAGCTGTTCAAAAACGGAGTCATGACCGTCTGCAACCACGTTTACAGGTGGGATATGATGTGCGTTTTCAGGGCTATGGGCCACAGGATGGCGTGGATTCCGATGTACTCTGAACCGTTCAAAGGCAGTGACAACTGGGTCATGCGCCATATCGGCGGCGTGGCCATACCTGAAGAAAGGGGAGGACTGCGCAAATTCAACGAGGCGATGGACGAACTCCACAGCAAGAAACAGTGGATCCACATATTCCCTGAAAGCTGCAGCTGGAAGTTCTACTCCCCGATAAGACCGTTCAAGATAGGAGCCTTCAACATGGCCTACAGATACGGCCTTCCGGTGGTGCCTATGGTCATATCTTTCAGGCCGCGCACCGGCTGGCGCAAATATTTCTGCAAAGACGAACCGCTGGTGAGCATCAGTGTAGGCGATCCGATCATACCGGACCTGTCGTTGCCGAGAAAGGCAGAGACCGCAAGGATTCGTGACCTCGCCCACAGCACAATGCTGGATATGGCCGGCATCATCACTAACCCTTGGCCATCTTGTATTGATTAATCGATTGACTATGGATATGGAAAAGATAATCGACCCGGTTCCGGTGGAACTGCTGAAAGCCGAGTTGACAAAAAGCAAGAAACTCCAGGACACCAACAAAGGCCACAACGAACTTTATGTCGTTACCTGGCAGGATTCCCCGAATGTCCTCACCGAGATCGGACGAATCCGTGAAGAAGCCTTCCGCGCTGCGGGTGGCTCGACCGGCAATGCCATCGACCTGGACGAATATGACAAGATGGAGGTGCCATACAAGCAGCTCATCGTCTGGGATCCGGATGCCGAAGCTATCATCGGCGGCTACCGCTTCCTATTCGGATCAGATGCGGACTTCGACGAGAATGGGCAGCCTATTCTCGCCAGTGCCCACCAGTTCCGCTTCTCGCAGAAGTTTATAGATGAGTACCTGCCACATGTGATAGAACTAGGGCGCAGCTTCGTGGCTCCGGCTTACCAGTCTTCCAAGGCGGGCGCAAAGTCCATTTTCGCAATGGACAACCTCTGGGACGGACTCGTAGCCATAGTGATGAAGAATCCGCAGTTGCTGTATTTCTTCGGAAAGATCACCATCTATCCTTCCTACGATCATACCACCCGTGACCTGATATATCACTTCCTTTGGAAGCACTTCGGTGACAAAGAAGAACTCGTGCGTCCTTGGGATGACCAGAACCTTATGCCGGACTCCGATCCTGCCCTCATGGATCTGGTGCTCCACGAAGAGGATATGCCGGAAGACTACAAACTTCTCAAGGCTGCAGCACGCAGAAGGGGAGTGAATGTGCCGCCTAATGTGACTGCCTACATCGCCATCACTCCCGAGATGCTGATGTTCGGTACGGCTGTCAACCGTCTGATGCATAATATTGAGGATTCGGCTCTCCTGATTCCGTTCGACTCCATATATAACGAGAAGAAGCACAGGCATGTGGGCGCATATTTCCGCTTCCTCAATGCCAGAAGGAAGATAGCGATGAATGCTGAGGCTGAGAATGAAAAGGTGCAGGCCTGGCTGCTTACCCGCGAGAGGAAGGTGAAGAGGCTGCTGCGCAAGTACGGTCGCAAATTTTAAGAGTCCTTTGCTGATAATTTGAAAAAAAGACTTACCTTTGCATGGGGTAAGTCTTGCACGACCAGCTCCCTCTGAATTCCCCCAGGATCGGAAGGTAGCAAGGGTAGGAGGTTGTAGCGGTGCGATGTAAGTAGCTTACCCTTTTTTTATAAAGTTCGCGGAGGTTGTAAACCGTAGCCCAAAGGGGTTCGGGGGAATTAGGTCCCCCGATGAAAAGTTTACAATCCCGCAGGAACTGCGGGATTAGCACATCGGTAGTGCATCGGCTTCCCAAGCCGAGGAGGCGGGTCCGACTCCCGTATCCCGCTCTAATTGGCCAGGATATGAATCTTGGCCATAATTGTGTAAGAAATATATTAATATATGAAAAAGTATCTTGTCCTTCTGACTGCAGCCATCGCAATGATGGCAGCGTCATGCTCGCAGTATCACTACGAGACAGTTAAGAGCGACCCGCTCCACACCAAAATCTACACTCTTGAAAACGGCCTCCAGGTCTATATGACCGTGAATAAGGAGACTCCGCGCATCCAGACCTACATCGCTGTGAAAGTCGGCGCAAAGAACGACCCGCTCGAGACTACCGGTCTGGCCCACTACTTCGAACACCTTATGTTCAAGGGTACAGAGCAGTTCGGAACTTCAGACTATGAGGCCGAGAAACCGCTCCTCGATGAGATCGAAGCCCTCTTCGAGGTCTACCGCCAGACTGAAGATCCTGCAGAGCGCCAGGCCCTCTACCATCGGATTGACTCGATCAGCTACCAGGCTTCCCTCATCTCCATCCCTAACGAGTATGACAAGCTGATGGCCGTAATCGGCGCTGACGGTACAAACGCCTGGACTTCTCACGACGAGACTGTATATGTGGAGGATATCCCTTCCAACCAGGTTGAGAACTGGGCGCGCATCCAGGCCGACCGCTTCATGCATCCTGTGCTCCGCGGTTTCCATACCGAGCTGGAGACCATCTATGAGGAAAAGAATATGTCTCTCACCCAGGACAGCCGCAAGATCTGGCAGGCTCTTGACAATGCCCTGTTCCCACACCATCCTTATGGAATCCACGATGTGCTGGGCTTCCAGGACCACTTGAAGAACCCATCCATCACCAATGTGAAGAAATACCACGACACTTACTACGTGCCGAACAACATCCGTATCTGCCTCTCCGGCGATTTTGATCCGGACGAGATGGTGGCCACGATCGAGAAGTACTTCGGCGCGTGGGAACCTAACCCTGAGATTCCGGTCCTTGAGTTCGAGCCTGAAGCTCCTATCACCGAGCCTGTAGTGCGCAATGTCTATGGTCTCGAGTCCGAGTCCTTGGCCCTCGGATGGCGTCTCCCTGCGGCTTCCGACCTGAAGAATACCGCTGTTTCGGAGATCGCCAGCTACATTCTCTACAACGGCCAGGCCGGCCTCATCGACCTCGATGTGAACCAGCAGCAGAAGGTGCTCGGTCTCTATGCCGGCGTGCAGACCCAGCCGGACTACAGTTCTTTCCTCGTGATGGGCAATCCTAAGGAAGGTCAGACTCTCGAGCAGGTGAAGGCTGTGGCTCTGGAGGAGATTGCGAAGCTCCGCGCCGGCGATTTCGACGAGTCTCTCATCGAGGCTACCATCAACAACATCGAGCTTGAAAAAATGCGCGCACTCGAGGACAACCGCTCCCGTGCGCAACTCTACATCGAGGCCTTCATCAACAATGTGGACTGGGCGGATGCCTGCCATGTGGTGGAGCGCTACAGCGCCGTGACCAAGGAGGATGTAGTGGCTTGGGCTAACGAGTTCCTCGGCGAAGATAGCTATGTTGTGATCTACAAGCGCCAGGGCGTGGATACCGATGTCCAGAAGATTTCAGCTCCGAAGATCACCCCAATAGCTACCAATCGCGATAGCGAGAGCGCCTTCCTGGCCGAGATGAAAGCCTCCAAGGTAAAGCCTATCGAGCCGGCCTATGTGGACTTCAAGAAGGATATGAGCCAGTTCAAGGTGGCAGAGGACGTAAATGTGCTCTATAAGAAGAATGTACTCAACGACATCGCCACCGTGGTTCTTTCCTTTGATATGGGTCGCCAGAACGAGCCTGCTCTCGACCTCGCTCCTGATTATGTAGACTATCTCGGCACCGCAGAGATGAGCGCAGAGGAGATTGCAGTTAAGATGTATGAGCTCGCTTGCTCTTACAACCTGCGCATGGGTGACCGTCGCAGCACCATCAGCGTGACCGGACTGAAGGATAACCTCCCGGAGGCCCTCAGGATCGTGGAGTCACTTCTTACTGGTGCTCAGGGGGATGAGGAGGTGCTCGCCGCTGTCAAGGCTGACATTCTTAAGAGCCGCAGCAACGGCAAACTCAACCAGAGGACCTGCTACAGCGCCCTTACCAATTACGTCACCTATGGCGCGGAGGATGTGAAGGCGACGACTCTCACCAATGAGCAGCTCATGGCTCTCACCTCAGAGGATGTGCTCGGCAAGCTCGCCGGACTCTTTACCAAGTCGCACGAGATCCTCTATTATGGCCCTGCTTCCGAGAAGGAAGTGAAGGCTATGATCGCTGAGAACCACATCCTCAATGAGAATCTCGAGCCTCTTGAGAGGACTCATTCCCAGAAGGTTGTGAACGAGGGTAATTCAGTAGTGCTCATGCAGTACGATGCCCCTCAGATCTACTACCTCCAGTATTCCAACCGTGGCGAGAGCTTCGATCCTGCCGAGATTGCAGCCATCGATCTCTACAACGAGTATTTCGGCGGCGGTATGAACACCATTGTATTCCAGGAGATGCGTGAGGCCCGTGGTCTTGCATATTCGGCTTGGGCGATGCTGCGCAAGCCTGGCTTCGCGGCTGATACCTATCCGTTCATGGCTTTCATCGCTACTCAGAACGACAAACTCCAGATTGCAGTCGAGGCCTTCGATGATATCATCAACAATATGCCGGAGTCCGAGGCAGCCTTTGCAGTTGCTAAGGAGGCTCTCATCTCCCGCATGCGTACCGACAGGACCACCGGCATGGGTGTGCTGAATGCCTATCTTACTTGCCGCGAGCTCGGCATCGACGAGCCTCTCGATAAGCAGATTTTCGAGGCTGTGCAGAGCATGACTCTTGCCGATGTGGTGGCTACCCAGCAGAAGTGGGTGAAGGGACGCAACTACGTCTACACCATCCTCGGCGATATCAAGGATCTTGACATGGACTTCCTCAAGACCCTCGGCCCTGTAAAGATCGTTTCATCTGAAGAGGTGTTCGGATACTAAAGCCCCTTCGCAGCCGATTGGCCGGCGAGAAGACCGGTCGAGAACGCGATGTGCAGATTATATCCGCCGGTATCGGCATCCAGATCGAGGACTTCACCCGCAAGGTGGAGTCCTTTGCTTGTCTTGGACTCAAGTGTCTTGGGACTCACGCTGTCGAGACTCACGCCACCGGCGGTGATGACGCAGCGCTCGTAGCCCACGTGTGAGACGATGTCCAGTTTCCAGTTCTTGAGGGCCTTGGCGAGCCTCTTGTGGTCCAGATCCGGCCAGTTTGCCATGAACAGTGGAATCACCTCCATCGGCAGGAGCTTGCCAAGCAGCACTCCAAAGCGGGTCTTGTAAGGCTTGCCTTCGCTGCGCTTGTCCTTGCTGATCTCGTCCCAGAGCTTCTGGACTCTCTTTTCCAACTCCTCAATCTCCACAGCAGGCTTTAGGTCTATCACCACCGCCACCTTGGAACCGTTGCTCAGTGCCTTCACGCACTTTCGGCTGAGCTTGAAACCGACCGGTCCCTCGATGCCTCCGTCTGTGAAATCGATATCGCCGAACTCGCTCTGAGCCTCGTTGCCGTCTATGATCGAAGTCATCTGGATGTTTTTGAGGGAAATCCACTCGGTGTAGCGGTAATTCTTGGGGGTGAGGGCAGTCAGGGAAGGGAAGCGCGGAGTGAGTTCGTGACCGAAAGCCTCTGCCCAGGCATAGCCGTCGCCGGTCGAACCGGTCCTCGGATAGGAGAGACCTCCGGTGGTTATGATGAGTTTGCGGCACCTCCAGGAAGACCCGTCGGCGCAGTTCACGATGTAGTTCCAGCCTTCGCTGTTACCCTCTATGACTCCGGTCACATTGCAGTTGCAGAATATCTTTGCGCCAGCCTCCGTGGCCATCTTAACGAGCGTGTCTACGACTGTAGAAGAAAGATGGTTAGATGGGAAAGCTCTGTCACCACGCTCCACGACCGCCTCCATCCCGTTGCACTCCAGCAGCGAAATGAGTTTCTCCGGCGTCAGATTGTAGAACGACGGACGGAGGAAATTGGCCTTCGGGTAGACATGCTGCTGGAATTCGTTCCACTCCTTCACATTAGTAAAGTTGCAACGGCCCTTTCCCGTAATCATGATCTTGCGTCCCGGTCGCGGCATTTTCTCCAAAACCGCAACTCTGGGCGCAGCCTCCGATGCCGCCGCTCCGTATGCCGCCATGAGTCCTGCGGCACCGCCTCCGATTATAATGATATCCGCTTCTTTCATAAAACTCCGCAAATATGGGAAAAATACTTATATTTGCAATCTCAATCAGCCAGTTTAGCTCAGTCGGTAGAGCATCGCATTCGTAACGCGAAGGTCGTCAGTTCGATCCTGATAGCTGGCTCATGAAAAGTCTGTTCAAAACACTGACAGTTCTGCTGCTCGTGTCCTGCACCGGACACGGGCAGTTTGATTATGCCCCGTCGATGGAACATGCCTGCTGGCTGGATGTGCAGGATTCCCTCGTGGTGAGCATTTCGCCCTACGACGGTTCTCGTGACACCTTATATATAAATAATGTATATGAGCGCGTCGTCTGTATGTCCTCGACCTTCGTGGCGGGCTTTGCCGAGATTGGGGCCATCGATGCCGTTGCAGGCGTTTCGGGGCTTCGTTATATCTCCAATCAGGACGTACATGCAGTTGAAGTGGGTTCTGACGCGGCTCTGGACTACGAGGCCGTACTGGGATTGCAGCCTGATGTGGTGCTGACCTATGGAGTTGCGGCTGCGAAGCCGGAATACGAGCAGCGCCTGAACGAACTGGGGGTGAGAACTTTCCGGCTCTATGACCATCTCGAGGTTTCGCCCCTGGGCAGGAGCGAATATCTGAAGGCATATGGAGCGATGACGGGCCGACGTGCGCAGGCTGACAGTCTCTACAAGGTCATTTGTGAGTCCTACGAGTCCTTGACTGTACGGACTGATACTCCTGTGAAGGTACTGATCAATGCTCCTTTCGGCGATGCGTGGTACATTCCGTGCGAGGATAGTTATTTCTCACATCTGGTGAAGGACGCAGGTGGGGTCATCCTAGGCTCCCAGCCCGGTGTGGGCTCTGCTGTGATCTCTCGTGAGACCGCTTTCGTGCTCTCGC
The DNA here is from genome assembly GCA_024398095.1 of Bacteroidales bacterium. GTDB lineage: Bacteria > Bacteroidota > Bacteroidia > Bacteroidales > UBA932 > Cryptobacteroides. The sequence goes on from JAKSJK010000008.1 coordinate 40,794, forward strand.
AGCAGGCGGATCTCTGGCTCAATCCCGGCAGAGGACAGAGGCCGGACTTCATTCCGCGTATGCCTACCTACGACAATACCCTCCGGACTACTCCCGAGGGCGGAAACGATTTCTGGGAAAGGGGTGCAATCCGCTCCGACCTGGTCCTGAGGGACCTGGTTTCAATCTTTTCCGGACGGACTGAGAATCTAGAATATTATCTTGAAGTCAAATAGAGGATTGCTGCAGTAGCTTGCCGCAATCTTTGCCGTTCCGTCTTCGCGGGAAATCAGGTGTGCGGGTGCAGCGAGTTCTATCGCCACGAGGTCTCCGATTCTCTGCGAAACGACCTTGGAAACCGCAGCAAGTGCATCTTCCACTCTCTTGCGGGCACCTTCGCCGACAGCGGTTTCATAGACTATTCGGCCGCCGAGACTGAAAGAGAATGCGTTCTCCGGGTTCTCCAGGGTGATCTTGCTGTAGACTGCTGCGGGAAGGACGGAGGTCCTGTCGAAGAAGGCTGCGGCGCTGTGTCCCTCTGCGTAGAGGAGCACACCGTATCCGATGGCTTCGTAGTAGCGGTCGGCGAATTTTGCTCCGATGCACTTGCCGGCACGGCTCATCTTCGCGAAGAGCACGGGGGTGTAGCTGAAGCCTCCGATCTCATCGGGCACGAAGAAATCCTTATCCTCGCGCTCCCAGGTGGTGTCGGGACGGCAGCTGACATTGCCGCATGTGTCTATGACTGTGATGTTCATTTACCTGTTGTTGAACTTGGAGAAGAGGTCGTCCATGCTGTAGTGCTTCTCTTCGGTGCGCGGCTTGCGGACTATGCCTCTCTCTGCGTCCAGCTCGGCCTTGATGCGTGCGAACTGGCGCTTGGTGTCGAGGGTGAAGTCGCCGTTCGCAATCCATGCGAAGTAGGACGGCTCTGTCTGGTACACCTCGCGGCAGGTCTTGCCCTTGTGCTTTCCGAAGTTGACCACAGGTTCCTTGGCGGAGTTGTAGGCTATGCGGCCCGCGTAGTCGACTGTTTTCTGCTGCTCGGTGAAGCCGGCCAGCCAGTCCACGTCGTTGCGTATCTGCTCCTCGCTGTATCTGTCGAGCTGTCCTTTCAGCACGGCGAGTGTGGCAAGTGTGTCGGCCTCTGCTGCATGTGCGTTCTCGAAGTCTCCTCCTACATAGAAGCGGTGCGCTGCCTTGAGGGTGCGCGGCTCCATCTTGTAGTAGATGACCTGTACATCCACCATTTTCTTGCTATGCAGGTCTATGGAAGGCTCTTTGCCGAGGAAGTTGCAAGCACGTTCGATCTCCTCTGCCAGCAGAGGAAGGTCGAACTTTGCGGAATTGTAGCCTGCGAGGTCGGCGTCCTCCATCCAGGAGATGACCTCGTCCATGATTTCGTAGAACTTCTTTTCGTCCTTCACATCTTCGTTGCTGATGCCGTTCACGGCCTGGGCGGAAGCGTTCATCGGACGCTGGCACAGGTGCTCGTAGTCCCACGGGCAGACCCTCCAGGTCTTGATCCTCTGTTCGCCGCCCGGGAATACCTTCACAAAGCTGAGTTCTACGATGCTGTCGCCGGAAATGCTGAGACCGGTGCTCTCTATGTCAAAGAAGAGCAACGGCCTCTTGAGATTGAGTTCCATATTCTGGAATTATGAGAACATGATAGGCATGATGATGCCGCAGAGCTTCTCGCTTTCAGCCTCGTCCTCTGCAGGAACGATGAGGGCTGCGCGCCTGTTGTCTGCAAACTTCATCACAACCTCGTTGCAGCTCATGTTGCTGAGGATCTCCACGAGGAAGGTCGACTTGAAGCCGATCTCGAGGTTCTCTCCGTCATACTGGCATGCGAGTTTCTCGTATGCTGCGATTGAGAATCCGAGGTCCTGTGCGGTGATCTCGAGGGAATTCTCGCGGAGGGTGAACTTGATCTGGCTGGAAGCCTTGTTGGCGCAGACAGAAACCCTTCGTACGGTGTTGAGGAACATTGCCCTGTCAACCTTGAGGGTGTTGGCGTTATTCTGAGGGATGACGTCGCGGTAGCGAGGGTACTTGCCCACGATCTGGCGGCAGATCACCACGGTGTTGCCGAAGCGGAACATCGCGTTCTTCGCGTCGAAGCTTACCTCCACCGTGTCGGCATCCTTGCCTATGATGGCCCTGAGCACTGCTGCAGGCTTCTTGTGGAGGATGAAGGCAATGTTTTCAGGAGTGCTTGCGTCCTTTGTGGTGTAGCAGATGAGCTTGTGGGCGTCAGATGCCACGAGGGTGGTGGACTCCGGACCGAAGTCGAAGTAGATGCCGTTCATGGTAGGGCGGATCTCGTCGTCTGCGGTTGCGTAAATGGTGGAAGAAATGCCTTCCACGAGGCTCTGGGCAGGGAAATTGACCACGGTTGCGGTCTCGTCGGTGCCGGTGATCTCAGGGTAGTCGTCTGCAGGGAAGTACGGCAGGGATGAGTTTCCGCTGGCCCACTTGCACTCGAAGGTGCTGTCGGAAACCACACTGATGGTCAGCGGCTGGTCCGGCAGTTCCTTGAGGAGTTCCATGAGGTGCTTTGCAGGCACTGCGATCCTGCCTTCCTGGACTGCGGTCTCCACCTCGATGCTGGTCTTGAGGGTGAGCTCCGAATCTGATGCGGTGATCTCGAGCTTGCCGTCCTTCAGCACGAAGAGGAAGCACTCGAGGATTGGGAGGGCTGACTTCGAAGGAATGGCCTTTGCAACGGCTACGGTGCCTTTGAGCAGCTCTGAGCTTGAGATGATGAATTTCATATATGAGTGTGTTTTAATTATCTATCCTGGTGTCCGTACGGGTACGGTTACATCAGATACAAAAGTAATAAAAAAACTTCGTTTATCTGGCACATATTTTGATTTTTATCTGCTCTGCGACTAAAATTTTGTCTAGATATGAAAAAGAACATTATCCTGGTGCTCGTCTGCGCCTTTGCAGCTGCAGCGGCATCCTATGCAACAGTCAGATGTACGCCCGCTGCTTCGGGCGATAACCTCACCCAGGCCGGTGAGTCATTCCACCGTACGGTGAATCTGGATCTGGACGACTATCCTGATTTTACATATGCGGCAGAGTCTGCCGTAGACGCGGTCGTATATGTCAAGGTGACTGTCACTGACAAGGTGTCACAGCCATCCAGCATATTCGATTTCTTCTTCGGATACGAAGGCACTCCGCAGCAGCGTGAGCGCGTGGGCAGCGGCTCCGGCGTCATCATCCGCGAAGACGGCTATATCGTGACCAACAACCATGTGATCGACAATGCCAGCAAGATCGAGGTGACACTGAACAACAACGAGACCTACGAGGCAAAGCTGGTGGGTACCGATCCTGCCACCGACGTGGCTCTGATCAAGATCGAGGCGAATAACCTTCCGATAGTGCCGATGGGTGACTCAGACCAGCTGAGGCTGGGTGAGTGGGTGATTGCCATCGGCAGCCCGTATGACCTGCGTTCCACCATCACCGCCGGCATCGTAAGCGCCAAGGGGCGCAGCATGCCTAACTACAGCGGCGAGTTCAAGATCGAGTCCTTCATCCAGACCGATGCGGCTGTGAACCCTGGCAACAGTGGCGGCGCACTCGTGAACAAGGCCGGCCAGCTTGTGGGCATCAATACGGCAATCATCTCCCAGACCGGCTCCTACACCGGCTACTCTTTCGCAGTTCCGGTGAACATCGTCAAGAGGATTATCGCCGACCTGATGGATTTCGGCAGCGTGAAGAGGGCCATGCTCGGCATCACCATGCAGAACATAGACAAGAAACTCGCCGAGGAATTGAAACTTTCTTCTTTAAATGGCGTATATGTAGTAGAGGTTGCTTCCGGCAGCGCGGCTGAGGCTGCGGGCATCAAGAAGGGAGACGTGCTGGTGAAAATCGGCGGTGTCAACCTGAAGGACGGAGCATCGGTTCAGGAGAAGGTCAACAGTTACCGCCCGGGCGAAAACGCGGAGATCACTTTGATCAGGGATGGCAAGGAACTCGTGCTCAATGTGGAGTTCAAGGCTTCCGCTTCCGAGACCGGTTCCGTGGATGAGACAGGTGCTGTCGCATTCTACGGATCCAGGATACAGGCGGCGTCCAAGGACGTTCTGAAGGCTCTCGGAGCCAAGAAGGGCGTGGAGGTCGTTTCGGTCGGACCTGGCAAGCTTGCGGATGCGGGCGTCAGCGAGGGCTTTGTGATCCTTTATGTGAACAATGTGGCCGTAGGCACACCTCAGGACATACTGAACATTATCAAGAAGTCGGAGAGGGCAGTCTACGTCGAGGGCGTCGACAAGTCCGGCAGGGCAAACTACTTCGGCTTCGCGAAATAAGGCGGTGATGACCGCAAAAAGCGAAATTAACGAAGTAAGTTTATATAGATGAGACAGCTAAAGATCACTAAGTCGATCACCAACAGGGAGAGTGCGTCACTGGACAAGTACCTCCAGGAGATCGGCAGGGAAGAACTCATTACAGTCGAAGAAGAAGTAGAGCTCGCGCAGCGCATCCGCAAGGGTGACCAGGCGGCTCTGGAGAAGCTTACAAGGGCAAACCTCAGGTTCGTGGTTTCTGTGGCAAAGCAGTACCAGAACCAGGGCCTCAGCCTACCGGACCTTATCAACGAGGGCAACCTCGGCCTGATCAAGGCTGCCGAGAAGTTTGATGAGACCCGTGGCTTCAAGTTCATTTCATATGCGGTGTGGTGGATCCGCCAGTCCATCCTCCAGGCTCTGGCAGAGCAGTCGCGTATCGTGCGTCTGCCTCTGAACCAGGTGGGATCTTTGAACAAGATCAACAAGGCGCTCGGAAAGTTCGAGCAGGAACACGAGAGAATGCCTACCAGCGAGGAGCTCGCCGAGATGATCGACGTGCCTAAGGAGAAGATAGCCGACACCCTGAGAGTATCCGGCCGCCACGTGTCAGTGGACGCACCGTTCGTGGAAGGTGAGGACAACAGCCTCCTCGACGTGCTTGTGAACGACGATTCACCTAGCGCAGACCGCGGTCTGGTGAACGAGTCTCTCAACAAGGAGATCGAGCGTGCGCTTTCAACCCTTGCCCCACGCGAGAGGGACATCATCAAGTACTTCTTCGGCATCGGATGCCAGGAGATGACGCTTGAAGAGATCGGCGAAAAGTTCAACCTTACCCGTGAGCGTGTCCGCCAGATCAAAGAGAAGGCCATCCGCAGGCTGAAACAGAACTCCAGAAGCAAACTCCTTAAGAGCTATCTCGGCTAAAATGACTCCAGAACTTTTTATCGCATCAAAGGCCGTACTGGCCGTCAAGGCGCTTTACGGCGCAGATATGGAAGCCTCCGCACTCCAGGTGCAGGTGACCAGAAAGGAATTCGAAGGGGATTACACCTTGGTGGTGTTTCCCCTTCTGAAGGTTTCACACTCATCCCCTGAGAACACAGGCAATGCCATCGGAGCGTGGCTGCAGGAGAACGTTGCGGAGATCGCTGCGTTCAACTGCGTCAAGGGCTTCCTGAACCTCTGCCTCTCGCAGGTGTACTGGAACGAATCGCTCTCCGAGATTCTCGCAGCAGAGAATTTCGGCCAGCTCCCTTCCACCGGCAAGACCATCATGGTCGAGTTCTCTTCTCCTAACACCAACAAGCCGCTCCACCTGGGCCATGTGCGCAACAACCTCCTCGGTGCCAGTGTTTCCGACATTCTCAAGGCTGCCGGAAACAATGTGATCAAGACCACCCTGGTGAATGACCGCGGTGTGCACATCTGCAAGAGCATGTATGCCTGGCAGAAGCGATTCAACGGCGCCACCCCTGAGACCAGCGGCAAGAAGGGCGACCACCTCGTGGGCGACTGCTACGTGGAGTATGCCAAGATGGAGAAGGAGAATCCAGCGGTTCTCGACGATGTCCACAAGATGCTCGTGGACTGGGAGGCGAACGACCCTGAGGTACGCAAGCTCTGGGCTATGATGAACCAGTGGGTGTTCGACGGTTTCGACCAGACCTACAAGGCTCTCGGCATCAGTTTCGACAAGACTTATTATGAGCACGACACCTACCTCCTCGGCAAGGAACTCGTGCAGCAGGGTCTTGAGAAGGGCGTATTCGTACAGGATCCTGACGGTTCCGTATGGTGCGACCTCACTTCCGACGGCCTCGACCGCAAGATCGTACAGCGTTCAGACGGAACTTCCGTATACATTACCCAGGACCTCGGCACGGCAGAGCGCCGTTTCGCCGAGAACAGCCTCGATTCCCATGTCTATGTCGTGGGTAACGAGCAGGACTACCACTTCCAGGTGCTCAAGCTCATCCTCGGCAAGCTCGGTTTCGATTGGGCGAAGCGCATCTTCCACCTCAGCTACGGCATGGTGGAGCTGCCTGAGGGCAAGATGAAGAGCCGCGAGGGCACAGTTGTGGATGCAGATGACCTGATTGAAGAGATGTATATCCAGTCCAAGACTACGTCCGAGGATTCCGGCAAGCTTGCCGATATGTCCGAGGAGGAGAAGGACAGGCTCTACAGGATGATCGGTCTGGGTGCGCTCAAGTACTTCATCCTCAAGGTCGATCCGAAGAAGACCATGCTCTTCGATCCTAAGGAGTCCATCGACTTCAACGGCAACACCGGTCCGTTCATCCAGTACACCCATGCCCGTATCTGCAGCATTCTGCGCAAGGCTTCCGAGCAGGGACTCAAGGCAGAACTCTCTGCAGGCGCTGAACTCAGCGCCAAGGAAATCCGCCTGATAAAGCTGCTCTCCGCATATCCTGCAAAGGTCCAGGAGGCTGCCGACGGATTCTCTCCTGCAGTACTCGCAAACTACTCTTACGAGCTGGCCAAGGAGTTTAACCAGTACTATCACGACACTTCTATCCTCAAGGAGGAGAATGCTGTGCTGCTGTCCATGAGACTTGCGCTCATCGGTGTTATCGCCGAGGTGCTCTCCAAGGCTATGGCTCTGCTCGGCATCCAGCTTCCTGAGCGCATGTAGCCTCTTCCTGTCGGCTTTATGGCAGAAGAAGCTTATATGATTCCAACCTCCGTCAAGGAGGTCGAGAAACTCGGGTGGGACTATATCGACGTCATTTTCTTTACGGGTGACGCCTTTATAGACCACCCGTCTTTCGGCACTGCCGTAATCTCTCGCTGGCTTCAGAAGTGGGGCTACCGCGTGGCTGTCGTGCCCCAGCCGAACTGGAGGGACGACCTGCGCGATTTCCGCAAGCTGGGTACTCCTAGGCTGTATTTCGCCGTCAATTCGGGTGCCATGGATTCCATGGTGAACCATTATACCGCAGCCAAGAGGCTACGTTCCGACGACGCCTATACTCCAGACGGAAGGGCGGGCGCCAGGCCGGACTACGCCGTTACCGTCTATACAAAGATCCTCAAGAAACTCTATCCCGATATTCCGGTCGTGATAGGCGGCATAGAAGCCTCCCTGAGGCGCGTCACCCATTACGACTACTGGAAGGATTGCCTGATGCCGTCCATCCTGGTAGACAGCGGGGCCGACTGGCTCTGCTACGGCATGGGCGAGCGTCCGATGCTGGAGCTGACCAGGGCGATCGAAAGCGACCGCAAACTTTCTGACATACGCAAAATCCCTCAGATCGCCTTTCTGATGAGCGGCAGATGCAAGCTGGAGAACGCCGTGTACCTCAATTCTTATGAGCGCTGCCTCAAGGATAAAAAGGCTTTTGCGGAGAATTTCCATGTTATCGAGACCTTTGCCAACATGATGACTCCTCCGGTGATCGTGGAGCCTGTGGGCGATGGCTATGTCCAGATAAATCCTACCTATCCGCCGGCTACCGAGCAGGAGATGGATTCGTTCTGGGACCTGCCGTTCACGAAGCTGCCGCATCCGCGTTACAAGGACAGGCGTATCCCAGCCTACGATATGATCAAGTTTTCGGTCAATACGCATCGTGGCTGCTTCGGAGGCTGTAATTTCTGTACCATCGCTGCCCATCAGGGCAAGTTCATCCAGTCCCGCAGCGAGGATTCCATCATCCGCGAGATCCAGGGACTGCGCAAACTGCCTGACTTTGCCGGCAATATTTCCGATGTGGGCGCGCCGACGGCGAATATGTATGGCATGCACGGACGGAACCAGGAACTTTGTTCCAAGTGCCGCCGCCAGTCCTGCCTTTTCCCGTCGCCGTGCAAGAATATGGACCGTTCCCACGCCCGTCTGCTGAAGCTCTATGGCAAGATCTCCAGTGTGAAGGGCATACGCCATGCCTACATAGGCAGCGGCATCCGCTACGACCTCTTCCTCGATGAGAAGGGTTTTGTGGACGAGACCTCATATCCTTACCTCAAGGAACTGATCCTGGAGCATACATCTGGTCGTCTGAAGGTGGCTCCGGAGCATACTGAGGATTGCGTTTTGCAGCTTATGGCCAAGCCTTCGTTCAAGCTTTTCTGCCGCCTGCGCAATGAGTTCGATTCGATTGTGAAGTCTTCCGGAAAGAAGTGCGAGCTGGTGCCGTATTTCATTTCTTCCCATCCTGGCTGCGGCATGCGCGAGATGCAGGCTTTGGCTCAGAATCCGGCCCTCAGGGGAGTGTGGATGGAGCAGGTCCAGGATTTCACTCCTACCCCTATGACGGTGTCTTCCGTGATGTTCTACACGGGTCTCGACCCTAAGACTTTGACGCCGGTTTATGTCGAGAGGGACCCGGAGAAAAAGAAGAGGCAGAAATCATTTTTCTTCAAAAAGTAGGATTTATTTTTTCTTATTGGAAAATTGTCCTATTATTGCACCCGATTTCAGTCGGGGGCATCCCGCTGGATGGAAGTTTGGTAATAATTAAACAGTATATATCATGACCCAGAAGAAGCATGCGATGGTGAGCTACGAGAATATGAGCGAAGAGCTTGCCGCAGCATTTGCAGAGAAGTACCCTAGAGGACAGATGGACTATCTGCCTGATGTGAAGAAGATTGAGAAGCCGGACGGGACTGCAATCTACACCGTAACCATAGAGATCCCGGATGCAATCTATCTCGTTAAGGTGAAGATGCATGTGGATGATGTCGAGGAACTCAGCAAGTGGCTCGATGCCGATGTCGACGATGACGGCAGCGAGGAGGGCGAGGGTTCACTTCCGGACGACAACATCTCCCAGTACTCCAGCGGCGACGATACTGCCGACGAGGACTAGGATTGCTCTGCATACGAAACATGGGACTGGCCACTTCGGCCGGTCCTTTTTTTTTTTCGCGGCGGTAGGTTCGGCGGCAGCAGGTTCGCGGCGGCGGACAGCGACACCTGGGCGTAGGGTCGCCGAGGCTGCTGCGCTTGCAGGCGGGCGGGAAGTTTTAACTCGCCCTCCCTTTTAGCCGCCCGTGGCGTCTAACGGTCGGTTGATCGTTCACAAACTTCCTTTTTCGCCCGTCTGCGGCGCTCCGCTGTTCCGCCTCGTCTCCATACGCCCACGCGTCATCTGTCCGCCGAGGCTTACTCCTGTTGGCACGCCGATGTGATAATCCACGGGAAAATTTCTATATTTGTGTTTGAACACTAATATTGTTCCAAGGGCTGATTATAATATTTCAATGACCTCTGCGCAGGTTATGCAACTAGATAAAGGATGGACTTGTATACGGAAATATTTCATTTCGCAGGTATCCTGATCATGGTGTCCGTACATTTGAAGATACATATAATTTCGATATGAAAAGTTGGGCAAATATTCTTAATTGGCCAAGAAATTTTGAAACTATAATTGGGTCTATGTATGCTGGAAAAGGAACGCCATACGATATTCATTTCTATGGGACAGCGAAGTTAAAACCTTTAGTGCCATGGCTAAAATAGGACTGACACATAAATGTATGCTTCTTGTATGCGTGTTATGCTGTGTTTCTTTATGTAATCAAGAAAAATATAATTTAGGGAAGGGCTATTATTATGTACCAGAAAATCGACATATCCTAAGTGACTTGAATTGTTATTTCTCTACAGTTTCTAAGCCTAAACCTGATATTCCTCCTGAAATAAAGAGAATAGTTTACGACAGGGATGTAATTCTCGTAATGCAGAATCCCGGAGGCCGTTATAATTGTGGTTTATATAATTGCCCATCAGTATTCCCAGGCTCTCTTGATTCAGATTACTATTGGTTGATAGACAAACGTTCTGATCAAGGTTATGGGCCGTATTTAAAAGATGATTTTACCAAAGTCTGTGACTCTCTCGGCATTCGTACTGAGAGACTGTTTTACGATACTGGAAGCGGTATCGTCCATCGTGTGAAAAGTTTAGTGATGTCTCACTGAGTCCGCAGAACGGACGCTTGGGATTCTCTGTGAAATTCACGGAGAGATTTCTATATTTGTCCTTCGAACACTAATCTATTAACTCTTTCCTATCTTTTCAAGCCTATTTTAGGGAAATTATTGAAGCTCAAGCATTCTTGAATTCTTGCAACAAGTTATTTGGAACAAACTTTGGGAAAATCAATCGATGAGATACTCTAACTGCATATTGTACAAGGCTATTCTGGTTTTTATTGCGTGCATTATGTTATCATGCACGGGAAATCAATGGGTCATTCGGAAATCAATAAGACATCAACGGATTGATTGTCCATATTGGATGATAGTACAATCTTATTTCGAAGATTATCATGCATATCCAAGCAATGTTAGCGACTTATACAACTTTGTATTAGATATGGAGTCGTATGATGGGATGGAGATATATTACGATTGTGGGGTAAAACTTGGTCGTGATGTGCCACACCAACCGCTTAGAGATGTTTTATTGACAGGCTGCGTAAATATCGTTTCATCTCAGAATCAATTCTATCTATATGACAGTAAGAATAAGGCTGGTTTCGTCATGCATGGTACAGTGATAGACCGAATCAATGAGAGAAAACGCGGAGAGAGTGCGCCTTGGGGATTGACATATAGATATTCCCCGGTTTTTTTAAACTCAAGTGGCAGGGTAATTCTAGACCTCATGGACTTTGAATTAAATGGGACTTTCCAAACAGGTATAGCTGAGATCTCAAAATCGTTTCGAAATAGCTTATGGGTTAAGACAGATGGTAGCTGTACCATTCCATTTAATGTGCATATGAAATACTCCAAGGCTAATGGCATTGAAATAATAGAGGTCCCCAACTTCACTGAAATCTATTTACGAGATGATTCTTCTCGGGTATTTTCAGAAATCGATGTAGATAATTTTAGGGCCGAAGATTTTTGCTGGGAATATTTGGCAGCTTTAGATTCTTTTTCAAGGCATTTTATTGATCAATGATTCGTTAAAAATTTAACAATTATATAATTTTCAATTACTTACGTATACAATAGCCCGTTTTCGGGTAGCTTTACAGCACCTCGCGGACGGCATAGAACAAAAGCCGAAAATAGTGTTAAAAATGGATGAAAATATTGCTTGAAAATTAGGATAAGTGCTTGATTTTCAGTAACTTAGAAGTAACGACAAATCCAGTTACTTTGATGAAAACCAAGCCCCTTACCCAGCTCAGAGAGTTGATTGCGGCAGCCCTCAAAA
>JAKSJK010000080.1 GCA_024398095.1 Bacteroidales bacterium
TATGCAAGTTCTATTCCTTACTCGCATATCTCAAATCGCAGATATTATGCTAAATGATTTTATGGTCGTACTTAAACAGTGGAAAGTGTTGCAAAGACATCAATTAATAGCGAATCTGTGGAGCCTGGAGACGTCGCTGTTGATATTGGGATGTCTACAATAGAGTGACGGAGAAAAAAGAATCTTCTAAAAAACCTTAGATCATGGAAAAATTAAGATATCTCTCAATCACCATTTTTCTAACTTGTCATTTTGTTTGCTTTGCTCAAACAACCGTACCTTCAAAGAAGTATTTAGAAGACTTTGCTTATTGGGAACCGTTAGAATACTATGAAAATAAGGTATGTGACGAGGGAGATGTGAATGCGTTGGATGAAATGTGGTGTGCATATCCATTCAGTCACGAAGCAATCATCAAAAGTGGACTGCTTTTGGTCGAGAAATGGGGGAATACATACGGATACTGGTGCGCAGGATGCCAGTATATGTTTATGGCTCAAAGGAATAATCCTGTAGACATTGAAAGTTATAACAAAGGCGTTGACCTAATATTTAGCGGCGCTATTAGGGGAGATAGATGGTGTTGTAATTCTTTATGGAGCCACTTCTTAGTAATAGGCGAAAGCAAATTGAGAAAAACAAATGAAATAATGTATCCATATTTCTACCAAAGAAGTGCTTTTTATGGCGATGGAGAAATTGAAGGGTATAGTGACATTCTTTACCCTCGTAAATTTGAACGATGGCAAGTAAGGAATGATTCAACATGTTTTATTTCTCATCCTGATGCATTGCTAAAAATAGGCGCAATAAAAAGTGCTTCTTTATATGGCGTCTACAAACATTTAATGTTGGAAACATCTTACCATTTTATGGATCGATCCCTATCAGGAGAAGATATGGCATACCTGATCCTTGCACTGGAACAGAATGATGCGGCTATTAATGAAGGGGTTGGATACCTTTTATATCAGATGTTTATCAGGAATCATAGGCTTGCACATAGTACATGTCGTGTCATAGAAAAATATGATTGTACCATTCGTTCCGAGAGTGCTAGGGAAATTCTTCCTGTCGTTATTGGCTTGGTACATAGTGAATGGTCTGCAAGTCATCCAAATTGTGGAGAGAAATCTTTTTTGAACGATTTTGATTTTCTTTGCAGTAAAAGAAAATTGCACCGTTTGTTGGACACGAAGTACGGGATGGCTCGGTACTATGATAAATAAAGCAGAAAACAAACTTAAAGATCCGTTTTATGGAAAAAAAATAGCAATAGACTGCTGGTACACCCTCTGATCTTATTAGTTCTGTCGTTTATTTCTTTTGCTATTGTCGTTAGCTGTCTTATCCAACCGTACATCCATCACTATGGGAAGTTGGCCGAGGGCCATGTGTATGGTAGTAGCGAGCGCCTAAGAAGCAATATGGTGACTTATCATTACTGGTATAAGGTAAATGGGATAGAATATAAAGGAAAGGCTGAATTCAAGTGTGAGAGTTCTTTTATTACCGTAGAATATCTTCCGATATGCCCACAAATTCATTTCATACATAAGGAATAAATGAAAAAATCAACAAACGCAACAGCTGGCAAACGCGAAAAGATTATTAGAACAATCCTGGCTGTGGTTTTACTGTATATTTCCTTCTCTTTATTCATGTGGGTAGATGTCGAAATACCGCTTGGATTTGGCATGGGAGTAAACATTGGCATTATCCCTATGATATGTTCATTCCTTCTAGCATGACAAAAATGTCTGGCTTGCGCGCCTCTGGCAGATGGCCGAGCGGAGCATATCCCTATGCTTCGCGAAGCGAGGCCGCTGCCAGGGCGCGTATAGTCTGCAAAGTGTAATTACCTGTTATACTTTGCTATCAGTTTCGGATCTTTCAGGATCTTGGCGATGGTCCTGCAGTTCGCAAGCGCCGAATAATGCTGAGGATCGATCTTCAGAACCTTGTCATACTCCTTCAGCGCCTTCTTGTAATCCTTCTTCTTCATGTAGAAAGACCCGACATTCGCCATGAAATCCGGTGCCTTCTTGTTGTAGGAAAGCATTTTCCTCGTGATATTCATAAAAGCCTCCAGGGAACGATCGCTGCCGATCGTAAACAGATTCGCGCAATACTCCTGGATCATGCCGTCGAAGGTAGCGGCATCGACCTTTTCACCGGAAAACATCCACTTCGGCTCCTTCCTGCGATCCTCATCGATAAGAGAAAGGATGCACTCCTCCGCCATATCAGGACTCTCCCCCTCATAGAGGATCAGAGCGCTGATCTTGCAGATACGCAGATCCAGCTTGTAAGGATCCACCACGATAGCCCTGTCGATGCTGCGCAGGGCCTTCCCGAAGAGTTCGTCATCGAAACGATCCACAGAATAATAATATACGGTAGTATGGTTTGTCGTATCAGGCAGAGAAAAGAGCGGCTTCTGTCCCAGATAATGCGGATTGGTACTGGATGCTGTCCCGTCAGAACGGCTCTTGTCGTAATAATACATGAAACGCGCCTCCAGAAAGCGTATATCCGAAGAATCCGCCTGGGCCCACTTGTCCAATACAGACTCCACGCCGGGGCCGGAAACCCCGACCTTTTCGACAAGTTTCGTATAGCGGGCATTCCAGTCTGTAACCTGCGCCGAAAGTCCGAACGCCGACAACATCAATGCGGCAACTAAGATGATCTTTCTCATTTTATTTCCATTCTGATCCTCCTCGACTGCGGATGGAGGTTGTTTGTCCTGTTACCAAGGTTCTTCACGAAACCCAGCGGCACACCCTTGTAGAGGAGCATCACAATGCTCTTGGGAGCGTCCGTGAGCACGATCGGATCCTTATGCAGGAAGGCAAGCGCAGTCGGCTTGTCAACCGATGCAGTCGCAAAGGCACCCTTCCTGAGAGCAGTGCAGAGAGCCAGATCCTCGTCCGGAACCAGGTCCTTCCCCTTCAGCTGGCCGACTGCGCACCCCGAGGCAATCACAGGCAAAGCCGATGCCACAAGCCCAGCCTCGGCTGCAATAACCGCAGGCACGGCAACAATCATATCCCCCTTCTGCCTTGTGCAGACAGGGATTTCAAAAAACTTCTGAACCATGGACTGGAGCGCATCAGGTTTGATTTTCAACGGCTTGACGCACATTGAATCCGGTCCGCAGGTCTTCTTCATTGCGGAACAGAACTGCCCTTCGCCAGGCACAAAACCAGGCACCAGGCTGCAGCCTTCGGAAGTCCTTATCAGGCCATCGTATTCATCCGGTACACCTATATTCTCCGCTCCGAGTTCATCACAGATCCAGCGGGTATTCACATCGTTCTCCTCCCTGTTGAAAGTACAGGTCGAGTACACGAATATGCCCTCCGAACGCAGTGCAGGCCACACATCGGCCACAATCCTTCTCTGGCGGGAAGCACACAGAGCCACCGTATCCGGCGACCACTGGGCCACTGCCTCCTCATCCTTTCTGAACATGCCCTCGCCCGAGCACGGCACATCCGCAACTATCAGGTCGAAGAAGCCCTCCAGACGGGCGAAAGCCTTCGGATCGGCACTGGTGACAATCACATTCGGATCGCCCCAGCGGCCCACATTGTCCGCAAGGATTGTGGCGCGGTTATGCATCACCTCATTGGCAACGAGCACGAAACCGTCCCCGAATTCAGTCCTCAGGGATGCGGCCAGATCGGTGGTCTTGCCGCCCGGGGCCGCACAGAGGTCGAGTACCCTCACGGGGCGGTCAAGTCCATGCAGCATAGGAAGTTTCGAACGCACCGCCTCTCCCACGAACATAGCTGATGAGTCCTGCACATAGTACACCCCGCTGTGGAAAAGCGGATGAAGGGTGAACACAGGACGCTCCTTCAGCAGGAAGCCGTGTTCCGACCATGGCACCGGCACGGCCCCGTCGAGAATGGGCAGATGCACCCCTTCCTTCTTGGACGGATTGAGCCTGACAGACACGGAAGCGGGCTGGGAAAGTCCTTCCAGCGCCTGCTCCAGACGATCTTTCCCGATTGCCTCGGAAAGCGACGCTTCAAATGCTGCGTTCATCACCTATTTCTTGAACATTGACGGGTCGACACCTTCAGGCATGCGGCCTTCGGACACATCCACAAGACCGTCCACAATCTTATCCAGGCCTTTCTGGATCTTGTCGCCTATCATCATCTTCATCATGAAGTTCAGATCCGCCTCGGCCTCGATGCTGAAATCGGTCTTGACGCCACCCATATCCCCGAAATTGAGTGTGATGCTGAATCCGAAGGGAGCTCCGTCGCCTTCGAGAACAATGCGGCTGTAAGGGCAGCGCTCGGCAACCTTCACGCCGATGGCAAAGCCCTGGATCTCAGCCTTGATGGTGTCGTAGTCGGCTGTGATGCCCTGTCTCTTGTCTTCCGGAAGCATCTGTACGAAGTTCCTCATGTCCGCAAAGCCCATGTAGAGCTCCATAGGAGACTTGGACACGGTGCCATGCTTGCTTTTGTATGTACTCATAAATATTTTGTTGTTTTTAAAATTGACTATCTTTGCGCCGCATTCGCGGAACATACAAATATAGCAAAAAGAGTGCAAACGATACGTAAAATATACTTTGAAAAAAGATCCATCGTCATCTGCAGTCCCGACGACCAGATGCTGGCGGATCCGAATGCCATCCTGTTCCAGGTCGGCGGCAGTTTCGACATCGGGGCACTCATCGGCATGTTCGAGCAGTCGCAGACTCTGATGAGGATATATATACCTACGGACGATATCGAAGAAACTTACAAGAAGATATGCGCCGAGTTCAAGGAGGTCACTGCCGGGGGCGGACTGGTCTCAAACCGCCGCGGCGACTACCTGCTCATCAGCAGAAGCGGGCTCTGGGACCTGCCCAAGGGACATCTGGAACCCGGCGAGGACATCGAGACCTGCTCATTGCGTGAGGTTCAGGAAGAAACCGGGGTCAACGAACTGCAGCTCCGCGGACTCATCTGCGTCACCGACCACGTCTACTTCCGCGCCGGGAAATGGCACCTCAAGCACACCTGGTGGTACGACATGCTCTACACGGACCCCACAGACCTCACTCCCCAGAGGGAGGAAGACATCGCCAAAGCTGCCTGGGTGGCACGTTCCAGCCTGCCTCCGTTCCTGACCAACACCTACCCTTCCATCCTGGAAGTTTTCAGGGAAGCACACGTGTAGGGCGAAACCTTTGCGCGTTTTTTCCGTATAATATTTTAGTTATTGACAATAATAAAACGATATATAATGAAACTTTCACAGTTCCAGTTCCCTCTTACCCAGGAACAGATTGCAAAGAATCCTCCGAGATGGAGGGACGAGTGCAGACTTATGGTCCTCAACAAGAAGACAGGCGAAATCGAGCACAAGATGTTCAAGGACCTCCTCGACTATTTCGGCAAAGGCGACACCTTCGTGCTGAACGACACCAAGGTATTCCCTGCCAAGCTCGAAGGCAACAAGGAGAAGACCGGCGCCCAGATCGAGGTGCTGCTCCTCAGGGAGCTCAACAGGGAGCAGAGGCTCTGGGACGTGATCGTGGACCCTGCCAGGAAGATCCGAATCGGCAACAAGCTCTATTTCGGAGAGGACGACAGTCTCGTGGCAGAAGTCATCGACAACACCACCTCCAGGGGACGTACCCTCAGATTCCTCTTCGACGGCAGCTATGAGGAGTTCAAGAAGACCCTCTTCGACCTCGGCGAAACACCTGTACCTTCATGGGTGAAAGAGAAACCGGAGCCAGAGGACGCAGAGAACTACCAGACCATCTTCGCAAAGAACGAGGGTGCGGTCGCAGCTCCTGCCGCCGGCCTCCACTTCAGCCGCGAGATGTTCAACAGGATGATCCTCAAGGACATCAACAGCACCTTCCTTACCCTCCACATGGGCATCGGCAACTTCCGCAGCGTGGATGTAGAGGACCTTTCAAAGCATAAGACAGACTCCGAGAGGCTCATCATAACCCCTGAGACCGCAAAGATCATCAACGACACCCACAAGAAGGGGCACAAGGTACTCGCAGTCGGCGTTACCACCATGAGAGGCCTCGAGACCTACGTCACCACCAACGACGAGGTCAACCCATACGACGGATGGACAAACAAGTTCATCTTCCCTCCGTACAGGTTTGCGATCCCTGACGCCATCGTCTCCAACTTCCAGCTTCCGGGCTCTATCATGCTTATGGCGATCGCAGCTTTCGGCGGTTACGACAATGTGATGAAGGCCTACAACACCGCTCTCGAAGAGGGCTACAAGTTCGGTCCTTACGGAGACGCTCTCCTGATCCTCTAGATCAGCAATCAGAATTCCGTTCAAAAATCACAAAAAGCATAGTTTTTCACAAAATCGGCATCTCAGACAACTGGGTTGCCGATTTTTGTGTTTAGTTTCGCCATTCCGGCCATAAGCGGTCCGGACATTTGCGAACATGATCGATTTGGATGAAGAGCGCATCTGCATGTGCGCCCTGAACAAGATCTTCGGCTTCAAGCCGAGGATAGCCCAGACTCTGGTGAGGGAACTGGGATCCGCCAAGGCCGTATTCGAACTGGATGACAAGACCTGGACGGAACTGCTTGGGCCATGCTCTGAATTTCTCGGGCAGGTTAACCGGCACGAACTGGATTGGGCGGAGAAAGAACTGGAGATGGTCGCCAGGGAAGGGGCCGTCTTCATCTGCTTCACGGACCAGTCATATCCACGTCTGCTGCTGGACTGCGAAGACGCGCCTGTGGGTTTATATTATAAAGGGTGCAGCCCGCCGGAGGAAACATTCGGGGGAATGGATCCGGTGGCAATAGTCGGTACCAGGGACCTGTCCGACTACGGCCGGGAATGGTGCCGCAAGATGGTCCGTGCAATGGCTGCCGGGGGAAAGCGCCCCACGATAGTCAGCGGTCTGGCCCTCGGAACCGACATCTGCGCCCATCTGGAGGCCCTGGACTGCGGGTTACCCACCATCGGGGTTATGGCGACCGGCATAGAAAGCATCTACCCCTGCCGCCACCAGAGGACCGCGGAACGGATTGTCTCGACGCCGGGTTGCGCCCTGGTGACAGACTATCCCGGCGGAACAGCCCCGCTGCCGATCCACTTTCTGCGGCGCAACAGGATAATTGCAGGAATGTCCAAGGCCACCATATTGGTGGAATCCAAGATCAAGGGCGGAGGCATGATGACCGCCAACCTGTCATTTTCCTATTCCAGGGACACCTTCGCTTTGCCAGGACGCATTGACGACCTGCGCTCACAGGGATGCAACGCCCTGATACGCCAGAAGATAGCCGAGCCGATCACAGACTGCGACTCGCTCATGGAATCCCTCGGGCTGCCGGGCGGAGTCAGTTTCAGGGACAGTGCCGACCAGCTGGTGGCCAGGGTCAATGCCAGCCGTCTCCCCAAGGACCAGATAGGCAAGGCTGCGCAGATTCTCCTGGAGATCCGCCGCCACAGGGGGATAAACATGGATGAGCTGGCCAGAGCCTGCGGAATTCCCTACCGGGAGGTGACCTCCATATGTTCCAGGCTCCAGGATGACAGCCTCATATCCATAGACCTGCTGCAAAGGTGTACGATCGATGTGAAGTAAGCGTATTTTTTGTTACTTTTGTAACTTGATATGTACTTCATAGACACACATACACACCTGTACGACGAGGCATTCCACGGAGAAGAGGACGCAGCTATAGAACGCGCTGTGGCCGCCGGGGTTGAAAAACTCATATTTCCGGACATTTCAGAGCCATCCAGACAGTGCATGTTCGACCTTGCGGACCGCCACGAAGGCGTCGTGTTCCCCTGCCTGGGACTGCACCCGACCGAGCTCACGGCTGCATGGGAGGAGGAAATCGGACAGATGCTTGCATGGAAGGACCGCAGGATATGGGCCATCGGCGAAATCGGCATGGACCTGTACTGGTCCAAGGAACTGGCGAAGGAGCAGGAGCTCGCCTTCGAAAGGCAGCTCAGGCTCGCCCATGAGATGGACCTGCCCGTGATAATCCACTCCCGAGAAGCCACTGACAGGATACTGGAAGTGCTCAGACGCGTCAGGAACCTGGACCTGAGGGGCACATTCCACGCCTACAGCGGCAGCATCGAGACATATCGTGAAATACAAAAACTGGGAGACTGGTACATCGGCATCGGCGGGGTGCTGACCTACAAAAAAGCCTCTATTGCCGAGACCGTGAAGGAAATCCCGCTCGAAAGGATAATCCTCGAGACCGACTCACCTTACCTCACCCCCGTGCCGCACAGGGGACAGCGCAACGAGAGCGCCTATGTTCCGCACATCGCAGAGAAGCTGTCCCTGCAGAAAGGCATCCCGTTGGAGGAAATCGCCGCTGTGACAAGCGCAAATGCAGAAAAACTGTTCAAGATATGACCACAGACAGGAAGGAGAAAGCCTCGCTGCTCCTCATCTACACAGGAGGCACCATCGGAATGAAACAGGATCCGGTCACCCAGACACTGCGTCCTTTCGATTTCAGCCAGATACTGGCGGAAGTGCCCGAGCTCAGCAAGTTCGCCTACCGCATCGACTCCGTGTCCTTCGACCCGATAATCGACTCCTCGGACATTGACCCAGAGGCCTGGAAGCAGCTGGTCAGCCACATTGAGGCAAGATACGACGACTACGACGGTTTTGTCATCCTTCACGGCACCGACACCATGGCATACTCCGCATCCGCGCTGAGTTTCATGATCGAAGGTCTGACCAAACCTGTCGTCTTCACCGGCAGCCAGCTGCCCATCGGAATGCCGCGCACCGACGGAAAAGAAAACCTGATTTCGGCCGTGGAAATAGCAGCAGACAAAGACGGATGCGGCCATGCACGGGTTCCGGAAGTCTGCATCTGCTTTGACAACCACCTCTACAGAGGCAACCGCACCAACAAGATGAGCGCGGAGGAATTCAAGGCCTTCCGCTCTCCGAACCTACCCCCTCTCGCAGAGGCCGGAATCAGCATCCGCTACAACGACGCCCTCATAATCAAGCCTTCGGACTGGAATGTAAAGCCGAAGTTCCACAAGGATCTTGACACCAGGGTTTCAATCCTCAAGATCCACCCCGGCATAACCCGCCAGGTGGTCCGGAACATACTGTGCGGAGAAGAAACACGCGCAGTCATCATCGAGACCTACGGTTCTGGCAATGCCCCATCAGCCGGATGGTTCCTTGAAATCGTTCGCGAGGCTGCATCGATGGGAAAGATACTGCTCAATGTAACCCAATGCCTTTCCGGAGCAGTAGACATGGGCATTTATGCCAACGGAAAGGCGCTTATGGACTGCGGAGTGACCGGAGGAAGCGACATAACCACAGAAGCTGCACTTGGCAAACTATTCTATCTTCTTGGCAAAACGGCTGAGAATGACAAAGTTATGTCCGAAATCATCAAAAACCTCCGTGGTGAAATCTCAATTTAGTCATTGACTTTTGAAATATAATTGCTAAATTGCACCGATTTTAGGAGGAGTTATGCCCTCCGGCCAAATTTGAGACAACAACAAATCAATAACTTTATTAATTAAACACACAAAAACACTTATGAAAAAAATTTTCATGTTTTTGGCAGTTGCAGGCCTGATGGCCTTCTCTGCAAACTTTGCAGCTCAGGCTCAGGACGAGACTGCTCCTGCAGCTGACGAGCAGGTTGCTCCAGCAGCTGAAGAGGCTGTAGCTGACGGCGAAGTTGATCCATTCAACGTAAAGTCAGACGTTCCTCTCCATCAGGCACTCAAGACCAAGTTCATCGAAGGTGGCGCGGGCTTCATGACCCTCGTTATCATCTGTCTCATCCTCGGTCTTGCAATCGCAATTGAGAGAATCCTCTACCTCAGCCTTTCAAAGACCAACACCAAGAAGCTTCTCGAGAAGATCGAGGCTGCTCTTGCTGAGGGTGGTGTAGAGGCTGCAAAGGAAGTCTGCAAGAACACCCGCGGACCTGTTGCAAGCATCTTCTACCAGGGTTTCCTCCGCATGGACCAGGGTATCGAGGTTGTTGAGAAGACTGTCGTTTCTTACGGCTCTGTACAGATGTCTCTCATGGAGAGCGGTCTCTCATGGCTCTCACTCTTCATCGCCATCGCTCCATCCCTCGGCTTCCTCGGAACAGTCGTTGGTATGATCCAGGCATTCGATGCAATCCAGGCTGCCGGTGATATTTCACCTAACGTCGTTGCAGGTGGTATGAAGGTCGCTTTGATCACTACCGTCGGTGGTT
>JAKSJK010000081.1 GCA_024398095.1 Bacteroidales bacterium
CACAGTCGATTGCTGCGATGCCGATGTCAGCGTTTCTTGCCGGAGCAAGAAGTTCGAGTTCTCTCACGATTTATTTGTTGAGTGCCTGGATCTGAGCCTTGGCGCCCTCACCGTACTGAGGATCGGTGACGATCTTCTGGTAGAGTTCGATAGCCTTTGCCTTGTTGCCAGACTGCTGCTGGATCACTGCGAGGGTGTAGATCACACCGTTTGCGTCCTTTGCGTTAGGGGCGAGCTCGAGGTACTTCTCATAGTTTGCTACGATAGCCTCGTTGTCCTTGAGCTGGGTTGCAGCTGCAGCGGCGAGCTTGTATGCGTTTGCACTCTCAACATAGCTGTTTGACTTTTCAGCAGCCTCTGCGGCAGCCTTGAAGTTCTTAGCCTTGATGAATGCCTGTGCGTCCTTGAGGTAGAGGGTAGAGAGCTGCTTTGCAGCGTTCTTCTCCTGGCCGTTTGCAAGAGCGGTCTCGTAGGCATCCTTTGCACCTTCCACATCACCGGTAGAAGCGAGAGCCATACCGAGGCGGAGAGCTGCGTTGCCGTTTTCAGGATCGCCGGCGAGGATGTCGTTGAGAACCTTGACAGCGCCTGCGAAATCCTTCTTGGTGAGGAGGTCGTTTGCCTGGTTCATCTTCACACCTGGAAGAAGAGCCTGTGCCTTCTCGAGAACATCGTCGTTAGCGTAATTGGTGGCAGCTTCGATTGCCTCGTTGATCTTTGCGATAGCTGCATCGAAATTCTTGAGCTTGACCTGGTCTTTGCCCATTGAGAGGAGGATTCTTGGAATGACACCCTTGCAGGTCTCTACGAGGTTTGCACCTTCGTCACCGCACGCTTCTGCAAGCTCGAGAGCCTCCTTGAAGCCATTGAGTGCTGATTCGTTGTCGCCGAGCATGAGTGCGTCGTTGGCTGACTTTGCAACTTCAGTTGCCTGACCGAGGTCCTGTGCGGTTGCAGCAAATACAGAAAGGAATAAAGATGCTGCGATGAGGATAATTTTCTTCATGGTTGTTATGTTGGTTTTTTTGTTCGCTCTGCACGTGAAACGCAAATATAGGTAAATTTTTGTATTAAATTTGCAATGAATTGCGTTTGGTATGCAAAAGCTTCGGTTAATATTACTTTCAATTCTTGTTCTGCTCCTTCCGGCAGGGCTTCCGGCTCAGTCTCTTCCTCTGCTTCCAGAGGACCCGTCTGTGACCGAAGGACGTCTTTCCGATGGGGTAGGATATGTTATTGTTGCTGATAATACCTTCAAAGGTTCAGCTGATGTAGTCTTATTGCAGAGAGTGTGCCAAAGTTCAGAACAGATTGCTTACCGCGACCTTCCGCTGCACCGCGGGGCCGCAGTCCTGGACTCGCTTTTCGTGCGTATATTCCATATTATCGGTGATTCCATCGAGGAAGATCCGGAGATTTACGGAACTGACAATCAATATATAGTAGTAGCGGGAGATGTGAAGGCCTCCGATGTGGTGGCAAGGTTGGAGAAATATTCGGCGAAGGTGCCGAAAAGCCGCTCTTCGGATGAGTGCAAGCCATATCGCCCTTGCCCGTTCAGCCTGCCGGTGATGAAGACGGAAAGCCTCGGGGACGGACGTGCGGTGCTGAAACTTTCAAAGGTCAAGCCACGCATGAGGCGGGAACTGATGGGCACCGCAGTGCCGATTGTCGCGATGAACCAGGATCTGGTGGCGGAGGTGATTCTGAAAAAGAGTCTGGAGACTTCATTCGAGAGACTCGGGATTCCTTTCGCGGATCTGAAATATGAGGTGGTTCGTTCGTGGATGACTTTCGGAGATGAGTCCTGCTCTCTGTCTGTGACTGTTCCCGAGGCCGAGAGTTCCAGGGCGGCGGATGTGATCCGCAGTCTGCTGGGCGATCTCACGATCCGGGATCTGGGGCTCAATGCCTTTGTTTCCGCTCGGGACGAGGTCTGGTCCAGGGCTTTCCAGGAGATGTCCAGGCCTATGAGCCACAGCGCACAGACCCAGCGCTGCATCTCTCATATCCTTCACGGCACGCCTCTCAATTCCAATCGCTCCGGCTATGAGTTCTACGCGTCCCGTCAGCTGGCGGATACGGTGCTGCTGAGGTCCATGAGACGCTACATGGAGGAGAATTTCCGTCTGGCCAATCCGCTCGGAATCAGCGTGGATGGAGCCAGGATACATACTTCGAACAGACGCGACACCCTTACTTTCCCGGAGGCATCGAAGAAGAAGGCGAAGGTGGCGAAGACATCGACGGATTTCGTTTCCGGCGGAACCTTCTGGACCTTCAAGAACGGAATGAAGGTGGTCTACAAGAGGATGAAAACCGATGGTGCGCTGCACTATGCGATGGTTTTCGGATGTGGAATGGCTGACATTGCGGATGCTCCGGCCGGGGAGTCGGCCTTCTATGGGGATATGCTTTTCAGTGCTTCCGTGGGCAGCCGCAGGGGCCGTGATTTCCTGCGTCTGTGCGAGTCTTGCGGCATTTTCATGGATTGCCGTGTTGGACTTAACGACATGGAACTGTACGGCTCGGTCAAGACTTCGGACCTGAATCTGCTGATGCGCTCCCTTCTGGCTCTGACTACCGACAGAACGCCCGATCCGAAGGCTGCGGCATATGCCGTCGAGTGCCTCAGGCTCGGCCTGGACCCCGAGGAGAGGGTCGGCATGATGCTCTATGAAAGGCTTCATCCGGGTTACAGGTATGCTCCTTTCAGGTCGGAGACGGGATTGACCTCTACCATGGCAGACAATGCGGAGAAACTGTTCCGGAAAGCCTTCTCGAGGGCGGATGACGGGCTTCTCGTGCTTGTGGGCGACAGAAAAGAGGAGGAGGTGCTCAAGGTACTGAAACGGTATATGGACTCCTTTGCGGTTTCAGGAACGCGCAAGAGGCTTACCCAGCTGACGCTCAATTCGATTGATGGCACTGTGACCGTTGAGGAATCCGGCGATCATTCCATGTCTCTGGAGGTATCTGTTCCGCTGGCTTTCACGGCAGATAATTTCTACGCTGCAAGCGTGCTGGAAGAGGGGCTGAATGACATTCTTGAAGGCATGGCCGCCAAGGCCGATCTTACCTTGAATGTGCGTCCGAACGAGCATCTGGATCTGAAGATAAGCAGCCGGAGCGATGTGAGCAGGGAGGACCTCATGTCGGCCCTGGAAATCATCGCGGAAGACGGCGTACAGGCTGCTGCACTGAAAGACTGGAAGGCTGCAGTCAAGAACAGGCTGTCTTATGAAAGGACCAGACCCGAGTACTGGGTGGAGGCTGTCCGGATGAGACATATGGAGGCCAAGGATATATCTACGAAGGGTCTCGAAAAGGTGGATGCCGTGTCTGCCGACAGAGTGAAAATGATTGCCCGTGCGTTGCTCGAGGGCGGCTGCGTGGTCTATGTTACCAAATGAATATGAACGCCTATAATTCAATAATCCAGATCGACGACTGCCTTGTGTCGTCCGACATCATCACTGAATTCTTTGCCTGCGACTATCCCAAGTGCAAGGGCTGCTGCTGCATAATCGGTGACAGCGGTGCTCCGCTGGAGGAGTGTGAGCCGGAGGCCATCGAGAAGAATTATGAGATTTTCTCTCCTATCATGCGTCCCCAGGGACGTGCGGCTGTGGACAAGAAGGGTTTCTTCGAGATCGATATAGACGGAGACATGGTTACTCCGCTGGTGGACGGCAGCGAGGAATGCGCATACTGCCATTTCGACGAGAAGGGTAACTGCTTCTGCTCGATGGAGAGGCTCTGGTTCCAGGGACAGGGTGACTTCCGCAAGCCGATCTCCTGCTGGCTTTACCCTATCAGGGTCAGCGGGCTGAGCAACGGAATGAAGGCTCTGAACCTGCACCGCTGGGAGATCTGCAAAGATGCTTTCGCGAAGGGCAAGGCGGAGAATATCCGTGTCTATGAGTTCCTCAAGGAACCTATCGAGCGCTACTTCGGCGAGGATTTCTATGCTGCTCTCTGCGAGGCCGCAAAGCAGCTTCTTTAACTACCAGAAAAATACCGCGGCGGTACCCAGGAGTATGCTGTGGAGGAATGAAGGTACGCTCTTCGGGGCGTACTTTCCGTTTGCATAGGACATCGTATCCCATTCGGCGATGGCCTTGAGTTTGGAGTTGGTGCCGGTGATCAGGTTGAGGGACACGGTCACGGTGAGGTCTATGCCTCCGCGCAGGTCGCCCTCTCTGAGTCCCGCGGTCTGCAGCCCGTTTACGGAATGGTAGCCGTTGTAACCGATCAGGCCTTGGGATTCGAATTCGAGGAAGTGGTTGAATTCCCTTTCCCAGAACATTCCGACCTGGCCTCCGTAGTGGTTGATGGAACTTTCATCCCTGTAGGTGAGAGATCCGGCAGTGGCTCTGAAAGCCAATCCTGCGCCTGCCACAAGCGGGATTTCCAGGTCCAGGTTCAGGTCCGAGCCTCTGAATGGCGCCTCGGATGATGCCTTGGCGCTTTTTCTCCCCAGGATGAAGCGGCGTGCATAGGCCGGACCGACGCTGTAGACCTTTTCGTCGCAGCTGCAGTATTCCCATTCCGGCTTTTCCCAGGCTGGATTCAGGTTCTTGTCCTTGAAAATGAGATCTCCGAGGAAGTATCCGAGTTCGGTGGCTCCGATTCCGAGCACTGCTCCGGCCCAGGTGTCGGTGACCCAGTGATTGTCGTTCATGTTTCTGGAGAGAGCCGTGAATGCTGCCACAGAGTAGCCTCCAAAACTCCACCAGGGGCTTCTCCAGCCGTATTCCTTATGCAGCATCGTGGCTCCCATGAAGGCAACTGCCGTGTGCATGGAAGGCAGTGACCTGCAGTCATGTCCGTTCGGCCTTCTGCGGCCTGCGGTATATTTGAAACCTTCACCGATACCCTCGACAAGCATTGCCGAGAACACCTGGCTGGTGAGCATGCGTCCCCACCCGCTGCGGCTGTCGTAGGTGCAGGCTTTCAAGCTTATCGGGAGCGCCAGGGGGACGAACTGGATGTAATCGTCCACCCGGTAGACACGACCTGGGGCGATGTTGTTTTTCAGGGCCCTGAAGTCGGTGTCTATGGAGTGTGCCGGCGTGTCCCATCCGGCCCACGGTACCTGTGCTGCCGCCGACAGCGAAACTGCCAGCGCGACGAGTGATATGAGCATTTTATGGTGCATGCACGGCAAAGATAGTAAAAATCACTATCTTCGCGGCTATGAAAACATATGTAAAGGGCGGAATAAAGGTGGTGGAAGTCAGCGGACTGGGCTTCCTGTCGGAGCGCAGCGGATACGGCTGGCTGGGCAGGGAAGTGCGTCATTTCAGACTTCGCAGGGCCTTGAAACATGCCGGGTCGGTTTTGGTCCCTGATGAGCCGACTGCATCCGCTCTGCATAAATATTACCGCTTTCCTACGGAAAATATCACAATTGTTGGTAAAAATCAGTAGAAATAGCTATATTTGACACTATTACGGAAATTTTTGATAAAACTATGAAGAAATCTATTACGATTCTAACCGCAGCGGCAGCTCTCATGCTGTCTGCTTCTTCTTGCGAAATGCTCGTGACCGAGCCGATTTTCGCTCCGGCGTCTTCAGTCGCTTACAACGGCCAGACCATGGTCCTTACCCGTGTAGCTCTTGTGGATTACCTCTGGGAGGATGCCAAATACTGTACCTTCGCTCCTAATCCTACCGTGAACGGCGGCGGGGAAGAGGCTACTGTTACCTTTGATATCAGTGCTTCCACCAAGGAGAGCGAGGAAATCACCATCAAGGCTTTCAACAATGAGGATCCGGAGCACTCCAGCGAGCAGGTTGTCAGTGTGCACAAGTGGGAACTTACAGTGGTTGACGAAAGCGGTGTCTTCATTGAGCCAACCATCCCAGGCAGCAAGCAGTTCTCTGTAACCAGGGGCTCAAAGGCCACGGTGGTGATGTATGATCCGGTCCTTGGAACGGCTGTCGAGAACATTGTTATCCGCGGCATTGAAAAGAAGGACAAGCCTATGTATGGAGAACTGGAGTGGGAATCTTCCAGAATGTCTGCTCTCGCTACCGACTATGAACCGGCTGCCACAAGTGCTTCGTTTGTGCTCACTTCTTCGTCGACGACATTGTTCGTCAAGGCGACTCTTGGAAATGTAGCTTACGAAATAAGTATCAATCCTAAAAACTAAGTGATGCGTCAGTTTTTCGGATGCGTTTTGACGGCGGTGCTTTCGGTCATCGCCGTTTCGTGCGCAAAAGTGAATATCGACTATTACGGTGAGGATCCGGTCGTGCTCGTGCTCGGCGAAAGCCGCATGGTGTCCTATACGACCGAGCCCGAGGGCGTGATGCTCAAGTGGAGCAGTTCCAATCCCGATGTCGTTGCCGTGGACGAGGGCTATATGATGGCCGTGTCGATCGGAGAGGCCAGGATTACCGGAAAGTCCCAGGGCAGTTCCATCTCCTTTGCCGTCAAGGTGAGGGCTGTGCCTGTCAGCGCATTCAGCATCCCTTCCGGAATGACCCTCTATGTGGGAGGTGAAAGGGAAATTGAGGTGAGCAACATTTCTCCGAGCAATGCGAACGCGTCTTCCCTCCAGTGGAAGAGCTCCAATGAGTCCGTGGCTACAGTCCGCTTAATCGACGGCAAGGCCATCGTGAGCGGCCTCAAGAGCGGTATTGCCGAGATTACGGCAACCGGAGAGTCTGTCAGCCACAGCTGTACCGTGATTGTGAAGGATTCTGACTACTTCCTCATCGAGGGTGTGTCCGGTACTATATACATGGGCTTCCCTGTGGAGGTTACCGCAAAACAGAGTCCTGAAACCTATAAGGATTACAGCTGGTCTTCTGACAATGAGAGCGTTGTCACGGTGAGCGGGAACGGCTCCAAGGCTACTCTTACCCCTCAGGGACTTGGATCTGCCAAGGTTACCTGTACTGCGGGGCCTACAAGTGCAAGCGTTACGGTTGTGGTAAAGAATCCGGAGCTGAAGATCAGCAGTTCCCTGGACGGCGATCTGGCCTTCCTTAATTCGAACTTCTCCGTGGAGGCAAAGATGCTTCCGGAGGGTGATCTGAGCGATATCAGGTGGACACTCAGCAACAATGACAATGTGAAGTTCTTCAGTAGCCCGTCAGGCAACCCTTCCACTAAGCTCTCTGTTCCCGCAACTGCCCTCTGTGACAAGGTAAGTCTGACTGCCACTTCTGCGAAGAACAATGTTTCCGCCATCTATGAATTCGAGATCATGGGTACGGACATGGATCTGAAGATCGGTGTCACCTCTGCGGTTCCGACATTCGCTTCGACAGAACTTGCCGTAAACGCCGGCAAGAGTTACTTCCTGAACCAGGAGGCAACTTATCCTATCTATATGGGCGAAACCTTCATCAGGGAGCGTATGAGCGGCATGATGGAGAATACGGATTTCTTCTCTCTCTTTGACAGCGAGGGCAGGCATCCGGACAGCAGGATAATGAATAAGGTCGAGTGGCAGGTTGTTGTTCCGACAAAGGGCACTTACAGCGTTGGATCAAGTTACCTGTCGGGCGGCGCTTCCGCTTCCGGCTGCACATATTGCTTCATTCCTTCCCTGCCGTACCAGAACTGGCTCTACACCATTCATGCCTGCATCAACACTGTAAGCGTAGCGACATTCAAGGTGCTCTTCGGCTTTTCCGAGATCCGTCTGTACACTGCAGACGCAACGGGAACCACGACCATCGAAGACAAGAGGCTTGATGTCTACGAAGAGTGGCACAGGTACCATGGCTTGAGGAACTCTGCTGAGACTTCCACTTCCATCAGTTCATACAGGGGCTGCCTCAGGCCGAAGGGATTCAGCATGTTCGGCGTGAATCCGAACTCCACCTGCAGGCTCATCGGCGTGTCCGAAACTCCTACCGGCAAGACCTGCTGTACGCTTCTTCCGGGAGACATCATCACCAATAAGAGCGGCGTGGATCAGATAAGGAAAAAGTCTACAGCCTATTCCATCCACTACATGAATAACGGAAACAGTCATTCCTCTCCTATCTACAATGACCATATCCAGGTGTTTGAAGGTGACGGCAAGGCGATGACTGTCGAGGGCTGGATCAGGCTTGGAGACGCTTCCAAGATGGGCAGCTACCTGCAGGACTTCGATGTCCATGTCTCAGTCAGCACAGTTTATCCTGAACAATAATTAACAACTAATATCAATACCTAAATGAAAAAGATTCTTTCAATTATCGCCATCGCGGCTGTAGCAGCCCTTGGCATGAGCTTCAGTTCCTGCACCAGACTGGAACCGACCGAAATCGACAACTCCATGTATCCTATCAAGGGCAAATGCGAAATAAAGGTAACCAAGGACGGTTCTGCCTGCGGTGCGGATCTCTACATCACCGTCACTGATTCCAAATCCGGCAAGGCTTATGATGTTGTACGCAAGGCAAACGCCGCTACCGGCGTGTATGTTCTTGACGTACCTTGCACTACTTCCGGCGCAGGCGTCAGCATTACTGCCCGTTTCGTGGTCGGTACTGAATATTATTCAGGCTCAACCTCCGCATCTCTTTCCAGCACAAATGCATGGCATACCGTAACGACTGTAACTGTGTCAAAGAAATAAAGGGATGATGAAAAAGATTTTTGCAATTGCCAGTGCACTCCTCCTGGTTGCGGTTTCTGCATCCGCACAGAGCAAGGGCGAGCGCTACACCCCAAAGAAGGGTGACTGGTCGATCGGTATCAACATCAATCCTGTTGCTGCCGGCGGTTTCGACTATCAGCCGAACTCAAAGGAATTCCTTGGAGCATACATCAATGCTCTTGCAGAGAATCCTTCAGAGATGTACATCCCTGGACAGAGCCTGACTTCCATCAAGGTCAAGAAGTATCTTACCAACTCCCTCGCAGTGAAGGCTACCCTCGGCTTCACAGGCAGCCACCTCAGCTACAAGGAGTATGTCGATGACGACTACGCACACTCTATCAACGGCCTCAGTGATGACAAGGTGACAGACTCTGTGCTCGGCAACCTCGCTGGCGGTACTCTCGCCCTCGGTCTCCAGAAGTCTCTCGGCACCGGTAACCTCAAGTTCACTCTCGGAGCTGACGTGGCCTATACTGTAGGCGCCGGTACTCTCAATTTCAAGTACGGCAACGATTTCGCACCCTATAACGGTTACAAGCCGACTTCCATGGCTTCCACAACCATGGACCCAGGCGCTGCTCTCAACGACTACAACGAGGTCAAGTTCGGCATCGCCTATGCTCGTCCTTACAAGCGCAACGACATCGGTACTGTAATGCAGGCTGCATTCTATGTGAACGCAGGTCTGGAGTATTTCCTTGCAGATCACATTTCCCTGGGTCTCGAGGCTGTGTTCTCTCCAATAGCCTTCACCTGGCAGAGCCAGTCTTGGGCTATCTATGAGGGCTACTCAACCTATGTGAACAAGCTTATGACCTACAACAAGCTCATCAGCCCGGGCAGCCATGCCATCACCTATGGCACCGGAAACTTCGGCGTGAACATTTCTGTGAACTACTATTTTTAACAGAAGATGAAAAAGATTTTTGTCGCTGCTCTTGCTGCACTGGCTTTTGCCGCCGCTGCATCTGCACAGCCACGTAATGTCGGCGGCTACCTCGGAGTTATCTCCCAGGGTGTGTTCTATCAGCACTCCATCACTGAGAGCCAGTTCGTGCAGGTAGACCTTGGTACAGCATTCGTTGCTTTGAATAATAGCGTGCCCGGTTTCAGAGCTTCTGCAAGCTACAACTTCAATGTCCTCAGCAAGGGCGATGGGTTCTTCAATCTGTACCTTGGCCCCGGTCTGGGTGTCGGCCGCGATATGTCTGTCCTGGCTCTCCAGAAGAAGAACGGTTCCGACAGCAGAATTGAAGCGAATCGGAACACGTACTGGCATGCCGGCGTGGTTACCCGTTTTGGCGTGGAGATGAATTTCAGGCATCACATGACTCTTTCCATCTACCATGCACCTATGCTTGGTGTCTACTGGGGCAGCCGCACACTGAGTAATTATGATCTGGATAATCCCGGTAGTTATCCGGGAAAGTCAGAGGGTGACAAGGTCATGGCTGTAGGCGCCGTGGATGCATTCAATCTTTACCAGATGTTCCCGACAATAGCACTCAGCTATAGGTTCTAGGGATAACGTCCGGAGATCAGTATGAAAGACTCACCGGATGGTGGGTCTTTTTTA
>JAKSJK010000082.1 GCA_024398095.1 Bacteroidales bacterium
AGGTGTAGGACTTGCTGCCGTGGTTGCTCCATCTTTCAGGAGTGTAGAGGCAATAGAGGGCGTCCACCATCTCGAGAGTAGCGGTATTGTAGAGTATTGGAGTGTTGTTCCAGTGCTCTTCAGTGCCGGTATCGGTGTGGGCATAGCCGTATTTCTGAAGCAGCGGGAGCAGCACGTTATCCATGTGGCGGTTGTACTCCTGCATGGTGTAGACGTCAGGCATATATGCCCTTACCAGCTGGGCATACTGAGGTCCGCGGTTGCAATCACGGCAGTCGTAGCCGATTTCCTTCCATACTGGCGGGATGGTATCTTTGCTGTAGTCCCAGATGTTGTCGTCGAGGATACGGAGGTCGGCGCCCTCGGCAATCGGGAAGAGGAATTCGCCTTCCACGGTGCCGGCAAGGCTGAAACCGGTCAGCTTCTTCGCGTTTGCGAGCTTCTCTGCAACGATGTCCGCCGCCTTCTGCATGGCCCAGCATGAGCCGCCGTCGATGACCAGATTACCTTTCTTATATGTAATACTGTACTCCCAGAGACCGATGTTCTCGGAGTGTACGAAACAGATGGCTTTCTTGCCTGTGTAATTCGCGTCGTCAGCTACAGCGAGCTTGTACGGAAGTTTGGAGTTGAGATACTCGGCCATGGCACTTCCCTCCTCTGTTTCCGCCTTTGCGGAATAAACGATGGTGCTTGACGAGAGAATACCGGGCTTCACTGCGGCAGATACGCTCACAGCGAAGGCGCAGCAAAGGGCTGCGAGAACGATTCTAAGTGTTTTCATAGACGCAAATTTAATAATTTTCCTACATTTGTACGCGGTTCAAGGAAACTATGAAAGCCAAGATATTGTGAAAAACCTTTGCAAATACCTTTCCCTGCTGTGTCTGGCTGTCGGCATCCCGGCTGCGGCCCAGAGCATTTCTTCTCCCGCCGGCCCCGGCTCCCCATTTGACATGAGCCGTTTTTTCTGGTCAAAGGTCAGAACAGATGTAGCCATGCCGCCGCAGTACGACACCATCAGTTTCCGTATCATCGGAGACGTGATGATGCACACCGGCCAGATAGACTATGCCCGCCGCAACGGAGGATTCGACTTCCATCCTTTCCTCGACAGCATCGCTGTTGATCTCAGCAGCGCTACCGTCGCAATCGCCAATATGGAGTTTGCACTCGGAGGCGAGCCATATACAGGCTACCCCGCCTTTTCGGCACCTGACAGCTACGCCAATTATGTTCGCGACATGGGCATAGACGTGTTTCTGACGGCTAACAACCATATCACCGACAAGGGCACACGGGGTCTGAGACGTACCTTTGACATATACGACACACTGCAGAATGTCGTCCACGCAAGGCAGAATCCGACTATGCTTTCTGTCCACGGGGTGAAATTCGCAATCATCAACTGCACCTACGGCACCAACAGCGGACAGTCGGCAAAGCCTGGTGACGAGCTATACATACCGTTTATCAGCGACCGCCAGTTCATCCTCGATTCCGTAAAGGAGGCAAAGGAGCTGGGTGCCGATTTCATCATCGCACTGCCCCACTGGGGTTCGGAGTACAAGCTCCAGCACAATGCCGCGCAGGAGAGTTTCGCAAAGGATCTGGCCAAGACCGGGGTGGATGTCATTGTCGGAGCACATCCGCATTGCGTGCAGGACCATGGCACAGTGGCGGGGATTCCTGTCTATTATTCAATAGGTAATGCGGTTTCAAACATGAGCGCGGTCAACACCCAGCTGGAGCAGATGGTTACACTTCGTTTCGCGCGCAGGACCGACGGCAGCTATGAAATGCTCGAGCCGTCACATGACTGGCTCTGGTGTTCGCGTCCGGGTTTCCTGAACCACGGCTATTGCACCATCAAGGTCAAGGATTTCATCGGCCGCCGCAAGGTCTGGAAGAATCCATCCGACTACGACAAGATGATTTCCACCTACAAGAGGATTTCGGGAGAATGACACGCGAACAGATCGACAATAACAGGGCTCTTATCATCGAAGAGCTGCGCAATACCAAGCGTGAGGGTGTGGAGGAGCTTATCGCGAGGCTGGACAAGACAGAGTTCTTTACAGCCGTTTGCAAGGGCCATGACGAGGCTCCCGGAGGTGCTGCCAACCAGGCTCTTTGGCGTCTCTGGTTTGCCCGGAAGTCAGCCGCGGCTGAAGCCATCGAGGACGAGGATCTGGTCCTGGCGTGCCTGGGAGGCGTTTTCAGCCCGTCTGAGGCGATCCGATCCATTGTCGCAGAGGCTGACAAAGATAGCATCGGCTACTGTGATTGTCTGCCGTTCGGTACGGAACCGGAGCCGGAGTTCGAGTATGTGGTCAAGGATGAATATATTGATGTTGTCTTCGACCAGGATGACTACCGCATGTGGATCGGCACCGAGGGCCACAATGTCTTCGACGGTTCCGAGAATCTGTCAACTTTCCAGGTCCACCATGTAATTTCTTTGCCGGCCCGCAACCACGGCCGCGATGAGATCCTGGTTCTCGGCGACGATGCCGGTCTGTTTTCTCTGATGTTCCTTTCCGAGGACGGCAGCCCTGCGCTATATTATTCCGACCGCCGCGTGTTTGCCTACACAGATTTCGTCTTCTACATTTCCCGCTTCCCGCAGTATCGCAGTTCCTACATCGCGGCCCGCAACACAAAGGGCCGATGGGGTGTGTTCCGCGTTACCGAGAATCGCAAGAATCCCAACGATCATAAGATTCTCTGCAGCAAGCTGATCGAGTTTACCTACCGCGATCCCGACAAAGCCGTCGATTCCATGCGCGGTCATTCCGGTTCCGAGATCAAGGTCCGGGACTCATACTTCTATACCAGGATCTGAGGGAGCAACAAAGGTGGTTTTTCTCCCGGGATGTTATTGTTGTGAGCCGGCGGGAGAAACAGAACCGGTTTTTCTCCTGAAACGTTGGTTTGGGGGTGCAAACGGGAGCAGCAGAGGTGGTTTTTCTCCTGGGATGCTATTGTTGTGAGCCGGCGGGAGAAACAGAACCGGTTTTTCTCCTGAAACGTTGGTTTGGGGGTGCAAACGGGAGCAACATAGGTGGTTTTTCTCCTGGGATGCTATTGTTGTGAGCCGGCGGGAGAATCTGAACCGGTTTTTCTCCCGGGATGCCAAATAGTCATTATTTCCGCCGCGGCGACTGATTTTTTCGAAATATTTTCAATTATCGTTGTAACTTTTTTCAACGATCAACGTATATATATGCGAAGGCCTGGAAATCTAGGTTATCTCAAGCGACACGAGTTTTTAGTGCACCATGTTTTTAAATTCACCGCCACTCAGGCGGGCCTGCAAGCACTCCGTTTGCAGGTCTCTAACGGCTAAAACACGAAAAGCTATGAGAAACATCAAGACCTCCGCAACCTTCACCTCCATCAATGGCAAGACTGTCCGCTTCGAGGACGTATACTACGGTATCGACAGACAGCTCGGCTATGTGACCAAGTCGGGCTTCATCCGCAAGGACGAAGCAGACGACATCTTCCAAGATGCCGCTCTCAAGGCGTCGCTCATCAGCGATTCCTATGACGACACAAAGTCTTCACCGAAGACCTTCGGCTCTATGATTGCCTGGAGCCTCGTGAAGGACCTCGGTCGCAAGAGAGGTCGCTGCCTCTCCCTCTCAGACCTCGTCACCGAGGAAGAGAGCGACGAGTACGCCAACGGAAGGTTCTTCATAGCCAGCTCCCAGTACGAGAGCGACTATGAGCTCTGCCGTGAGCACCTCGCCAAGGAGATTGAGGACGCACTTGCGAGCCTCAGCGAGCCGAACTTCCGCATCATCGGGATGCTTGGGAACGGCTACGAAGCCGAGGAGATTGCCGACGAGCTCGGAGTGACTGTGCCTACGGCATATGTCCGCATCAGCCGCGCCCGCAGAGCGTTTGCAGCCCGCCTTGGTGGAATGGCGGCCTAAGGCCCAAACCGTCGGATCGGATGATCTGGCGGTTTTTTTATGTATATTTACACCGCAGAATTTTACCATATGAACAAACTGTACATAGAAACCGCAATCAAGGAGCTGGACTATAGATGGCTAGGAGAAGACTCTGTCCTTTATTCCAGGGCGCTCGACAGCGCATGTTCCAGAATGTCAAAGAAACCTAGGATCTACGGAGCCGAGGCCTACGCAGATGCTCTTATCACAGTCTTTGGAGAGAGAGCTGTCAAATTGTCTCAGACTCAGGTAATGGTGGACGGCATCCGAGTTGAGTTCACTGCTGACTCGACATATTCAATATTGATGTCATTCCCCGGATATGACAC
Source organism: Bacteroidales bacterium (assembly GCA_024398095.1). Classification (GTDB taxonomy): domain Bacteria; phylum Bacteroidota; class Bacteroidia; order Bacteroidales; family UBA932; genus Cryptobacteroides. The sequence continues at coordinate 4,292 of JAKSJK010000082.1, forward strand.
AAGTGTGGACATAAAAGACCTCTCAAATATGGCCGCTGCGGACCTGGTCCAGGTATTTCGCTACTGCGTGTATGCCCTCGCCACCATCAGAGGCACGCAACCCGAGTTTGAAGTAGAAGAGGAACTGAAGGAAATGGGTGCCACATTGTTGAACAAGTGGATCCTGGAGTGCCGGGAGTGGCAGGAAAAAGAGCGGAGGTATCAGTTGAGCAGCGAGTTCAGACGGGCAATGGAAAGTATCAGGAGGAGTGAGGAGACTTTGGATGTAATCCAGTCCAAGATGAAGGAGACTGCTGAAGAATACCTGCAAAAAGGTGTTTCCGAGTCCGATGTCCAGTACTCTCTAAGAACAAATCTTGAGCAGTCGGCGCAAAATGTCGCTTATGCAGTGATGAGAGAATTTGAGAGAGAACTCCAGGACCTGATTCTGTGCTCCGAAGACACCACTGCCCTGTTCAACAGTTTTTCCCAGAGAATGGAGCTTGAGCTCTGCGGCTGGCCATATGACTACAAATCACTCTGGGAGAGTCGGGTACGCAGTTATAAAAGGGAATGTAAGAAGATAGAAAAGAGCATAGCTGTTTCAAATCTGTTGGACACACTTAAAACAGATCCTAACTTCGCCAAGGGACTGGAAATAACTAAGAAGAACCCACTCTACGACAAGAGCTATACGGCCATAGAAGTCAAGATGGTCAAGGGTTCCATGACCTTCAAGCTCTACGACAAGCAGGCCGAGCAGCTCGTGCCCGCAGCCAGGGCCATTGTTCCGCTGATGAATGAAGTCATGGCCTACATTACGGCCGTGCCGCAGATTGTGAAGTTCGGCTGCAAATACAACCGCAGTGCGCAAGTCCGCAAGTTCAACAAGCACGAGGACGTACAGGTCGCGTCTCTTTCCGCAGCCATCGGCTCAGCCTGCAAGAGCAGTTGTGTCTCCGACGTCTGCAAGAGTTTCGTCGAGGTTATGATGTGTTTCCCGGAGAAAGAGGCCGTTATCTGCTTCCATGTGAGAAAGCCAGCATCGGAGGATGAGGCACAGGCTTTTGCGGCGGCGTTGGCAAAGTTGGAGAAGGAGGATGCTGCCCGCAGGAAGGACTTCCCTGCGATGCGGTATGTATTCTGACATACCGACGTCTGGGGTTGAAGAAGTGAAGATTTTTTTTAACTTTGATGAAAGATTTTCTTTTGGCAACGTAAATATTGGTAAAGAAATTCATATGGCAAACGATTCAGCACTCCTCCCAGAAGAAATCCGCAACATCAGCATCAAGGTCTTCAAGGCATCTTTCCCAGAACAGACATACGCAATCACACTTGAGAAAAAGTTCGGCTGCACTGTGATCGGGGATGTTTTCGACGAGAAACTCAAGGACTGCAAGAAGCTCAGCGAGCTGCGCAGCTTCATTGTGGCAAACGCAGAGACCATCACTGAACCGGCAGCGAGCGGTCCTATATCAATACCCGCATGCGCGAAGGCGACACCATTGGACAGCCTTCGTCAGTTTGTAGTGGAATACGCCGGAGTAATCGCAAAGGAGAACCGCAAGAGTGTATTCTCCGGCTACTATCTCAAGCCGGCTGGCCGCACTGCACTCCCCTACAGCATGGACGAGGTGGCAGGAATGAACAGACTCACCAGGGAAAGGGTCAGGCAGATTCTCTCCGAAGAATCCTCTATCTGCGGGGATTTGCTGAGCGGTAATGTCGTAAACGGTCTCACTGCCGACCCGGATCTTGTCAGCTGGTTCAACAGCATCGACGCAAAGATCAGTTCTGTCATATCGATCGATGAACTGAGGAAGCTCACCGGAACAACGGCAAAAGACATTTTCCTTGAGCGTTTCCTTTTCGATGCCCTCTCACTGAACATTTCAAAGGACAAGAACCTCCCTGAGATTGCATGCCGCAAGAATATCAACCTGAAGGACTTCGTGAGGGAGATTGGAACTATAACCCGTTTCTTCCGCGAAGAAGCTCTGCCCGTATCCGAAGAATCATTCAAGAACTACCTGAAAATCAAATTTGCCAGGAAGGATTTGGTTCAGGCTGCACTTTGGGACTATGTCAATACTGTCTCTGATTATGAGAAGTTCACCGGTGAAGATGGGACAGCATACATTGCGTTGAAGTGGGAGCGCCTTGAGTTTCTTCCGTCAGAGGTGGCACGCTTGCTCTACGATAGAAAGGTCTTCAAAAACGAGGATGCCTGGTCCAGGGATCAGATTGCAGACGCATACAATGGCCTCGCCAAGATTCACAGAATGAAGCCGATGGACAGGAATGCGCCACACCTTTTCAAGCATGCTGCAGTACTTGCACTTGGCAAGTCAGGCAAGTACAGACTCACAGAATACAGTGGAGAAACTTTCATCAGCGGAAAGGACTTTGCGATTGACTTCGTGAAGAAGAACGGCACCGCTTCCACCATGGATGCCTTCCTTGAGGAGTGCAGGAGCAAAGGCTACATCCATATCTACGATGAAAAGACTATGGCGTCGTTTTTCAGCACAGCGAATTCCGCTTGGATGAAGGGTATCGGCAAGTCAACCGCCCACACCCCAATCGAGAAGACTGTCGAATATGCAGCGACCACGCTTCTTTCCGTCGGAGGCGAAGCCGGCATCTCAGAACTTAGGCGCCAGATCAAGGCTAAGCTCGGCGTCGAAGTCAGCGACAGTTCTCTCAGGCAGGCACTGACAAAGGCCGACGACCTTTTTGAGCTCAGCACAGTTGGAGTTAACAGAGTCATGGCAAAACTGCTCGTGGGCAGCATTTCTTCTGTAGACTTCACGAAATATGCATCTGCGCCCAAGGCACGTAAAGCACCTGCTTACAAGTCAGTTGTAGTCGCAACGGCTGTTGACGAGCTGCGCAGTGCCCCGGACCACAAGATGCTTCTTGCAGACCTTACCAAGAAGCTCAAGAAGCTGATTCCGTCAGATCTCGCTTCCAACAACATCTATAAGGTGTTCTCGGATGATAGTCTCTTTGTGAAGACTCCTTGCGGCAAGAACAGGTTCTATGTATCTCTCAATCCTGCCACCTACAAGGAAGAGTATGTCGACAAGGCTACCGTTGCCGAGAGTGAGGATAAGACTATCGTTGCCAAGATTGAGGCAGAGGAGAAGCCTTTCACTTGGGACAGGCTGAGGACTGTGCTTTGCGCCCAGTATAAGAGCCTGGAGAGCATTTCATTGTCTTATTCCATTGATAAAATGGTTGACAGGATGTACAAGATCATGTGCGACGGCGACAGCTCTGTCAAGCCGGGCACAGAGTTCTACAAGGTGCTTTCTCTCCTCTACAGTCTCTACACCACGGCTACAAGCCCGAACGACAGGGAACTTCTTTGCCTCAAGGCCATTCTTGGAATGGAGCCATATCTCAAGTCCCTCTACCGCCTCCACAATGGTTCAGAGATGACCAGCAATGGTCTCGGCACTACCATCAACTATCTTGAGAGAATTGGACTCATGCCTGACAGGAACGCCTACGACAAGCTCGGTTCTGAGATCAGCGACAAGACAGGCCGTATCATCAACAAGAGGAACAGCCTCCACGACAATTTCAAAGACAAGGCCAGCGACGCTCTGAACATGTTCAATATCGACGTGTTCATGAGGTACTACCTCCTCGTGGCTGCCTACAGCATCAAGAAGGGTAAGTAATTAATGGTGTTTCAGTCATCAGAGGTGGCATAAAACAAAAGACCTATCCATCACTAACGATGGATAAGGCCATAGATTTGTTACAGACTTTGATTACAGCGTCTCAATCTGTTCTAGCGACAGGCCGGTGCATTCGGCTATCAAGCCAAGGTCAAGCCCCTTGGCCTTCATATTCTGGGCAGCCTCAAGTTTGCCTTCAGCTTTACCCTTAGCCTCTCCTTCAGCCAGACCTTCTGCCAGGCCTTCTGCCAGGCCTTTCTTGCGGCCATTCTCTTCGCCGAGCTCACGGGCGAACTCAAGCGCATTCTTCCAATCGTTCTCGGTGGTCATTTCGTCCTGGTATTTGATTGCTTCATCACGGGTGAACTCCGCCAGCATCGAGGCCTCGAAATAGGCTGCAAAATCATTCTTGCTCTCCGCCCATTCAGGCACATCGGCCAACTTGTCCGACCCTGTCAGCAAATATAGCCAAAAATCCTCGGCTTCAGCAAGCTCGCTGCGGGATTTTTGAAAGTTTTTGAGACTGTAGAAGTGATACTCGGGACTGGATGGCAGCTTCAGCCCGCTGCAGGCCTCACGAGTGAAGAAGTGCCAGGAAACACTTCCTTCAGAAAGCGGAAATCCTGAAACGCCTCCGTATTCATTCATCTCAAAGTTCAGGAATGCGATCACATAGGTGGGCTTGACCTCGTAACTGTCGTTACCCTTGAGCCCCTCCTGGAGGGAGATGAGCCTGGCGGTGTAGAAAACCATCCTCTGCAGGAAGTTCTTCTGCTTGGCATTCTGCATCTCCACGATGAATTCATTGCCGTTCCCGTCGCTGCAGAGCACATCGATCACGCATTTCTTCTGGTATTCGTTCTCGGGCGCAAGCTCAGAATTCAGGAATGTGAGATCCTCCACATGGACATCCTTCAACAGGCTGTTCAGCAGGCCGATGGTGGCCGCCTTGAAGCGTTCGGTGCCGAAGATTCGTTTGAATGCGAAGTCAATCGTGGGCTTGGCGAAGATGCCGGGATTGCCGTCTGTGGCTGCAGGTTTACATTTTTTCGTCATAATGATCAGGTGTTTGTTACATCGCAAACCTACGGAAGACTATCCGTGTATGGAAATTGTACACGGATAAAGTTGAAAAAAGGCCACTGAACGTATTCAGTGACCGATTTCCAGTTGTAAAAGTGACTGGGTTTGTTGAAGTTGGAGAAGGAGAATCTGAGATTTTAGTCTCTTTACTTTAAGTATTTCAATATTTCGTCGCTGCGACATCAAATATAAGAAATACTACGGATGCGTTCTCTTTATAATTATATAGTGTAAACACGTCTATCGTTCCCTCAAAATATCCTCTAGGATTTTGCTCAGTCAAAATCACATTGCCTCAAACAGCACCCAATCGGGATATGTGTATGTAAGATAGCCAAGTGCCCACGCGAGCGCTGGTATCAATGCCACTGCCAACGGCGCCATTGCACGGATGTGTGGCTTTGCACTCCAACGTGCACCAACCCATATTGCTCCCGCCAATACGACAATATACTCCAAAACGTCGATGATAGAAATCTCGTGCCCGACAAAGACGAAATAGGAAAAGAAAAGTGCTACCTGCACAGCCATTGCTGGGACTGCAATCAACACCGGGCCAGCGATAGCACGCCAGTCTCGATGGCGGCAAATTAGGTATATGCTCTCCAACAATAATGGATAGAGCAGCATCTTCATGTGTTCCCAAACACTTTCACGAACGGGGAAGATATATCCCCAGAACTCATTAAAGAACGAAGCGTGGTGCACAAAGTGCATGCCCGTTCCCAGCGCTATAGCCGCTATCGCAAAAAATATATATTCCAAACGTTTCATGTTATGCTAAAAATTTTTCCGTTATCTAGATACTTGATAAACCTTCGTACTGATGCTGGCGGTGGAGACAGGAAATTGAAGTAGGTGTCGGGGAAAGATATGTTCGCCTATGAGCACGAACTGTGAGCTGTCCATTTCAGGAGCTTTCTGA
>JAKSJK010000083.1 GCA_024398095.1 Bacteroidales bacterium
GATGAATGTCTGCCTGCTCACCGGACTTCCTGCAAAGGAGGCCATCGTCAGCACCATGGGCATCCTCTACCATGCCTCTCCGGATGAGGAAGGCGGCAAGAGCCTCGCTACTGTGCTTCGTGAAGAGAAGATTTTCTCCACGGCTTCCAGCTGGGCCTTTATGCTGTTCGTGCTTCTGTACTTCCCGTGCATCGCAACTGTGGCTACCCTTAAGCGCGAAATAGGCGGCCGATGGGCCGCCTTTACGGTTGTGCATTCGCTATGTCTTGCCTGGGTGGTGGCCTTCCTGGCCTTCAGGCTTATCAGTCTGTTCTGATTACTGGGTAACTCCCGATTTGCGGTACTCCAGTGGGGACTTGCCGGCAAGCCTCTTGAAGTAGCGTCCGAGGTATGACTGATCCGGGAAGCGGAGCTGGTCTGCGATCTGCTGGAGGGTCATGTCGGAGAAGGAGAGGAGAATCTTGATCTCCTGTACGATATAAGTGTCGATGATGTCCTTAGGTGAGCGTCCCTCGATTTCACGGGTGATGGTGCCCAGATAGCGCGGAGAGATGTCGAGGCGGCCTGCATAGTACTCCACATCGTGGTGGTGGATGCAGTGCTTTGCCACCTTCTCGATGAAGGTGCGGTAGAGCTGGTCCTTCCTGGTCTTCGCAGGTGTTTTGGCCGGCTCATCGATGTTGCGCTGGATCTTGTCGTAGGCGTTGAGCAGCAGGTTGCGGAGCAGGTTGGTTACGATGATCCTCTTGTAGCGGTTGTCCTCATTGTAGGTGCTCTGGATCATGTCGAAGCAGGCCTTGGTCGCATTGCAGGTCTCCTTTCCGTACCTGTGTACCGGGTGGGACTGAAGCTGGTTGAAGAAGAAAGACTCACACTTCCAATGTGCCATGTAGAGCATGTCCTGGCTGCAGTAGAAAAGGGTGGTCCTGAAATCCTCGCTGTGGTCTGGGATGTAGAGCTCATCCTCGTTGAGCAGGATAACCTCGTAGCCCGGCATGAATTCGTAGTTCTTGCCGTTGATGATAAGTGTCGCAGATCCCTTCTCACAAAGGGCGATGGCTCCTCCCTGGAGCTTGAATGGCTTTTCGTATGCGACGGAAAGACGTGATTCCTTGATTATGAATGGGGTGTCTTCTGATAGGATGTCTGGTGTCATAGTTAGTTCGTCTTTTTTCCTAATCGAGAGGCAAATATGGGAAATATTCCGATTAAGAACAAGACTTTATCCGAAATTTTCGGATTTTTAACTATAAAAAGCGAAAATATACTGCTGAAACCGCTGTTACTGCGGCAGTTTCGGTTCTGAGCCGGGACTCTCCGAGGTGTACCGGGATGAAGCCGTTTTCAACAGCCAGCTTCACTTCTTCCTTTGAAAAGTCGCCTTCCGGACCGATAAGTATCGCTACTTTCCCAACTTCCTGCGCTTCCAGCACCTGCCTGATGGAACGGCGTGGATGATTCTCGTCTTCAAAGCAGCAGGCCACCAGTTTCAGGCTGTCTTCAGGAACACTGCGGATGAATTCATTCACGCTGACAGGCTCTTCCAGCCTCGGAAGTTTCGCCTTCAGGGACTGCTTGGTAGCCGAGAGCAGAATCTTGCGCAGCCTCTCTCCCTTGAACACCTTCCTTTCGGAATGGTCTCCGATGACAGGGACAATGCAGTCTATGCCGATCTCTGTGGCCTTTTCTGCGAACCACTCGTAACGGTCGTTGTTCTTGGTCGGACACACGGCCATGGTAAGTTCGTAAGGGTGCGCCCCCCAGCCGGCAATCACCTCTTCGACTGCGGCGTCGCAGCCTTTGGGCGAATCGTTAATCAGTCTGCACCTGTACAAATTACCTTCACCGTCAATGATATTGACCAGTTCGCCCGTGCGGTGCCTGAGCACTTTGACGCAGTGTCCGGCCTCCTCGGCGTCGAGGTGGCAGAGGTTGCCGTCGGTTTCGTTGCTATAGAATAATTCCATGTCTGCAAATTTAGGAAAAATGTATCTTTGTACACCTTTATACATTATTTATATGCTTATAGGAGTCATTTCAGACACACACGGCACCTTCGACGAGCCGTTCAGACGCTTCCTCGAGCCGGTCGATGAGATCTGGCATGCCGGGGATATGGGTGGCGGCTACCGCATTGCCGCGGAAATCTCACAGTTCAAGCCGATGGTCGGAGTGATAGGAAATATTGACGAGAGGGGACTCATGTTCGACTATCCTCCCTACCAGTTCTTTGAGAGGGAAGGCTTAAAAATCCTAATGACCCATATCGGCGGGTATCCCGGACGCTACGATCCGCAGGCAAAAAAGCTCATCCAGCACTACCAGCCCGACATTTTCGTGTGTGGTCACTCACACATACTCAAAGTTATGAATGATAAGAAAATGAACATGATTTGTGTCAATCCGGGAGCAGCGGGTCTACAAGGATTCCATATTGTAAGGACAGCCCTGCGTTTTCGTTTGGAAAATAAACAAATAAGCGATCTGGAGGTATTTGAACTTGACCGAAACTGATTGAAATGCAATTTTTTAAAAAAAGAAGAAAAAAATGAAAAAAGTGCATACACTATCATTCTTTTTTATAATTTTGCAGCCAGTTTTAAAAACAATATTGTTTAACATTAATCTGTAATTACAATGAAGAAGGTATTTATGGCTATCGCTACTGTAGCTATCATGGCTATGGTTGCTGCTTGCAACAACACCCCTAAGGCTGCTGAAGAGCCAGCTGAGGAGGCTACTGAGTGCACCTGCGAGTGCGATTCATGCGCTTGCTGCGACTCTTGCGCTTGCTGCGAGAACGCTGAGGTTGTTGCTGAGTAATTTCAACACGCTCTAAGCGTCCGCCGAAAGGTGGGAAATTAGATATTGTCCGATAGGCAATATCTTTTTTTTGTCTAAATTTGTGAACCGGCGTTTTCCCCAGCGGAATCCGTCGGTTCAAAAATTTGAGGAAAGATGGCAAAATTGAAGACTAGCTGGTTCTGCACGGATTGCGGCAACGAAAGCCCGAAGTGGATGGGGCGCTGTCCTGCGTGCGGGGCGTGGAATACGATGGTCGAGGAGACCGTCGCGACGGGAAAGAAGGAGGGACCGAAGTCGGCGGCCGCTGTTTCAAGCGGACGTTCACCCGAGCCTCTTTCCGGGATTTCATTTACTGCAGAGCAGAGGATTTCTCTCAACAATGCCGAGCTGGACAGGCTGCTTGGCGGAGGAATGGTGCAGGGGTCGCTTGTGCTTATCGGCGGAGAGCCTGGCATCGGCAAATCCACCCTCAGCCTCCAGATTCCTCTTGCCTGTCCTGACTTGAAGACTCTCTATGTCACCGGCGAGGAGAGCGCCAAGCAGGTGAAACTGCGTGCAGACCGTCTTGGCGGTGCCACGGAGAACTGTCTCATCTACAGTGAGACCCTTATGGAGAATATCATCGACCAGGCCAAGGCTATCCGGCCGGACCTGATGGTTGTGGATTCCGTCCAGACTATGTTCTCTCAGAATGTGGAGTCGTCGCCGGGCTCAGTGTCCCAGATCAAGGAGACTGCAGCAATGCTGCTGAGGTTGGCCAAGGAGACCGGCATTCCGGTAATCCTGATCGGTCATATAACCAAGGAGGGCAGTATTGCCGGCCCGAAGATTCTCGAGCACATCGTGGACGTGGTCCTGCAGTTCGAGGGTGAGAACAGGGGCACTTACCGCCTTCTCCGCGCCATCAAGAACCGTTTCGGATCGACTTCCGAGCTGGCCGTCTTCGAGATGACCGGCAGGGGTCTCAGGGAAGTTACCAATCCGTCCGAGATGCTGATTCCAATGCATGGGGACGGACTCAGCGGTGTTGCGGTGAGCGCCACCATGGATGGCACCCGACCTTTCCTGATCGAGGTCCAGGCTCTGGTAAGTTCTGCTGTCTACGGCACTCCTCAGCGCAGTGCGACCGGTTTCGATGTGCGTCGCCTGAATATGCTCCTGGCCGTATTGGAACGCCGCGCCGGCTTCAAGCTGGGCATGAAAGACGTGTTCCTGAATATGGCCGGCGGCCTGAAGGTAACCGAGCCTGCCTGCGACCTTGCGGTAATCTGTGCGGTCCTGAGTTCCAACTTCGATTTCGCCATCCCTTCGGATGTATGCTTCGCCGGCGAGGTCGGCCTCAGCGGCGAAATCCGTCCTGTCAGCCAGACCGAACGCCGCGTCACCGAAGCTGCCCGCCTTGGCTTTAAGAAGATTTTCGTTTCCACGTACAGCGGCATGGACCAACAGCCTGACGGCATAGAAGTCATCAAGGTCGCAGACATCCCTTCGCTTTGCAGGGTGTTGTTCAAATAACTTATGAAAACATATAGAAAACTTATCAGTGCTGCGGCTTTGCTGCCGGTTGCGGCTTCAGCGGCCGCCCAGGGCAGCCAGGCCCGTCCAAATGTGCTGCTCATCGTAGCTGATGACCTCGGCAAGGGGGATGTGAGTGCCTATGGCAGCCCGAGCATCTGCACCCCGAATATCGATGGTATCGCAAACCAAGGTCTATGTTTCAATAACGGATACGCCACATCAGCGACTTCGACACCGTCCAGATATGCTCTCTTCACCGGCATGTATCCGATCCGCAACCCGCAGGCTGTGATTCTTCCGGGAAATGCTCCTCTGATCATCAGTGAAGACCAGCCGACAATGCCGAAGATGTTCCAGGCTGCAGGTTACAGTACCGCCGCCATAGGAAAGTGGCATCTCGGAATGGGGGACGGAAACATCGATTGGAACCGGCAGATCAGTCCTTGCGCCAACGCAGTGGGCTTTGACTACACCTGCGTGGTGGCAGCAACAAATGACCGTGTGCCTACTGTGTATGTGGAAAACGGCAAGGTTGTAGGGCTTGATCCGGACGATCCGATCCAGATCAGCTATACCGAGAATTTCGAGGGTGAGCCGACGGCCATCACCAATCCGGAGATGGTTAAGATGCCGTGGCATCACGGCCACAATATGTCTATCGTCAACGGCATCCCGCGCATCGGCTATATGAAGGGAGGAAATGCCGCAAAATGGAAGGATGACCAGATGGCAGAGTATTTCCTCGGTCTCGCTGAGGACTTTGTGGATTCTGTTCCTGCGGACAAGCCTTTCTTCCTCTATTATGGCCTCCATCAGCCGCATGTGCCAAGAGTCCCGAACAAGGCTTTCAAGGGAAAATCGGGCCTGGGCGTGCGTGGAGATGTGATTCTCGAGGCGGACTGGTGCGTGGGAGAGATTCTCAGGCATCTCGATGAAAAGGGCCTTCTGGAGAACACCATCGTGGTCTTCACATCCGACAATGGCCCTGTGATGCAGGATGGGTACTACGACGGTGCTGCGGACTATTACTATGTTCATGACCCGAACAATGGCATGAGAGGCGGCAAATACAGTCTGTTCGACGGCGGTGCCCATGTACCTCTCTTTGTGATGTGGAAGAACCATATCAAGCCGGGCACCAGAAGCGATGCATTCTTATCTCAGATGGACTTCTTTGCAAGTTTCGCAAGCATCATCGGCGCTGAGATGCCTGAAGGAACCGATAGCCGCGACTATTCTGCTGCGCTGCTGGGCAAGTCTTCCAAGGGGCGCGATTACCTCCTGCTCGAGGCCAAGAAGAGGCTTTGCTATCGAAAAGGCGACTATGTGCTGATTCCACCGTACAAGGGTAAGAAGATAGACAAGACCGGCAACGAGATCGGCAACCTCGAGGACTATGCCCTCTACGATCTCAAGCATGACAAGCATCAGAACATGGACATCAAGGCTAAGAAAGCCCGTCTTTTCAAGAAGATGAAGGCCGAGTTCCACGAACTTGTCGGGGATTGGTATTCGTACGATCCGAAGTATTCCACCGAGGTGGGTGGGAAATAGCTACTGGATTATCTCGCTTATGATTCGGTCGGTGGCTTTCTTGATGTCGGCCTGGCGGGATACGCAGTTGTTGACCATCACCGAGAAGATGATCCTTTCTCCCTTTTCTGGAATGTAGTATCCAGAGTAATTGCGGACGCCGTCCATGGAGCCACTCTTCATATGGATGGCGTTCTTTTTTGCGTTCTCCAGGGTTTTCATATTGTCTTTGACGGTTCCGCTGAGCCCCGGCTGAGGCAGGCTGACTATGAAATCATCCCAGGCGGGGGAGTCCATCATTGCCGCAAGGAACTTGCAGAAGAAGGCCGGACTCACATAGTTCTTGCGGCTGAGTCCGCTGCCGTCCATTATCCTGGCGCATTTCTTCGTGTTGAGGCCCATGGAGGCCAGCACCCTGTTCACTGCTACGGCCGAGGAGTCATAGCTGGCGCTGCCGGTCATTTCCTTGCCTACAGTGCGGAAGAGCACATCCGCGAAGAGGTTATTGCTGTCCCAGTTGGTGAAGCGGGCTATTCGCCGGAGTTCCGGAGATTTCGTGCTGCCGAGCGCGTTGAGGCTGTCCGGAGCCTGGCCGATAGAGGCGGCGCCGCTGCCCATTGCCTTCGCAAGTTCTCGTGCACAGTCCAGCTCCTGGTTCTTGTTGCTGATCCAGGTCCATTTCTTTTCCGGATTCCGCATCCTGTTCTCGCCCCAGTTGAGGCCGGTGCAGCCGGTGCCATAGTCGGTGACGGCATCTTCTATCTGCCAGGTCTCATTCTCGCGGCCGCCGTCGAAGTAGCTGCCGTCTGCGATTATATTGCCCTCAATTCGCCAAATCCCTGCCTCGCGCAGCATTTTCTTCCAGGCATTCAAGGTTTCGGTTGCCGGCGGAACTATGCTGTCTTGCGAGCCGAGACATGGATCGCCTCGCCCGATTATATATACATTGCCCTTCAGCACGCTGTCGCGGACCTCTCCCTCGACGGCCAGGTTTGTGTCAAATCTCCATGAGCCGCCAAGTTGGTGCAGGGCTGTACCGGTGGTGATGAGCTTCATGTTCGAGGCTGTGACCATCATGTTGTCACAGTTCCATGCGACCAGCGTGTCGCCTTCTTCGGTCATTGCCATGACGGCCACGTTGGCCCCGCGGAGGGTTTCCGAGTTTCTGATGAATTCTGCCACCTTGGCCTGCTGGCGGGTGCGTGGCTGGGCGGCCAGGCCGACAGATGCTGCCATTGCCGTGCAGAGAAGTATGTTTCTGATAGTTTTCACAACGCAAATTTACAAGATAAATGACTATATTTGCAGTTCAGATAACAATAATCGTACTATGAATATTCTCCTGACCGGTGGTGCCGGCTACATCGGCTCCCACACCATTATCGAACTTGACAAGGCTGGTCACTCTGTTGTGGTGGTCGACAACCTTTATAACTCAAAGAAAGAGGCCCTCAGAAGGGTTGAGAAGATAATCGGCAAGCCAGTGCCTTTCGTAGAGGCGGATGTGCGTGACCGTGCTGCAATGGACAAGCTTTTCACCGACTATAAGATCGATGCAGTGATCAATTTCGCCGGCCTCAAGGCTGTGGGTGAGTCGGTTGCAAAACCGCTGGAGTATTATGAGAACAATATGAACGGTGTGTTCGTGCTTGTGGATGTGATGCGCAACCACGGCTGCAAGAACATCATCTTCTCTTCTTCCGCTACCGTTTACGGCGATCCTGCGATCATTCCTATTACCGAAGAGTGCCCTAAGGGCCAGTGCACCAACCCTTACGGCTGGACCAAGTCCATGCTGGAGCAGGTGCTTATGGATGTGCAGAAGGCTGATCCGGAGTGGAATGTGGTGCTCCTGCGTTATTTCAATCCTATCGGTGCACATGAGTCAGGTCTCATCGGAGAGAATCCTAACGGCATTCCTAACAACCTGATGCCTTACATCACCCAGACTGCCATCGGTCTCCGCAAGGAACTCGGCGTGTTCGGCAATGATTATGACACTCCTGACGGTACCGGCGTCCGCGATTATATCCATGTCGTGGATCTGGCAAACGGTCATGTATGTGCTCTCAAGGCTATCCAGGAGAACAAGGGTCTGGCTATCTACAATCTCGGAACCGGCCACGGTTACAGCGTGCTGGATGTGGTCAAGGCGTTCGAGAAGGCCAACGGTCTGAAGGTGCCTTATTCCATCAAGCCGCGCCGTCCGGGCGACATCGCCACCTGCTACTGCAATCCTGCAAAGGCGAAGGCAGAGCTCGGCTGGGAGGCTAAATTCGGCATCGAGGAGATGTGCCGCGACAGCTGGAACTTCCAGAAGAACAATCCTAACGGCTACGAGGAGTAGAAACTCCTGCAAGAGATATACTGACGCAAACCGGCAGTGGCCTCGCTTCGCGAAGCATAGGGATATGCTCCGCTCGGCCATCTGCCGGTTTGCGGTGGAACACAGACACACCCGACGAAACACTGCCTGCGTGTAAAAATGGGCATTAATTTCTAGTCACAAAAAACTCAGCGGAGCAAATTGCCCCGCTGAGAATCAAAAAGCATTAATCAGCGCACTCTTGTTAGCGCAGAATAAGCATTTACTTCCAGCGATTTCTTTCACACTGTAAACTCCCTCTATTCTCCGTAATATACTCCTAGACGTATTCTCTGGATAATAAAGCTGTTTTTTACAACCAGAACGAATTGAAACCACAACAAATGTCCGGTCATCTGAAAAAAGGCTGTAGTCGTCCTCCGGAAGAAAAACCCAGAAGAAACGATCATCACAACTTTCTATGGAACAAACCATATCCCTTTTCACATTATAGTATTTGACAGGTGCAAAATCAACTACTGTCCACCCAAATTGTTTCAAGAGGTATGCGCGTCCAGAAACAATTTTCATACGAGGGTTAATATCTAAATTCTTCCATCTGTGTCTGTAAGGAATCTTCTGTTTCACATGCAATCGCCCCTTCCCTCTATTGTATACACGAGCAACAAGAGTATCTGGTCCCATCCAGGGCCGCATGGTAGATTCATCTATTGCCTCCGCAGGGATTTCCTGGGCTTTTGTTGATAATTCTACCATGCCTTCCGGCAACTGGGATTGAGCAAACGACGATGCCGTGCAAAAGAAAAAACACACACTAAGGATATACCTGAATAACCGTTTCTTTTCCATTCTTGTTTCTAACAAAGTTGATAATTTTCCCAGCGGGTAACATATAAAATACGTTGTCACTTGCTATTTTAGGAGATAGTAATAATCCTTGCTGACTGACCGCTCTTTCATATACAGGAAGTAGTCTCTTTTGTGTGGTTTGCCAGGATATTGACCTCAACATGGCTATCTATCCCTACATCAGAGATGTCTGAAGAGCTTTTTGTATCCGCATTTTTGAGGTAATCGGTCCATCCAAAGCGACTACAGTTTCTAAAATACTTGCTACATCCCAATAAGGGCCATCATCGCAAAGTGGACTACGCAATATTACATCTATGGTTTCACACACGCTTGAATCCCCGTCTAGAAAGAATGAATAAACTTCCACGAACCCACTTGGGTTTCCGCTTAACGACTTAAATGTTAATTCGTTAACAACCGCCGAGTATTCCGCATTGAAAGACATCTGGCTACTGTCAATTGAGCAAAAAAATCGCTTAATATCAAGGGCTGAAATGTCGGAACTCTCTTTGTCCAACAACGAGTAAATAATAGATTCGTTTTGACAGCAAATAGAAACGACAAACAGGGCGACTAATGAAACAAATTTCGAATATCTACTCATATATGCTTACTTCTTTTTATTCAACTTTCTTGTCTTGTTTGGATTCTCTGCCACACATCTTGCAGGAACCATTGTCCTATCTACAATGATAGTACCCGAGGCAGTTCCCGTATTTTTATCTTTTGACCAACTAAAATTATCAAAAAAACTCTGAGAATTGTCACTGTGTGAGGATGGAGAATTCTATACGCTTTTCTTTTCACCCAGCA
>JAKSJK010000084.1 GCA_024398095.1 Bacteroidales bacterium
GATTTCTCACAGGATCCAAAGTTGACGAGATCAAGCTCGAAGTGGAAGTCGATGAATATATCACCATCGACGAGATGACTGTAACTTTCGAATAGGGAGGATTGAAAATGAAAAAATCTGCTCTTATCATCAAGGCTGTCATCGCATCAGCCGTAACCATGCTCCTGGCTGCGTGCCAGGATGAACCACTCAAGCCTAGTACCCCGGAAGGCGAGCCGACAAAGTTCAACCTGGAAATAAATGTGCCTGTTCCCGAGGAGATCGTGATGACCAAGGCTACCGACTTCCAGGAAACCCACATCAATGAGATTGCTCTCCTCTTCTACAAGGGCGAGAACTCCCGCCCTATCGTGATCGAGCAAAATACCCTGTCCCTCAAGCAGGAAGTTTCAAGCACGAACTACATCTACACCGTCACCTGCGAGGATGAAGAAGTCACCAGCGGCTTCTGGTACCTCTATGCCATCGCAAACTACAATGCCACTGACTTCGGTACTGTCAACCTCAGTGAGATAAGGACGAAGACCAAGGCAGAAATGGACGCATATATAGTAAACCAGGCCAACGCACGCCTCGACATGATCGACAACGGCCTGCTGATGGCTGGACGCTACGGCGACACAGGCGCTGTCACACTCGAGCCTGGTGAAAACGACCTCACCGGCACAGGCAAGAGAATCCACCTCAGGCGTATGACTGCGAAGGTTAAAGTCAAGGTCGAAGCTGGTGCAGGTGTCAGCTTCAAGGCTGAGAAACTCACCATCCACAACTACTCCCAGTCGTCCACCCTGTTCGAAAGAAGAGCCTGGACAAAGGCGGATGGAGCTGAAGACTACAAGGAAGGTACCTTCCCTGGCTCGATGGAATACCTCGGATCCGGCAAATTCACTGATGTAGACGCCAATTTCGGCGCAGACGGATCGGTAACCTTCTACATGATGGAGAATGTCCAGAAAGCAAAGAACATCTTCCCTAGCGACAGCTACAACTACCGCGAAGCAAAGAGTGCGGACTGCGTATCCACTCTCACAGACAGCTTCTACTACGCACCGGAGAAAGGCACTTATGTAACCATCACAGGCTATTATAACGGCCCTGGCGCAAAGAAGGACGCCAGCGACAATTGGGTTGCAGACCCTGAGAACACCGTCAGCGGAGAGGTCACCTACACCATCCACCTCGGAAACTTCTCAACCTCCGGTGACAACATCGGTTCCCAGGACAACTTCGCCGTACGCCGCAACACCAAGTACAGCTACAAGATCGTGGTTGCAGGAACGAAGAACATCATTGTAGAAGCTACCACCGACACCGAAAACAACACCGGAGCCAACGGAAACCTCATCTCCGACAAGAAAGGTTCCACCAACATCGTCCTGGATGCCCACTACGAGACTGTCCAGGTCGCAATCCCGGCCCAGAAGTACACCGAGTATGTCATCAGGTCCAACACCCCTTACGACAATAATGTAACCTACAGGGTCTACACCGACGGAACCGAGACTGAGAATCCGAAAGACGTCAGCTGGATCAAGTTCGCAAAGTCCCCGAACGCGACAACTGTTGCAACCTACCCGGCAACAGCAGATCAGGGGACCAAGCTCTTCGATGTCTATCAGCTAATGGACGAGCTGAAGAAAGAGCCTAGTCTTACTTCTGATTACTATTTCTACGATGCAGATGCCAAGGTGTTCTATGTGACCGCCTTTGTCAACGAATACTATTACGAGGGCAAGCCGCTGAAAGACTTTGTCAACGCTGAGAACCGCGAGCTGACCATCGTTGCCGGTCTGACCGAGAGTACAGACAGACAATCCAGCTATGCAGCAGAGAACCTCTTCTCCATCAAGCAGAGGCCTATCGTGTCCGTGTACGACCTGTCAGTTACAAACCCTATGGGCGTTGAGACCATCGAGGAGATCAACTCATCGGGCAACAATGGTGCCTGCTCATGGGGCGGAAATGACAGCACCCCATCCATGAATGAAGGATGGAGCAATACGAATCAGATTCTTGATGCAAAATCCACATCCTGGTCACAGTACTTTACACTGAACAAACTCGCTCACTTCAACAACAGTGAGGAAATAACCGTTTCCTCCGCAGGTAAAAACGGAGCTTTCCAGTGTCTTTCCAGGAACCGTGATGAAAACGGAGATGGAGTCATCGATGACAATGAAATCAAGTGGTACCTCCCATCCCACGACGAATGCCTCAGGCTCTGGACCGGATACCCATGCCTTTCCGAACTGGCCAGGATGAACAGTTCCCAGCTGTACTTCACCAGTACCTCCGGAAATTCCAGAACCTGGTGGGTGTGGGAAGGTTCTGCATTCGGCAAAAATGAAAGTAAGGCAGAAAACGTACGTTGCGTGCGCGCACTCAAAAGCTACAACACCCCTACTACCGCAACATCCACCCTTCAGGCTGACGGTCAGACCATTCAAATGTCAGCAATGGGCAACGGAGCCTTCAGGGAGAACGGAAAGAGAGGCGAATACACTCCTCACTACAAGAATGACTCCCCTGACCAGCTGCCTCACTCTTTTGTGGTAGCAAGAAACTACCTGACATTCAACGCTGGTGAAGTCAACGCAATCAATCCTGCAAGAGTCGCATCAGCAGGTTACAACAACGAAGACAAACTCAACATAAAACTCGCGAACTACCTCAACCTGAGCAGCAACGGTTACACGGTCCACTATTCTGTAAATGGAGGAGCAGCTCAGATTGCCAACAACGAACTGATCAAAGGTATCGACCCTGCGCTAATTTCCTGGAGCAGCAACACTGACGGCAGTGAATCCGCAGCAGTAAGCATCTTCGCCAGCAAACAGATCAGCGGACTCACCTATACTTCAGAGGAGTCAACTGTAGTTTTTACCAGATCCGCAACCGAGCAGTCTGGCGACTATCAATATTCAGTATTCTCCCAGGCCGGTTCGGCTGTCAGCTATTCAAACAACGCCTATCCAGTGATCAGCCATTGCCGTCATGACCGAAACAATAAAAGTATCTATTTCGGAATAGGCAATCTGGCAAATATGTCTTCCTTCAGTTACCATCTCGACATAGCTAAAGGCAGCAGCGTACTCTATGGCGCCCAATACCCACGCATCGTATCAGCCGAGGTATCTGGTGGCACTCAGGTGTTTGTCAGGCTGGCAGCAAACAGCTCACAGCTAAGTACCACAAATAACAGGTTCTTCTATAAAATCGGGAATAAATCTCAAATAGCGATACCACCTTATGATGATTGTTTTACTGCAACGATAGAAGATTCAGATTGGAAAAAAGATAACATCACCATAACGATATACTCAACTCAATCCGGATACAATGTAGCCGAATACAAGACAACGATCACCCTCACGCGCACCACATCACATCCATATTATTCTGTGCAGCAGTATGATGGTAACTGGTCAGATCCGACTGAGATTGTCGCAAATGATGAAATTACCGTTATGTACACAGACGACATGTTCGTAGAGAATAGAGTAATGGTCAAGGTCTTTGCCAAAGAGTTCAACTCAGAGGCCTATACCAGCTATGTGGTCCTCAATAGGTATAATTCTGAATTCAGTTATGAAGGTGACTATAGCAACGGCCACACCAAGACTGTTGAAACCAACATTGTCGAGCATGGCCCTGCGGATTTTACAGTAGCTGATGTCACAGAAAGCTCATGCTGTGAGCAGTACTATTATGAGAACGAAGACAAGAGCGATCTTGGGCTTTGGAGAATCCCGAACGAAAAAGAATTCGGCGTGATGTTCAGCCACTTCCCTGATCTTGAAGTCGGAACGGCGGCACGTTCCACCTACGCTCGCGAAGGAATAATCAGTATGCCTTACTTCATCAGTTCTAACAATTTCATCACAACAGGAACGAATGGATTCAAAGGTATAACGGTAAACGCCGACACCAAAGTCTTCCGCATCCGCTGCGTCCGTGACGGAAACTAATATATGAAAACATTCCGAATCATCCTTATGACCACCCTTCTGGCCAGCGCCTGCACACAGTCGATTGAAAAGCAAGTTGACGAACTCTACGGCAGGATGACCCGGGAGGAACGCGCAGCCCAGCTTTGCGCAACCTACCTCAGCAATTATTTTGACGAAAATGGCCAGCTCGACACTGCAAAGTGCCGGGCTGACATTGCTTTCGGCATCGGCCATTTCTCACAGTATGCCAGCCAGCTCTCAATGGAGCCGGATATGATCCGCGACAGGGTTGCTGCCATGCAGGAATGGCTCGTCAACAACACTCCGAGCGGAATCCCTGCCCTCTTCCACGAAGAAGCGCTGACCGGGCTCTGCACCAGGGGAACCACCGTCTATCCCCAGCAGATAGGCCTCGCGGGCAGCTTCGATCCGCAGCTGGCTGAGCTCAAGACCGTGCAGACCGGACAGGCCGCCAGGAAGATTGGTTGCTACCTCTGCCTCTCCCCTATGGTGGACGTGGTACGCAATCCATCTTTCAACCGTCTTGAGGAATCATACGGCGAGGACGGATATCTTTCCGCTGTCTTCGGAACAGCCTTCGTGAAGGGTCTGCAGCAAGGTGACCTCCGCAAAGGAGTCGGCGCCTGCGGCAAGCACTTCCTCGGTTACGGCGGAGGCGGAGATGCCGATGAGAAGGAACTCATGGAGGAGATTCTCTTCCCTCACGAGGCCATGATCCGTCTTGGCGGCAGCAAGGTGGTGATGACAGGATACCACGCCGTACACGGCACCAAATGCGTTGCAAACGCAGAATTGCAGGAAGACATTCTCCGTTCGTATCTGGGATTTGACGGAATGATGGTCAGCGACTACGGTTCCATAGACCAGATTCCTGAAACTGGAAGCGATGTAGAGCGCTGCGCTGCCGCAATCAACGCGGGCAACGATGTAGACTTCCCTAGCGGCACCTGCTACAGCCATGTGCTGGAGGCCATGGAACAGGGACTTGTATCCGAGGAGACCTTCGAACGTGCGGTCAAGAATGTACTGACCTACAAGGCGCGCGTGGGACTGCTGGACAGGAATGCGACCTTCTGCGACGCCGGCCATATCGAGTTCGACACTCCGGCAGAAAGGGAGACCGCCTACAAGCTGGCAGCGGAATCCATCGTGATGCTCAAGAACGACGGAACACTGCCGCTCAGCGGAGAACGTAAGATATTCCTCACTGGCCCGAATGCCAACACCATGTGGGCTATGCTGGGCGACTACACCTATCATTCCATGAGGTACTTCTGGCAGCGTCAGACCGAGGACGACATGCATCCTAAGATTGTCAGTGTCAAGGAAGGCATGGAAAACAGACTTCCGGAGGGCTGCAGCCTCAGCTACACCCGTGGCTGCAACTGGACCGAACTGCTTGAGACCGTCATCGAGGACGGCGGCGACGAACGCGCACAGTACATGAGAAGCATCCAGGGCCGCATGGTTCCGCACCCAGAGAAAGCAGATGCATCCGAAGCCATCAGACTGGCCGGTGAAAGCGACGTGATCGTGGCAGCGATGGGTGAAAATGTTCTGCTCTGCGGAGAGAACCGCGACCGCACCTCACTCAAGCTCCCGGGCAGTCAGGAAGCTTTTGTAGAGAGCCTCATCGCCACCGGCAAGCCAGTAGTGCTGGTTCTCTTCGGAGGCCGCGCCCAGGTCATCTCAAAGATTGCTGACCGTTGTGCAGCCGTACTTCAGGCATGGTATCCAGGCGAAGAAGGTGGCAACGCAGTGGCAGACCTGCTCTACGGCAACGTCTCACCGTCAGGCAGGCTCACTGTCAGCTACCCGGCTGTTGAGATCCATGAGCCGATCTGCTACAACAGCCTTGCAGAGGACGACGAGCGCATCGCCTGGCCGTTCGGTCACGGTCTGAGCTACACCAGCTTTGAATACTCAGATCTCGAGATAGACAGCGAAGTCAGCACTTCGGCACCTGAGGTCAGGCTTTCATTCACTGTAAAGAACACTGGCTCGATGGCAGCAGACGAGGTCGCACAGATCTACCTCTCCCCTGTCTCCGAAGATCAGAACACACGTCCGATCCAGCTCCAGGGCTTCCAGCGCGTGAGCCTCGAGCCGGGCGAATCCAAGAGAATCGCCATCGCACTTTCCACCGAACAGTTCGGATACTACACAAACAGAGAGTGGAACATAGCACCTGGCCGCTTCACTGTCAAGGTGGGCGCTTCATCAAAAGATATCCGTCTGAGCGCAGAAACGGCTCTGTCCGGGGAAACCGTGACAAAGCCGCTCAGAAATACTTATTTCTCCAAGAGTCTTTAGTTCTGCTCTTCGTATCCGTTGGCCTTTGCTGACCAGATTGACGCGATCACAAACATCGCGACGACTGACGCTGCGAACATGGCCAAATAGACTCCATTCCAGCCGAAATGGTCTGCAATAAGGCCAAAACCGAGGCCGGAAATGATAGTACTCATGTAGCCGAAGATACCGAGGATGCCGTTTGCAGTGGCTGCGGCACGGTTAGTGGCGTGCTGTGCGGCACAGATGCCCAGCAGGGCCTGAGGGCCGTAGATGCAGAATCCGATGAGCACATACGGGATCATGAGAAGTCCCCATGGAGCGCCTGCAGGCATTAACCAGTAGCAGAGCACAGCGATGGCAGTACCGACCATGCAGACAACGCAGGTGTGATGTGCCTTGCTCTTGAAGAATTTGTCCGTTGCCCAGCCCCAGAAGACCATACCGAGGTTACCGCCGATAAACTCAAGTCCCACGCAGATTGCAGTCGTTGCAGCAAAGCTCAGTCCCTTGTCCTCCATCAAAATCTTTGCACCCCAGTCAAGAGCGCCGAAACGGACCACATAGACAAAGAGATTTGCAACGGCAAGCACCCAGATGACCTTGTTGCCGTAGACATGCTTCTTGACGAATTCCTTGTGTTCTGCTGCCTCTTCCGGAGATGTTACGATGGCCTTCTTCTTTCCGACGATCTCAGGGAAACCGGCATCGGAAGGACTGTCCTTGAGGCTGATGAACAGCCATGCAGCGCCGAGAACGCCGACAGCGGCAGGAATCAGGAAGCACCATCTCCAGGCACCTACATGCGCGGCGAACTGCATCACACGCGGATCAGTGATGTCCACAGGCTTGTCCGGAGTGGAAAGGTTTGCCGCGATGCTGGCAATCTTGTCCACTGAATCACTCATATCCAGGCCCAGATGAGGCATGATCACCCAACCGCAAAGGCCCATTGCAAGGCCTGCACCGATAGAGTGGGACATATTCCAGATGCTCATCTTGGTTGCAAGCTCGTCAGGTTTGATCCACTGGGTGAGTATTTTGGTGCAAGGAGGCACTCCCATACCCTGGAGGAAGCCGTTCACCATCCACATGACACCCATGATGTATCCGAGTGCTGTCGCTATAGCCACTGTATCTCCGGCTTTTGCAGACAGGGATACGAACCAGGCCGCCATCATGTCGCTGGTGCCGAAGAGAATATTCACGACTGCACAGAGAAGCAGGCCGAGGGACATCACCACGCGGGCACTGTTGCGGTCGGTTATGATGCCGACCACATAACGGGAAAGGCCGTAAATCACGCCGTGGAGGGTGAGGAAGATACCGAGGGTTGTGTTGGTGATGCCGAATTCAGCGGTCAGGCCGGGCATCGCAAGATTGAAATTCTTTCTCAGAAGGTAGAACATCGCGTAGCCGATCATCGTAAAGAGAATCGTACGCCACTGCCATCCGGAGAAGCTTGTTTTATTCGTTTCCATGTATAAATGAATAGTTATTAGTCATAAGCACCCTCAAAGTTAACAATAATTGCTATCTTTACCTAAACCAAAACCAAATTGCTCTATGAAAACTGTAATCGAAATGCCCGAACTCCGCTATGCAGCATCCGCACTGGCACCTGCCATCAGCGAGGAAACCATCAACTTCCATTTTGGCAAGCATCTGCAGGCCTATGTAAACAACCTGAACAAACTGATTGAGGGGACAGTCTTCGAGGACGACTGCTTCGAAGACATAGTCGTCAAGGCAACAGGTGGCATCGCCAACAACGCCGGTCAGGTACTCAACCACAAACTCTACTTCGAACAGTTCTGCCCTGCCCCAGCCAAGATCGCACCGGAAGGCGCACTGGCGGAAGCCATCGTCAGGGATTTCGGCTCATTCGAAGAAATGAAAGCCAAGATGAATGCCGCAGCAGCAACTCTTTTCGGAAGCGGCTGGGCATGGCTCTGCGAAGACGCAAAGGGCGGACTCAGCATCCTCCAGATGCCTAACGCAGACAATCCGCTCCGCCACGGCCTCAAGCCGATTCTCACTTTCGATGTATGGGAGCACGCCTACTATCTGGACTACCAGAACAGGCGTCCGGACTACATTGCCGCACTCTGGGACATCCTCGACTGGGATGTAATCGAAAAGAGATTCTAGATTTTCTGGTAAGCCAGACGGGGATCTCCGTTGGCTAGATATATCACGCCGCAATAGGTGAAGCCGTATTTCAGGATACAGTGCTGCATGATACTATTGTCGGCGTGTGTATCTATGCGCAGGTTCTGCACCCTTGACCAGCACCAGTCGAAGCACTCACGGGCTATTCCGTGGCTCTCGGGGCCGCTGGCAAGGCGGTGTATTGTGGCGTACGGTCCGTCAGTCAGCCACTTCCCCTCTATGTAATTATAGGTAGGCTCAATCCCCGGGATGAAGGCAAAGGTGCCGACTATCTCAGAACCGGAGTCTGATATGACATAACTGCTGCCGCGCTCCATATCCGCTTTCAGCACCTCGACGGAAGGATAGCCCCCGGTCCACTGGCCGAAGTTCCCGTCCGAACGCATGATACCCTTCGCCTGCTCGAAAATTTCCAGCACGCGGGGGATATCGGATATTTCAGTACGACGGATCAAATTACCACTTGAAAGAAGGCATCGGCAGGAGCTTGTGAAGGTTCGCCTTGTGCATTCTGTCGATCTTATCCACCTTCAGGCCCTCCTCCGGATTGTTGTGCACATAGCCTTCAGGAGCCTTTCCAGTGCGGATATATATGTCGAGTTCAGCATAGGTAAAGCCTATCTTCTCCTCGTCCGGACAGCTGTGTGGCAGACCGTCGTCAGGGGTCTTGTGCACCCACTGGTAAGGCACGCCAAGATAGTCGCCGATGGCAAGTACCTCTGTCACTGTCAGGTTCGCGAGAACAGAGAAATCGCCGGCTCCGTCGCCGAACTTTGTGGCATAGCCGATATAGTCCTCTGAGAGATTGCAGGTGTTCACCACACGGGAGTTGTTGGTCTGGCCGATGGCGTAGAGAGTGGTCATACGCACACGCGGAGGTATGTTCTGCACGCTTGGCTTGCTGAGATCCTCTCCGGCATCCTTGATCGCCTCGAGAAGGCCGTCGCAGGCCTTGCCCACATTCACGGTATACATTTTCATGCCGAAGTGCTCACAGATCCTGTCCGCCTCGTTGAGGGACTGGCTGCCCTGTGGCATAGACACTCCAATAACCCTATCCGGACCGAGAGCCTTGCAAAGCAGGGCTGCTGAAACAGTGGAATCCTTTCCTCCGCTCATTCCGAGAATTGCGGTGGAGTTTGCGCCTGCAGCGGCGAAATAGTCTTTGATCCACTGGATCAGGTCTTCTGTTACCTTGGGGGCATTGAAAGTGTAGTTCATTTCAGTCAGTTTTATGAAGTGACGACGCGAATATAGCAAGAAAAAACATAGATTTGCATCATGAATTGTATCTATG
>JAKSJK010000085.1 GCA_024398095.1 Bacteroidales bacterium
TTTTTTCCAACAGTCATTTATCCGTTGACTGTTGGAGGCAAATCCGCGCCAACAGTCATGCTTTTGTTGACTGTTGGAGAAATTATGGCACAGGATCATATCCGGAGCCTCCCCAGGGGTGGCAGCGGAGTATGCGTTTGAGTGAGAGCCAGAAACCTTTGAACGGACCGTGCTTGCGGAAAGCTTCGAGGGCGTACTGCGAACAGGTTGGGGTAAAGCGGCAGCAAGGTGTCTTGTAGGGTGAAATGCAGACCTGATAGAAGCGTATCAGCATCTCGAAAGGCCAGATGAGAGCCCTTCGCAAACCTTTTCTGTACTTCTCCTCCATGTTTAGTCCTTTTTTAGAGAAGCCTTCCCGGCAAGTGTCCTCAGATGGTCGCCCACAAGCTGGAAGATGCGCTCGGACGGAAGCACCTCCTTGGTGTTGTAGATGAAAAGTATGTCAGCTTCCACGCCCTCCAGAACGGACTTCTGAAGCCTGTACGACTCCCTGATGCGGCGCTTGAGGAGATTTCTCTTCACTGCGCGCTTGAAAAGCTTCTTTGGCACGGAAACCATAATGCGGCTGTGGCCGGTTCCTGTCTCCAGGCGCGTGCAGAAGCGCATGGGAATTCCACCGGTGAACCTTCCACCGGCAAGAAGATCTGCAATGTCCTTCTTGCAATACAACCTCTCTTCTTTCGAGAGTGTATTGTGGAGGGTCTCCATTGCGGTATTACTGTTTTTCGATGAATGATTCGATTGCCTTTGCTACTGAAGGAATCTCAGGGGTAGGAGCTACGATCTCGATCTTGAGACCGGCTTCGTTCATGCCCTTCTCCGCAGATTTGCCGAAAGCGACAAACTTGTTGGACTGCTTGTACTCAGGGAAATTCTCATAGAGAGACTTCACGTCGGACCCGTTGAAGAGCACGATGAGATCGTACTTCGGCAGGTCGAGGCTCTTGATGTCCTGTGAAACAGGCTTCACCATCATTGCCGGGGTGAAATCAAGTTTAGCCGCCTCGAATGCACGGGTGATGTCATTGTTGGTGCTGCCGGAAGTGGCCACGAGGAATTTCTCGCCCTTGTGCTTGCTGCCGATCTCGGAGATCACGCTGGCTGCAGTACCGTTGCCGAAGAAAATCTTTCTCTTTCTGTAAACGATGTGCTTCTGGAGGTACAGTGCCACAGATTCGTTGGTGCAGAAGTATTTCATAGTCTCAGGGACTTTGACGCGGAGATCTTCGCAGAGGAAGAAAAACGCATCTATGGCCGCCTTGGCAGAAAATACTATTGCGGTGTAGTCCAGGATGTTGATCCTCTGTGCCCTGAATTCCTTTGAGGCTACAGGCTCAATGAGAAAAAATGGATGGAATTCGATTTCCACGCCATACTTCTCCGCCAATGCCGGGTACGGGGAGGACGACATTGCCGCAGGTGCCTGCTGTGAGATAAGGATGTGCTTTACGCTCATATTTTCAATTCTAAAACAAAATTGCCGCCGCGACCAGAATACCGGTAGGGAGCAATTCGAGGGCGCAAAGATACAAAATACTTGAAAATATGTCGCGGAAAGAAGCAAATATTTGCAATTTCCGGAGCATATATATGATATAAACAGTGCCTGCAATACAGAGAGTTACGCGTCTGATACTGTCGTAGTCTGCCTTGAAAAGGGTCATTGTGCCTATGGTCGCAAGGCAGATGAGCGTGGTTATGATTCCGAAGTTGCGGAAACTGTTTTTCACCGCATTGTAGAGCTTCCGGTTCACTCCGCGAGGCTCCATGACGTGTGCCAGAAGCACCTTCAGCCCCATTCCGGCGCTGACGATTCCTATTGTGATCAGGAAACGGAACTCCGGAAGCCAGCCATCGAAAACTTCTATGCACCAGAGGTTGTACCAGGCAATCACAATGATGGCGGGAGTCATCAGGACTGCGTAGGCGGCATTTCTTTCCCTGGCGAGGCTGGCGGACTCTTCAAGGTTTATGTTTTCCCTTGCACGCAGCACGCAGGCCACCAGCGACGGCATGATGCTCAGGAAGGTCCTGAGGTAGATCAGAGCCGCTATCAGCGAAAGCAGTCCGAGTATTGCGAACAGCAGCCTGTGTTCCATCAGTTGGCCCTTTTAGCTTTGTAACCCATCTTGGTCAGAATCTCCACAACCTTGTCGCGGAAATCACCCTGGACGGTTATCTCCCCGTCCTTTGCGCTGCCGCCGACGCCGCATTTGACCTTGAGCGTGCGTCCGAGTTCGGCCAGGTCGGCCTCTGTGCCTACGAAGCCGGTTACAAGGGTCACCTGCTTGCCGGCTCTGCCCTTGCGGTCAATGCCGACACGGAGATTCTGCTTCGCCGGTTCCAGCGTTGCCTGCTCCTCTTCCTTCTCTGATTCGTAGTTGAAATCCGGGTTGGTGGAATAGACCACTCCGAGGCGGCTTTTCCAGTCATTGTCTCTCATATGCGCGCGCAATCATTATATTTTTGCAAATATACGGATTCTCTTCGTATCTTTGCAGGATATGGACAAGAAACAATTCAAGCTTTGGAACTATGTCTGCGCCGGGGTGGCATTCATCGTGTCGCTGGTGACATATCTCCTTACAATCGAACCTACCGCATCTTTCTGGGATTGCGGCGAATTCATCGCATCGTCATATAAACTGGAAGTGGGCCACCCTCCTGGAAACCCGGTTTTCCAGCTGATAGCCAGGATGTTCACCCTGTTCTGCGACGGAAGTACCGCCGCAGTGGCAGTCAATGCAATGAGCGGTTTCCTCTCCGCGCTGACCATCTTCTTCCTCTATCTGACCATCGTCTTCCTCGCAAAGAGGATACTCCGTCCGGACAAGGAGGGCAGTTACAGCCTTGCTTCCGCCATTGCGATCTTCGCCTCCGGTCTCGTGGGCTCGCTGGCCTACACCTTCTCCGACACCTTCTGGTTCTCGGCTGTGGAGGGTGAGGTGTATGCGATGTCATCCCTTTTCACGGCCCTTGTGTTCTGGGCGATGACCAAGTGGTACGAGCAGGCTGACCAGCCTCATTCCGCAAGGTGGATAGTGCTGATCGCCTTCCTGATGGGTCTTTCTATCGGAGTCCATCTGCTTAACCTGCTCACCGTGCCTTGCCTGTTCTTCCTCTTCTACTACAAGAAAAGGGAAGACCGCGGATACTCGTTCTGGCAGCTCGTCGGCATTTTCGCGCTTTCATGCGCCGTGCTCCTCGGCCTGCTCATCCTCATCCAGTACCTGCCTAAGACAGCTGCCTGGTTCGACCGCATCTTCGTGAACGGCTTCGGACTTCCGTTCAACAGCGGAGCCGCCTTCTTCATCATTGCCCTCCTCGCCGCATGTTTCGCCGGCATCTGGTACACCCAGAAGAGGGGCAAGGCTGTTGCCAACACGGTTCTCCTCTGCGCGTCTACCATCCTGATCGGCTTCTCGATCTTCTCGATCGTGATCATCCGCTCGGCTGTAAAGACCCCTACCAACGAGTACCAGCCTGATAACCCGTACACCCTCGTGCGCTATCTCGGCCGTGAGCAGTACGGCTCCAACCCTCTGATCTACGGACATACCTACGATGCCGCTTACGAGGTTGAAAAGACATATTACTGGACTCCTCTCAACGGAAAATACGTCAGGACGGAGGGTCAGATCCAGTGTGAATACGATCCCCGCACCAACATGCTCTTCCCTCGCATGTGGAGCGGCGACGAACGTCACAAGAGCTTCTACAGGTGGTTCGTCTACGACAATTCAAAGCCTCGCAAGGTGAAGATCGACGGAGAAATCCACGAGATGCCTACCTTCGGCCAGAACCTCAAGTATTTCTTCGGCTACCAGCTCAATTGGATGTACTGGCGCTACTTCATGTGGAACTTCGTAGGCCGTCAGAATGATGTTCACAGTCCGGCTCCAGGCGATCCGTTCATCGGCAACTGGGAGAGCGGCATCGGCTTCCTCGACAGGGCCATGCTTGGCGACCAGAGGGATGCTCCGGGTTATCTGAGCGAGAACAAGGGCAAGAATCATTACTTCTTCCTGCCTCTGCTCCTGGGTATTCTCGGTATCATCTCCCAGTTCCTCAGGGACAAGAGGGGCAGCTGGCTCACCTTCCTGCTCTTCTTCATGACAGGCATCGCAATCGTGCTGTACCTCAACCAGCCGCCTTACCAGGTCCGCGAGCGTGACTACGCCTACGCGGGTTCGTTCTATGCGTTCTGCATATGGATCGGTCTCGGCGTTTTGGGCCTCTATACGGCTATCGAGGAATATCTCACCTCCGACAGACAGCGTCTGATGACGTCTGCGGGCGTCGGCCTGCTCTGCATGGGTGTGCCGGTGCTCATGGCCTGCCAGAACTGGGACGACCACGACAGGAGCAACCGTTACACTGCGGTCGAGGTGGCATACAACTACCTCAATTCGGTCGGCGACAACGGTATACTCATAACCCACGGCGACAACGACACCTTCCCTCTGTGGTATGCACAGGAGGTAGAAGGCATCAGGACAGATGTCCGCATATGCAATACTTCGCTGCTCGGCACCGACTGGTATATAGACCAGATGAAATATGCCTGCAACGAGTCTGCACCGCTGGATCTGTCCATCGGCCAGAGGCAGTATCTCTACGGAACCAACGAGATTGTCTATGTTCTTGACGAATACGAGGGCGAGCCGGCTCCGATCAAGGATGTGATGGCTGCGTTCCGCGATCCTAAACACACAAGGCAGCTCACCGACGGCAGCAGGATCAGCTATATCAATGCCAAGAAAGTCATACTTCCGGTCAACAGGGAGAACTGTCTGAAGTACGGCATAGTTCCTGCAAGGTTCGCTGACAGGATTCCGAACGAGATCGTCCTTACCATCAAGAACAAGTACCTCACCAAGCCGGAACTCTTCATGCTCGACCTGCTCTCCAACTATCAGTGGGACCGTCCTATCAATATGCTTTCGATGGGTGGCGACATCGAGGTGGGCCAGAAAGAGTATTTCATGTATGACGGCTTCTCCTATCGCTTCGTGCCTATCAAGAACAGCATGAAGAGCACCAATATCGGTCTCTGTGATGCGGACGATCTCTATCATAAGATAAAGGATGTCTACAGGTGGGATGCCCTCAAGCGTACCGACTGGTTCGTGGACTACCAGAACTACTACACTTTCTGCGGTGTTATGAGCCAGAGGCTGCTCTTCGTGAATGCGGCCAAGGAAATGCTCAAGATAGGCGACAAGGCAAGGGCCATCGAGCTCCTGGATATGTGTCAGGAGTGCGTTCCGGAGGAGAATTTCCCTCTCGAGATGTCCTATCTGGGTTTCTCCAACGAGTACATGGTGCTTGAGATGGTAAGCCTCTACTTCTTCGCGGGGGCGGACGATGCTGCCCGTGAACTCGGCCAGCGTTTCAGCGATGCCCTTATAGAGTCTGCTCTCTTCTATGCCGGTTTCTACGACATCTGCAAGAAGGAATTCGAGACCACTGCAAGTTACATCTATTCGATGATCGACACCTACAAGGAGGAAGGCGAGACCGAGCTTGCC
This sequence comes from Bacteroidales bacterium, assembly GCA_024398095.1. Lineage (GTDB taxonomy): Bacteria > Bacteroidota > Bacteroidia > Bacteroidales > UBA932 > Cryptobacteroides. Next base: position 5,532 of record JAKSJK010000085.1, read on the forward strand.
CAGAATCTGGAGGCGCAGTTCAAGTCGGCTCTCGGAGTAACTAAAGACATTGAATAAGATGACTATCGAGACCCCCGATAAGTCCTGGAAGGACTACGAGCTCGTGGATTCGGGCAATTTCGAGAAACTCGAGCGTTTCGGCAATTACTACCTGTCCCGCCCCGAGCCTAAGGCCCTGTGGGGCAAGAGGATGTCAGAGGCGGAGTGGAACAAGCTCATCCACACCAGCTTCACTCCCGGCGCCGGGTTCGGCAAGGCCGGCAAGGAGGACAGCGGTACATGGAACCGCATGAAGCGTATGGATGACCAGTGGTATATACGCTACAATGGCACCCAGCCGGGGTTGAAGTTCAATCTTCGCCTGGGACTGACTTCGTTCAAGCATGTCGGCGTATTTCCTGAGCAGGCGTCCAACTGGGAGTATATATATAGGAATACCCGCGAACTGGTGGAAAAGGCCAAGGCGGAAGGCAAGCCGGCTCCGAAGGTGCTGAACCTCTTCGCCTATACCGGCGCTGCGTCCTTGGCGGCAAAGGCTGCAGGTGCGGATGTGACCCATCTGGATTCTGTCCGCCAGGTCGTTACCTGGGCGCGTGGCAACATGGAAAGCAGCGGCCTGGAGAACATCCGCTGGGTGGTCGAAGATGCTCTGAAGTTCGCACGCCGCGAAGCCAAGAGAGGCAATGTCTATCAGGGTATAATCCTGGATCCGCCTGCCTACGGACACGGTCCTGACGGTGAGAAATGGAAATTGGACGAGTGCCTCTTCGATATGCTTCGCCAGGTGGCGGCCATCCTCGCTCCCGAGGACAGTTTCATGGTCCTGAATCTCTATTCAAACGGCTATTCCGCAGTTCTCGGTCAGACCATTGTCGAGGAAGCCTTCGGAAAGAAACACAAATCGATTGATTGCGGCGAGCTGGTCCTCGAAGACCGCTTCGGAAAGAAACTGCCGCTCAGCGTAGTTGTCCGACTCCGTCGATAAATATTTCCAACAGTCATCGATTTGATGACTGTTGGAAATTTAGAATTTAGAATCGGTAGCCAAGGGAGAGTACGGCCGTGTTGCAAACGGGATTTTCTTTTCCGGCTACTAGGTAGGCGAGGTCAATTCGAATCCCTTTATAACAGCCTCCAAGTCCGATGGAACCGTGGCTTGGTATCAGTCTGCCGTAGTGATAGCCGGCCCTCAGGGAAATAATGTCCATCAAGGAGTATGAGGCTCCAAGTGAGGCGTAGAAGTCTCCGTGGAAGTAGTATCCAAGATCAGCGAGAGCCTCTATCTTGTGGTGTTCGGCTATTTCGGACTTGTATCCGAGTCCGAGGTCGAGTGAGGCTGGCAGCCCGTATTTGGTGGATGCATTCTTCTCAACTGCAACCTTTCCTCCAATGTTGTTTACTCCAAGGGTCGCGCTGAATCCCTTTACGCAGGTGCTCATGAGAATATCAGCCCCAACAGTACCGATCCTGGCTTCCGGGCCAAGTGTTTGACCGGCATAGCGCAAATTTGCACCGACTGCCAGATAGCGTCCCATCTTGATTCCCACGCCAGCACCGATTATCATGTCTGACGGGCGGAATGTCTCTGCTTCCATCTCTGGTTTGCTGACAGAACTGTATTTCTGACAGATTCCATAGCTTGCACCGAGGCTGACCACGATGCGTTGCTTGAGGCACAGTGCTCCACTGAAATCAATATAGGTGGTCTGGGAAGGTTGCCAATAGTTTCCGGAGAGAGAGAAGTCTCCTTTGTTGCCGGAGAATGCCATCATGGCTGGGTTTGCAAAGAAGCCCTGCGAGGAGGTCGAGGCTAGGCATGCTCCTCCCATAGCGCTGGCAACTGCATTCTGGCTGATCCGCGTGAAGGGGAGAGCCACCGTTTCATTCTGTGCGTATGCTACTACGCCTGCTGCGAGCAGTAGCGTTGTGATAAGTGACTTTTTCATATTATAACTTCACGATATCAGTTTTATAGGTCTTTCCTTCGTAGCTTGTTTTCACAGTGTACCTTCCCGCTGCGAATTTCGGCATGTCTATGCGGAGTGGTTTGAATACGCTGGATTCCGCTTCTGTTTCGACTATGAGAGTTCCGGTTGCGTTGAAAAGCTGAACCTTTACGTTCTTTCTGGCTCCGATTCCAACCATGAAGTATTCGTTTACTACTGGGTTTGGATATATCACAGGACCATTGCTGTCGTCAAACACTCCTATTTCGAATTCTATTTCCGTGTGTGCCTTGCATGGATCGGTTGCCACTATCGTGCAGGTTCCTGTTCCGCGTTTCTTGGCCTTGATGTAGAATACATTGTGGATGGTGCTGAACTCCACGAGACCGTCGTTGCTGCAACTGAAGCTGTAGGTGAGTTCGTCGCCATCCTGGTCGAGGAAGATTTTATTGGCATCGAGGATTAGAACCTCGTCAGGATTTGAGATTACTGCTTCGGCTTTGTCTGTGGTGCAGCTTCCACCGCTTATGTAGTCCTTTGCCCCCTCTGTGACTTCAGGGGTAATGTTTCCGTACTTGATTGAGCCATATGCATTCACAAGTGGACCAACCTGATCGCTTTCTGGGACGAGGTCATTCGTTGCAGCATTCAAAAGAGACTCTTTGAGGTCATTACATGTGAATCCTGGGCCTCCCTTGCTTGAAACGATCAAGGCTGCGACTCCACTGACGGCCGGGCAGGCCTGTGAAGTTCCGCACATGAAGATGTACTTTCCGTTTGGAGCTGTGCTGAGTATGTAGCTTGAACCGTCTGCAGCTGCTCCACCTTTGAATCGGTCAGCTTCTCCGCCAGGTGCACAGATGTCCACCCAAGAACCATAGTTGGAGTAGCTGGTCCTGCGTCCGTCAGGTCCAATGGCACCGACTGCCACCACTTCGCTGTACGATGCCGGCTGTCCATATCGCCAGGCGTCATTTCCTGCGGCAAATACCACGAGTCCACCCTTCATGAGACCAATCTGGTTTCCGTTCTGGTCACATCCGGCATGTGCGATAAAGTAGTCGATGGCCTGTTTCAGGGACTTTGGCAAGGTTCCATTCTTTGCTTGTTCCTCTGTGTCGTACTGATCTCCCCAACTGTTGTTACAGATCAGTGCGCCATTGTCGGCTGCGTAGACAATGGCACTCTCGAAGTTTCCCTGCCTGTCGTTAGAACCGAAGACAGTGCAGGACATTATCCTGACACCTCCTTTCCCATCGGTACCTCCGGCTACTCCGCATCCTCCGATTCCATTGTTGTTTATAGCTCCGATTATGCCGGCGACATGTGTGCCGTGATCACCCGGGTCGAAGGTGTAGGTGTTGGTTACAAAATTGCGGCTGCCACCTTTTCCTGCAGGAAGGACCACTCCAGCCAGGTCTGGGTGTTCCGGGTCTATCCCGGTATCGACAACTGCTACGATTACATCCTTGCTGCCTCCTGTGTACTCCGTGTAGACATTGACAACATTTATGTCCGCTCCCTTCTTGTAACCGGGCCATTGCATGCCATCGTTGAGTATGTGCCACTGGTATCTTTTTCCATGTGGATCATTGAAAGGGAAGCCTTTTATATCAGATGCGGTCAGTTTTCTCTTCCGGATGGTTTCAAATTCTTCAACTCCGCGGAGCTTATGTCCATTCTCTAGTCCGGTTTTGGTGCTGAGTACTGCATTGTCGATTGTGACAGCGTACCATCTGTGAAGCCCTTCGCGTCGGTGTACTTCCTCCCACTCGCCGGCGTCAGGAAACAGGCGTTCAAGGCGGACTATGCCAGCCATGGAGTAGTCCAGCGGCATACCGGTTTTCTCTATCTCCTCTGCCATCGCTTCAGAGACGAATATGTTCGCCTTGTCTGTAAGCAGGCAGTTTTCTTTGTCTGGCTGTATGGGCTGCGGGGTGCTGATTTCCTTCTTGCAGGAAGATAGACCTGCCGACAGTATTATTGCATAAGCTAATAGGTGTGTTATTCTTTTCATATTTGCAAAGATAGCAAAAATAAAAAGGCCACCTTGCGGTGACCTTTTTATTATATATAAGGTAGATTAGAATGCCTTCTCTACACT
>JAKSJK010000086.1 GCA_024398095.1 Bacteroidales bacterium
ACAAAAAAGAGCTCATTTTCTTTGAAAATGCCGATATAATCAACGGAGAAAGCACCGTGATCTTCGATCTGAACCTCAGCGTAGCTGAAGGAGACTTCATCTATATTGTGGGCAAGGTCGGTTCCGGAAAAACCTCCATCATCAGGACCATCACTGCTGAAAACGAGCTCCGCAAGGGAGTCGGCAAAGTCTGCGGCTACGATCTGGGCAAGATAAAGTCCAGGGAGATCCCCTATCTGAGACGCCGCATCGGCATAGTTTTCCAGGATTTCCAGCTCCTGATGGACAGAAGCGTGGAGGAGAACCTGGAATTCGTGCTGAAGTCCACCGGATGGAAGTCCAGGCTGGAAATCTCCCGCCGCATCAACGAAGTTCTGGAGCAGGTCGGCCTCGCCAGCAAGGCCCACAAGATGCCTTTCCAGCTGTCCGGCGGCGAGCAGCAGCGAGTTGCGATTGCAAGGGCGCTGCTCAACAAGCCTGAACTGATCGTGGCCGACGAGCCTACCGGAAACCTCGACCACGACACCGCGGAAGGCATCATGAAGCTGCTCTGCGACATCAACGCCGAGGGCACCGCCATTGTTATGGTAACCCACAACCTGAGCATCCCGGAGGCATATCCGGGCAGGATCCTCGAGTGCCGCGACGAGAGCGCAGCCTTCATCCGGTAATGACGAAAAAGCAGAGATACGAGCAGGTTTTCGGCTGGTTCCGCGAGAATGTCCCCGTGGCAAAGCCGGAGCTCGTCTATGACTCCCCCTTCCACCTGCTGATAGCCGTCATCCTTTCAGCCCAGTGCACCGACAAGAGGGTGAACATGCACACCCCTGCCATCTTCATGCGTTTCCCTGAGCCGGAAGACCTCGCTGCCGCAAGTTTCGAGGAGGTGCTGGGGATGGTGAAGTCCATATCCTACCCGAACAGCAAGGCCGCACACCTGATCGGAATGGCACAGATGCTGGTGTCCGATTTCGGATCCGTCGTCCCGTCCGATATAGATGAATTGAAAAGGCTTCCCGGCGTCGGCCAGAAGACCGCGAACGTTATCGCCTCCGTCATCTACGACAAGCCGGTGATAGCCGTAGACACGCATGTATTCAGACTTTCCCACCGTATCGGTCTGTCAGACGGAAAGACCGTAGAGGCGGTCGAGAAGGAACTTACCGCCGGCATCGCACCGGAGGAGAGGCCTATCGCCCACCACTGGCTGATTCTGCACGGACGCTATATCTGCACGGCCCGGAACCCGAAGTGTACGACCTGCGGCATAGCCCCGTTCTGCAGGGAATTCTCTAAAAAGAAGTAGGATCCAGTTCGAAAGAGAGTTTCTTTCCCGTAACAGGATGGATGAATGAGAGCGACTGAGCCATGAGGCACAGACGCGGATGTTCCCGTCCGCCATACAGACGGTCACCCGCTATCGGGGCCGAGAGGCCTTCGGAATGGGCGCAATGGACTCTCAGCTGGTGGGTGCGGCCCGTCAGCGGCCATAGTTTCAGGAGCACATCGCCGTTTTCCCGGAACTCAACCAGTTCATATTCGGTTACGGCCTGTTTCCCGCCTTCATAATCCACCACCTGGCGCGGACGGTCGTAATAATCTGCAGCCAGCGGCAGTTCGATGCGTCCACTGCCGCAAACCATGCCCTGCGGAGTGACCAGTGCGAGATAGGATTTCTGCACCTGACCTTCGCCTGCCGAGACAGTCTTCTCTTCGAAGAGGCGCCTCAGTTCCACCTGCGAAGCGGGGCTCTTGGCAAAGACCATCAGGCCCGAGGTGTCCATATCCAGGCGATGTACGGCATAGACCTTCGGGCCTTGTTTGGGAGAGGCTCCCGCCAGGCGGTTTGCACGCCTCTGGAGCCATTCCAGAAGGGATTCTCCCGCTCCTTTGCCCGGTACGGAAAGCATGCCGGACGGCTTGTCGGCAACTATCAGTTCGGAATCTTCGTAAATAATGACAGGTTCCGCTTTCGGAGCCGCGGCAAGAGGATTATCCTCCAGCTCGAGGCCTTTGAGCATGAAGGGCAGCAAGGGGCCGCATTTGCCTGTACAGGAGGGATAGAAACTGCCCTGGGTCCGCACTTCCCTGCCGTTGGAAGCCCCATACCAGAATTCACCGAAAGCCAGGGGCCTGAGCTTGCGGGAATAGGCATATTGCAGCATTTTCGGGAGCGCACACTCCCCTGTCCCGCCTGGAGGAATCATTCCCTGTTCCGAGAAGATTTCCGTAAGGCTGCGTTTTTCGCCCGCTGCGTTCAAGATGACGAACTGGTCGAATATCCATTTCTGGAGATACTCCGAAAGTTCTTTACGGCGAGCCTTCATTGCCTGCAGTTCTGCCTGTCCGCCCCCTGCCTTTTCCATCTTGTAGATGGCCAGGTTCAGAAGTGAAATTTCGGATTCTTTGCGCTTGAAATGTCCATCAGGGTCGAGCAGGTCGAAAACAGGCGGCACGAAGCCATCCAGATGGTTGGTCTGGCGGGACCTCATATGTTCGTCCGTAAGCGTCACATTGCCCGAAAAGGCCCATAGGACGCCAGTCCCGTCGGGAAGCCGGTGGATGAGTCCGTCCTCGCCTTCGACCAGCATCACGCCCAGCATCTTGCCTTCCAGAAAGGCATCATGCAGAAGAGAATCGCCGGCAATATGTTCAATCAGCAACTCCGCAGCCTCTCTTACGAGCGGTTGCGGAGTGTAGCAGAATGGATATGTGAACTTATTTTCCGTCTGGAGAATAGGTAAACGGTGCGAGAGCAGGCTCCCATGGGCAGTAGTCGGCCTCGGTGAAGAAGCGTGCGAGTTCAGCCTCAGCGGTCTCGATGGAGTCCGAAGTGTGGATGATGTTCTCCTGTCCGCTCATGGAATAGTCGCCGCGGATGGTGCCGAAAGCAGCCTTGCGGCCGTTGGTAGATCCGGCCATGGTATGCACCACATCGACAGCATCAACGCCTTCTACGCACATGAGAACTACAGGCGCAGCTTTCATGGATGCGAGCACGAACGGAAAGAATGGCTTCTCGACGAGATGCGCGTAATGCTTGCGGAGGATTTCGTCATCGAGCTGGGCCATCTTCATCGCTGTGATGTGAAGTCCCTTGCGCTCTATCCTGGTGATGATTTCGCCTATCAGGCCCCTCTGGACCGTACAAGGCTTCAGAATTACAAGTGTCCTTTCCATATTATGAGAATTGTTCACGGAGTTTTGCAATCTTTTCGTCTGCATTCGCGCCCTTTGCGCCGAAGTAGAACTTGATCTTTGGCTCAGTGCCTGAAGGGCGTACAGAAACCACGTCGCCTTCCTCGCTGAAGAACTGGAGCACATTTGACTTAGGCAGGCCGGTTTCTTCCGGCTTGTTGTAGTCAACGACCTTCACCACCTTGGCTCCTGCGAGCTCTGCAGGCGGATTTTCACGGAGACCGGCCATGATTGCGGCAATCTCCTCTACGCCTGACTTGCCCTTGCGGACGAGTGACTTGAGCGACTCCTTATAGTAGCCATACTCAGCATAGAGTGTCTGGAGGTACTGATAGAGGGTCATGCCCTTCTCAGCGCACCAGGCAGCGCACTCTGCGATCATGATGCAGGCCACAGGAGCGTCCTTGTCGCGCACGAATTCACCGATATTGAAGCCGTAGCTTTCCTCGCCGCCGCACACGAAGGTCTTCTTGCCCTCGTTGCGCTTTACAATCTCTGCGATATACTTGAAGCCGGTGAGCACATTGTAGGTCTCCACACCGAACTTGTCAGCGATGGCGCGGAGCATCTCGGTGGTCACGATGGTCTTGACGATGTACTGCTTGCCGTCGAGCTTGCCGAGTTCCTGCCAGCGGGTAAGTATATAATTGGTAAGCATGGCTGCGGTCTGGTTGCCGTTCATGAGCACCATCTTGCCTTCGTTGTCGCGTACTGCGATGCCGAGACGGTCTGCGTCCGGGTCGGTTGCCATTACGAGGTCAGCGCCCACCTTGTCTGCCTCTTCGAGTGCGAGAGTGAGGGCTGCGGACTCCTCAGGGTTTGGAGAAACGACAGTCGGGAAGTTGCCGTCGCTTACATCCTGGGCATATACGTGATATACATTTTCGAAGCCGACCTTGTTGAGTGCCGCACGGGCGATGCGTACACCGGTGCCGTGGAGCGGAGTGTAGACGATCTTGAGATCCTTGTGCTTTGCGACTGCCTCCGGAGAGAGGGTCAGAGAGCAGATGTCGCGGAGATAGAGTTCGTCCACGTCTGCGCCCATCATCTCGATCTCGCCAGGAGCCTCGACAGCAGCCGGATCGAACTTCACCATCGACGGATCGGTGATGGCGTTCACCTCTGCCACGATGTCCTTGTCCACCGGAGCGGTGATCTGTCCGCCGTCTGACCAGAATACCTTGTAGCCGTTGTACTCCTTAGGGTTGTGTGATGCAGTCACCATGACGCCTGCAAGCGCACCCTTCAGACGGATTGAGTAGCTGAGTTCAGGAGTAGGGCGGATGTTGTCGAAGATATATACATGGATGCCGTTGGCTGCGAGCACGTCTGCGGTGATCTTTGCGAAGAGCTTGCTGTTGTTGCGGCTGTCGTAGGAGATGCAGACCTTCACATCCTCGTCAGGGTTGCTGTGCTGGCGGATGTAGTTTGCAAGTCCCTGGGTAGCCATGCCCACGGTGTACTTGTTCATGCGGTTGGTGCCGACGCCCATGATGCCGCGGAGGCCGCCTGTTCCGAACTCGAGATTGCGGTAGAAAGCATCCTCAAGACCTGCGGGATCGTTGTTGCGGAGCTTGAGCACCTCACCTTTTGTTTCTGGATCAAAATTTCCTTCGAGCCACCTTTTGGCCACGTCCATGTAGTTTTCCATATATCGAAATGTATTAATTGTATTCTACGCGCAAATTTACAAAATCGGAACGGATTTTACCATAGTAAAATAGCCCGATTAAGACAAAATATGATAAATTTGCAGCCGTTATGGATACAAAGTTCCGGCAATTCATCCTGGAGCATCAGGATGACGACACAGACAAGCTGCTTCTGGGCAAAAAGAAGTGGCCGGAGATCGATGTGGCCGCAGCCGTGAACTGCATCCTCAGCCGTCGGAAAATGCGCGACAAGGTGCCGCAGTGGTATGCCTGCGAGGGACTGTTCTACCCTAACACCCTCTCGGCTGAGCAATGCTCCTCCACCTTCACCGCCCTCCAGAAAGCCTCCCTCTGCACTCCCTCCTCTATTTCCTCTTCTATTTCCTCCTCTATGTCCAACAGTCATGCGATTGATGACTGTTGCGAAGAAAACCGCTCCAACAGTCATGCGATTGATGACTGTTGGAACATCGCCGACCTGACCGGAGGCCTCGGAGTCGACAGCTGGGCCTTCGCACAGAACGCAAAAGTACTCTACAACGAAATGGATCCGGGGATATACGCCGCCGCAGTCCACAACTTCGCAGAACTCGGCGTCGCAGAACGGATTATCTGCCGCAACTTCGAACTTCGTCCCGACAACATAGACGAGATACTCGACGGCTTCGCGCCCGACGTCATATTCCTGGACCCCGCAAGGCGCTCCTCCACCGGTGGCAAGGTATTCCGTCTCGAAGACTGCTCGCCCAACTTGCTTGAACTCGCCGGTCCGCTGCTTGACAGAGCTCCGAAGATAGTGGCGAAGCTGTCTCCGATGGCGGATATATCACTGATTTGCAAACAGTTAGAAGACTGCGGAGTAAGCGTGCCGAGAGTTTATATCGTAGGCGCTTCTGGCGAATGCAAGGAACTGTTGGTGGAGATTGGCAAAGTCAGTCAGGCAGACAGGGAGATATTTGTTGTTGAAGAAGGCGGGACATTCAGATTCACGATCTCCGAAGAAAAGGACGCGACTCCTTCGATAGTCGGGAAAGACGAGCCTTTTAAAGGACGCATTCTCTTTGAGCCAGGAAAGGCACTTATGAAGGCAGGGGCATATAACCTTCTGTGCCGCAATGGTTTGAAGAAGCTCGGCCGCTCGACACATCTATATGTCTGCGATGAAATACAGCCCGAAATCGCCGCCCTGGGCAAAGTCTTCCGCATCCTCGAGGCGATGCCATTCGACAAACGCAGTCTCAAGGCAGCGGCACAGTCTCACCCACGCTGCGAAGTCACCGCCCGCAACCTGCCGCTCAGCAGCGATGAATTAAGAAAGAAAATGGGCGTCACCTCTGGAAGCGACACCCATATCTTCGGAGTCAAAAGCGACACTCAGGGCAACCTTCTGCTCATCACCCGCCGCTAAGACTACTTGCGGGTAGGGCGGGAGTTGGTTGGGCGCTGAGGCGCTGCCGGCTTGTATTCGAGTTCCTTGAAGGCCGGAGAGATCTCCACCTGCTCGTCTGAATGCTTCACATACTTCATCGGGATGTCGAAGTGGAAGCCCACCTGGATAGGCTTGCCCGGCTCGGTCTCGAAATTATTCACATAGAAATTCACATCCACGGCATTCACGCCCATAGGAACGGTGTTGTTGATGCCCTTCACAGAGATGGTCACAGTCTCGCCCGCATTGATATACTTCAGACGCGGATAGACAACCTTCTCGGAACCAGGAGCCTTGGTAAGGGTAAGAGGAACGGAAGAATTGTTGGTAACAGTGAAGCTGACGCTCTTCTCTGAATACTTCACATCGGAAATCTCGAAAATCTCCTTGAAAAGCGGCACGAGAACCTCCTCAGGGCCATAGATATGGTTATCTGCCCAAACTGCGGTACGGCGCGCCTCCATAGCCTCACGGATGGCAGCCTCGGAACGGTCGCGTGCAAACACGAGAGTCATAGGGCGGAACTCGCCGCAGGCCCAGTCTACATCCTCGAACATAGGCTTGTGGCAATCGGTGCCGCCGGTGATGGTAAGTTTCTTCTCCACAGACCAGGTGTGTGCAGGCTGGTCATAGCCGGAGAAACGGTTCACGATCTCGATGCCGTCCATCAGGCCGGAATTGAACACAAGATCGTGGATCGGGAGCCACTTGGTGTCATTGTGAGCCTGGGTCTCCCAATCAGGATGGTTCCACTGGATGAACGCTCCCTGCCTGCGGGCCTCCTGGAGACCAGCGACAATACCGGTCTCCTGCTGGGTCTTCTCGTCCTTTCCCGCCTTTGCAGCCTCATCCATGGCAGCCTCTGCAGCCTGTGCGATCTTATTGCCGTCCTGGATGAAGAACAGATTGAAATGGCCAGGGAAAATCCACTTGCCGAGAGTAAGTTCGGCGCCATGGATCACCATCAGGTCGCGCTTCTTGCCCTCAGCGAGGGCGAGTTCGTAGGAGGTGTTGCGATCCACCTTCTCACCATTGAAATAGCCCTTGGCAACCATCTTCATATGGCGGGTATCGCAATGGTCGGTCATCATGATGAAGTCCAGGCCCTCATAGTCAGCCTCGGCCACACGGGTGGTCGGCCAAACGGTAGCATCGGAAAAAATCGTATGCACATGGCAGTCTCCCTTCAAGGTAACATAGCCAGGGATGTCAGGAATCTGGGCCTTGTGAGGAACTGTCGCAGATGCTGTCACGGCAACTGTAGCCGCAGCAAGCAGAATAATAATTTTCTTCATATACATATCTGTTTATGTGGTTATCTTTCAAGCAGGTAGCGGCTCCAGAAAGCCTGATCCTGGGCAAGCGAATGCATTCCCTGGCTGCCTCTGTAGCCATGCATTCCGTCCGGATAGATCATCAGATCGAAGTCCTTTCCGGCCTTCTGCATAGCATCCAGAAGCTGGAGGGTATTCTGGAAATGGACATTGTCATCGCCGGTGCCGTGGGTGAGCTTGAGCCTGCACTCCGAAGTCTGAAGGCCGTTCTCAGGCAGGGCGACAGGGTAATCCTTCACCCAGTTCAGCGCGCAGGCCACCTTGTAGCCCTCCGGATTGTTCTGAGGCGTATCCATGAAACGCTCGGTATAATGGGTATCGTACAGTTTCCAGTCATATACTCCGCCGCCAGCGATGCCGTAGTGGAAATATTCGTTTGCCTGGCAAAGCAGCATCACAGTAGTCGTGCCGCCGAAGCTGAAGCCCTCGACTCCCACCTTCGCCGCATTCACATATGGGAAGGAGGTGATCCACTTCGCCCAGCAGATATAGTCCTGGATCTCGTGTACGGTCAGCTGCCTGTAGGCCATATCCTCGCCTGCCCTGCCGTTGTGGCCGGCTGAACGCGGATCCACGACCATATGTATGATACCGTTCTTTGCAAACCACTGGCTTGCCTGGGAAGGCTTCCTCCAGTAATCGCGCACATAAGGAGTATCCGGACCGCCGTAAACCTCGAAATGTACCGGATACTTCGCAACCGCATTCTCATCGAAGCCGTACGGGTAGGTGATGAGTCCCGGCAGTTCGAAGCCGTCCGGAGTGGTGATGGAAACTTCCTGAGGCAGGCAGTACTTCGACGGATCGTAGTCGGAACCGGCCATGTCGGCGAGTACGGTACCCAGATTCAGGGCAGCAAGGTTGGCGATTGCCTTGGCACGGGCCTTGGCGGAGCCTCCAGTTCTGATCACAGGCCTCTCAGTTGTGAAAAGTGCCACCTTGGACGGTGTGCGCGCATTGCTGTACTGGGCCACGAAATATTTGAAATCAGGCGACAGGGCAACCAGGCTCACATGGTAGTTCATATCGGTCAGCGGCACAATGCGGCCGTCCTTGCAAGCCTTATAGAAACCGACTCTGGTAGTAGATTCACGCTTCGCAGTGAAATATATCTCGGATTTCTTCTCGTCCACGGCAACCAGGCTTATGCCCCAGTTCGGGCCATCGGTAAGCCTCTTTAGTGTCTTGCCGTCGTATGAGAGGTAGTAGATCTGCTGCCAACCGGTTTCGTATGCACGGGCCATGTAAAGGCCGCTGTCTGTAAATATCACGCCGTCCATCCAGTCCAGCCAGGTCGGGTACTCTTCGTGATATATCGCAGCCTTGCTGCCGTCAGAAGCATCCACGCGGTAGAGGTCGAGAGTATTCTGGGTACGAGGCTCGCGGCTCACGAAAAAGCCCTGGCTGTCCTTGCCCCAGAAAGGAGTGCCGAAATACTGGTCCTCAGACGGATCGAAATCAGCCCATACGGTAGCCTCGCAAGGATTGACGCCCTTGGCAACCCTGTCCAGATGGACCATGCCGATGCGGACCTCAGGATTCTTCTCCCCGGCTTTTGGATAACGCGTATTGTTAAGGATGCCATCCTGGCCTACCGGAGAATAGATAGGAAAAAGAGGCACCTGTGTATTGTCAAAGCGATAGAAACCTATTTTCCGGCTGTCTGGAGACCACCAGAAAGCTCTGTACTTGGAAGGGCGTCCGAAGATTTCCTCATAGTAAACCCAAGAGGCATAGCCATTGAGTATCAAATCAGTACCATCGAAGGTCAGCTGGGTTTCCTTCCCGCTGGCGATGTCTACCACCCAGAGATTGTTCGCACGGGTGAAAGCAATCTTGCTGCTGTCCGGAGAAAAGGTCATATTGACCGCATCCACGGGGTTGACAGGAAACTTGGAGAAACGGAGCGGATAGTTCACTCCCTTCTTCTGCT
>JAKSJK010000087.1 GCA_024398095.1 Bacteroidales bacterium
TCAGACTAAGCAAACTTACAAAACAATTCAATATCGGACTCAGCACCCTCGTGGATTTCCTCAAGGGCAAGGGTTTCGACGTTACAACCGACCCGAACATGAAGGTCTCAGACGAGGTTCTCCCTCTTCTGGGCAAAGAGTTCGGCGAGGACCTCAAGGCCAAGCAGGAGGCGGACAAGACTGCGGTGAAGTTCAAGGAAATCATCGACAACGCTACCGCAAAGAAACCTGCCAGGGATGAGGAACCTGAGGCAGAAACGGAGCTCCGTATCAAGAGCAACACCCTCGCCGCTGACCGTCCTTTACCTAAGGCCGAGGAGCCGGTCAAGCCTGCAGAGCCGGAGAAACCGGCAGAACCTGCAAAGCCAGCCGAGCCGGTCAAACCAGCCGTGGTCGAGCAGGCTCCGGAGCCTGCAAAACCAGCTGAGCCGGTGGCTGAGCCTAAGGTCATCGCAAAAATAGATCTTTCACAGTTCGACAAGAAGCCTAAGAAGGCACAGGAAGCAAAGGTGGAACCTGCTCCGGCCCCTACCCCAGCCGAAGAGAAGAAGCCAGAACCTGTTGCCGAGCCTGTCAAGAAGGTTGAAAAGGTGGTCGGGAAAGTGGTCGAAACCGCAGCTCCTGCAGCCGTGGCCGCAGAGACCGTCACCGCACCTGCGCCTCGCGAGGTAAAGGTGGAGGTAGAGCCTCTCAAGGGTCCGAAGGTTATCGACAAGATTGACCTCTCACAGTTCGACAAGAAGCCTAAGAAGAAGGAAAAAAGGGAGCGCATCGGCGGCAACGGAAGCCAGAAAGTGGATGTTACCAAGGAGCATGCTGTCAACAATCCTTCCAAGAAAGACCGCAATAACAGCGGAAACAACGGCGGCGGAAACAATAACAACGGCGGAAAGAACGGAGGAAAGAACAACCGCAATGACCGTGGAAACCAGAAGGGCAACCGTTCCCAGAACGACCGCTTTGCAAAGCCGGCAATGACCGAGGCAGAGCAGGAAGAGATGCAGAAAGAGATCCAGAAGCAGATCAAGGAGACCTATGCCCGCATGAATGAGAACAAGAGCAAGGGCCAGTTCGGTGCAAAGCATAGAAAGGAGAAGAGAGAGGCTGCCGCAAACAAGGCAATGGAGGAGATGGAGCTTCAGGAGATGGAGAAGAAGGTTCTGAAGGTTACCGAGTTTGTAACCGTCAGCGACCTCGCCACCCTCATGAACAACACTCCTGTGACCAAGGTCATCGGTGCATGTATGAGCCTCGGCATCATGGTTTCCATCAACCAGCGTCTCGACGCGGAGACCCTCGTGCTCGTGGCAGAAGAGTTCGGCTACGAAGTTGAATTCGTGACCGCCGAGCTTACCGAAGCCATCCAGAACAACGAGGAGGAAGAGGGCGAGCTCACCAGCCGTCCTCCGGTGATCACAATCATGGGTCACGTCGACCACGGTAAGACTTCCCTCCTCGACTACATCCGCAAGTCAAATGTCATCGCAGGCGAGGCCGGCGGCATCACCCAGCACATCGGTGCCTACAATGTGAAGATGCCTGACGGACGCCATATCACCTTCCTCGACACCCCTGGTCATGAGGCGTTTACCGCAATGCGTGCCCGTGGTGCGAAGATGACCGATATTGCGATCATCATCATCGCTGCCGATGACGCCATAATGCCACAGACCGTGGAGGCTATCAACCACGCACAGGCTGCAGGCGTTCCTATGGTGTTCGCTATCAACAAGATCGACAAACCGGGTGCAAACCCTGAGAAGATCCGCGAGCAGCTCTCCCAGATGAACATCCTCGTGGAGGATTGGGGCGGCAAGTACCAGTGCCAGGAGATTTCCGCAAAGAAAGGCATCGGTGTAGAGGATCTGCTTGAGAAGGTGCTCCTCGAGGCTGACCTGCTTGAGCTCAAAGCTTGTGCAGACCGCCGTGCGAGCGGTGCCATCATCGAGTCCGCCCTCGACAAGGGTCGCGGCTTCGTGGCTACCGTCCTCGTCCAGAGCGGTACCCTCCATGTGGGCGACTTTATGCTCAGCGGCTACCACTGGGGACGTGTGAAGGCCATGTTCAACGAGCGTGGTCAGAAGGTTACCGAGGCAGGTCCATCAACTCCGGTTTCAGTTCTCGGCCTGAACGGCGCTCCTACTGCAGGTGAGAATTTCAATGTCATGGCTGACGAGAAGGAAGCCAAGGACATCGCCAACAAGCGCGAGCAGCTCATCCGCATCCAGGGCATCAAGACCCAGAAGCATATGACTCTCGAGGAAATCGGACGCCGTATCGCCATCGGAAACTTCAAGGAGCTCAACTTCATCGTCAAAGGCGACGTGGATGGCTCTATCGAGGCCCTGTCCGATTCCATCATCAAGCTGTCCAACGAAGAGGTACGCGTAAATGTGATCCACAAGGCTGTGGGTGCCATTTCCGAGTCCGATATCCTGCTTGCAGCCGCTTCCGATGCCATCATCGTCGGCTTCCAGGTACGTCCTTCAGTGAATGCCCGCAAGCTGGCAGAAAAGGAGCAGATCGAAATCCGTCTCTATTCTGTCATCTACGATTGCATCAACGAGATCCGCGACGGTATCGAGGGTATGCTTGCTCCTGAGCAGAAGGAGGTTATCTGCGGTACCGCAGAGATCCAGCAGACCTTCAAGATCAGCAAGGTCGGTACGATTGCCGGATGTATCGTCAAGGAGGGCAAGATCGCCAAGGCAAACAAGGTTCGCCTCATCCGCGACGGCATCGTCATCTACACCGGCGAGCTCGGCAGCCTCAAGCGTTTCAAGGATGATGCAAAGGAGGTACTCACCGGCATGGAGTGCGGTCTCAACATCGAGAACTTCAACGACATCAAGGTCGGCGACATCGTCGAGTCCTTCACCATCGAAGAGATCAAGAGGACGCTCTAGTTATTGGCGTTCGAACGATATTCAGATTAAGGCAGTCCTTTGCGGGCTGCCTTTTTTGTGGTTTGGTTGGCGGCGGGGTTGTTGGCTTGCAGACAGCTGTCAACGGCGCACCCTGCCGCAACAAAATTCGAGGCTACTCACCCCCGAACAGCAGCGAGTAGCCCAGAAAACGGCGAAAACGCGGCTACTCGCCCGCACAAACCAGCGAGTAGCCCGGAAAACTAGAGCAGCAACAGGACAGTAAAAAGGAACAGCAGATAGGACTGCTGGAGCATATTGGAGCGGGACTGCGAATCGGAAACGGTCTCCAGCGGCTCGCCATCTGCAATCTCCAGAAGCTCCTCATCGGAAGGATAGCCTCGGTGCGACCACTTGCGGACGATGTAGCCGTCCTGTACGAGTGTGAGGCCACCGTTGGAACGGTTCAGACCCAGAATGCTGCGACGGTCGGAAGCATAGCAGAAATCGTCGTGATTCTCCCTGTCGAGAGAAAGGCACAAAGGACGGAAGCCTAGCGCCTCGGCATGCTGGAGCATCTCGTGGGCGCGGACCTTTTCCCCGGTGGGACGGTAATAAGAAATGATCAGCACGTTGCCACTGGCAGCGAGCGAATCCAGGCACTCGCCTGTCTCCCAATCACTTATGGCAAGGCGGGCGCTCTCATTGGCTACGCCTGTAGTTTCTGAGCGCACGAAATGCCAGGTGGTGTCAGGCAGATCCTGATCGAGGGTGAACACCTTCTCGACTCCATCTTTCTCGTAGATGAAAGAAGCCTCGAAAATCTGGGATTCCGCCTCGGTATGGGCTGCGGCGAGCTGTGAACCCGGGCGGAAATCGGTATAGTCATTCAGAGGCAGGCGCAACTGGCAGTGAATGAGCAGAGCCACAGAAGCGCACATGCACACTGCAAAAGAAACATACTTGCGGGCTTTGGTGTCGCCGTAATCGCGGAACGGAATGAATGCCACGCATCCCATAACCAGCAGTACGAGGTTCTTCAGAAGGGTCTGCAGGTTGCTCAGATGGATGACCTCCCCGAAACATCCGCAATCCATCTCCGGATCGACGACAGCCAGCACTGCGGTAAGGATGGTGAAAAATATGATCATTCCTGAAGTCAGGATAGCCGTAAACTTGCGCCAGATGCCGGTCACGAGCATGAGACCGGCGGCTGTCTCCGTCAGGGAAAGTATCACACCCACCGGCAGGGACGACCACTTCATGAAATTCATATGGAAGAAAGCCCAGTACTCGGACACCTTCAGAGCGGTACCCACCGGATCGATCAGCTTGAAAGTGCCGGAAAGAACGAACACGAAGCCGATCAGCACAGCGCAAAGTCGGCGGAAACGGTTGTAGTGGATGTTCATCTTACTTTATGATTTTATCGACGAGTGCCTGAACCTTGGCGAAAATTGCGTCAGGAGGAAGCATCTGCCCGCATTCGTCACTGCAGTCCACACGGATGAAGGAGGGATCCAGTTCGCACTGGCGGCGGTAGATGTCGCGCACCCTCACCTGGAAGTCGATGCTGGCCTCGTGAATATCCTTCTGTGCACCCTCCAGGTAGGACTTGTCGTCATTGCCACGGTCCTTTGAAAGACTCTTCTCCACAAAAGAGATAGGCACATCGAGGAAGATGTTGAGGTCCGGACGCGGCAGAGCGAAGTCGCCGTATTCGGTGTTGAAGATCCAGTCGCGCAGCTTCTCTGCCTCGGCAGGGTCGGAGAGTTTTGCGCACTGATAGGCGATGTTGGAATAGACATAGCGGTCGAAAAGCACCAGCCCGCCGTCACGGAGCGTCTGCTCGAACTGCGGGCGCGCGGTGTGGCGGTCTTCAGCGAACAGAAGAGCCACCAGCTGAGGATGGACGGTGCTGTTGTCGCCGAACTCACCGCGCAGGAAACGGCTGATCAGATCGCCGTACACAGGGGACTCGTAGCGTGGGAAATGAATGTACTCGAGCGCGCCGCACTCGTTTTCGAGATATGTCCTGAGCCTCTTGACCTGGGTGGACTTGCCTGCCCCGTCGAGGCCTTCCAATACTATCAGCATAATTGTCTAATTTCCTACAAATATAACTATATTTGCCCATATGGAAAGAAAAATAAAGGTGATGGGAATCATCAACATCACCGACAACTCATACTACGCGGCGAGCCGGCATCTGTCCGAAGACGGAAGTGTCGATGTGGCAGCGGCGGAACGCGACATAGCCAGGATGCTTCAGGAGGGCGCAGATATAATAGATCTGGGAGCCTGCTCGACGCGTCCCGGAGCGCCTGCAGTGGGCGCGGACGAAGAATGGCGCCGTCTCGAACCGGTGCTTTCAATGATCGCAGAGAAATTCCCTGACATCGCCGTTTCCGTGGACACCTACTGGGCATCGGTGGTCGAAAAGGCATATGGCGTACTGGGTAACAGACTCATAGTCAACGATGTATATGCCGGGGCACGGGATCCGCAGATGCTGCCGGTTGTGGGCCGTCTGGGGCTGGATTATATTGCCATGCACAACTGCGGCGAAACCACGGCCAAGGGTATTTACCCAGACGGCGTAGTCCAGGGCGTGATCGATTTTTTCAGGGATTTCGAAAAGAAAGCCCAGGCCTGCGGGATTGCCAGATGGGTGGTTGACCCTGGCTTCGGATTCTCCAAGACTGTGGAGGAAAACTGGGAATTGCTGCGCGGAATGAGGGCGCTCAAAGAAGCCTTCCCGGAGCGGGAACTACTGGTTGGAATCAGTCGTAAGAGTATGATCTACAAGCCTTTGGGAATCACGCCGGAGGAAGCGCTGCCTGCCACCTGCGAGGCGCACCTGCTTGCAATAGCCCAGGGCGCAGATATACTCCGCGTCCACGATGTGGCTCCGGCAGTGGAACTTATTCCTCGATGATATAGACGTCGTCCCCCGGTTCAGCAAACTGGAACTGCTCGCGGGCAAATTTCTCCAGCGAATCCGGATTGGACTTCAGCTGATTGATCTTGGCGTCGATCTGCTCTATCTCGGCATTGAGTTCGCGGATCTGCTTCTGATCGGCCCGAATCTGGCTGCGGGCGATGAAATACTGTATGAGATTGCTGCCGGGCATGATGATTATGACCAGAAGAGAGAGCAGCACGACGGCAAATACAAAGTGTTTGAATCCGAATTTTTTCATCTCCGCAAAATTAACTATTTTTGCATTTACAAAACAACTGAGACTATTTAAAATTTACAGAAATATGAAACCAACACTTCTCGTTCTCGCTGCCGGCATGGGCAGCCGCTACGGCGGACTCAAACAGATGGACGGCCTTGGCCCTAACGGTGAAACCATTATCGATTATTCAATCTACGATGCCGTACAGGCAGGTTTCGGCAAGGTGGTCTACATCGTACGCGAGTACTTCCGTGAGCAGTTTGAAGAGGTCGTAAAACAGAAATATGCCAACGTCAAATGCGTTGATGGCGAGCCTCTCCAGTTCCAGTTCGTAGTACAGGAACTCAACAAGATCCCTGCACGCTTCACACTCAACCCTGAGAGGCAGAAGCCTTGGGGTACCGCACATGCAGTCCTGATGGCAAAAGACGTGATCAAGGAGCCTTTCGCTGTAATCAACGGTGACGACTACTACGGCAAGGAGTCTTTCCGAATCCTCGGAGAGTGGCTCAGGGCACATGAGGACAGCAAGGGAGTCTACAGCATCGTTGGCTTCGAGCTTGACAACACCCTTTCAGAGTCAGGCGGAGTGTCACGCGGCATCTGCTCATACGACGCAGACCAGCACCTCACCCTCGTAGAGGAGCATCACAACATCATGACCGAGGCTGACGGCGTGGTACGCGGCGACAACTCTGTCACAGGCGAGCACGTGGAACTCGACGGCAAGTCACTCTGCTCAATGAACATGTGGGGCTTCACCCCTGACTACTTCGAGAAGAGCGCGGAGATCTTCGAGAGCTTCCTCGAGGCAAACATCAACGAGCTCAAGAAGGAGTACTACATCCCATTCGCTGTGGATACCATGGTGAAGGCAGGCGACAAGTGCGACGTGCTCTCCACCCCATCCCGCTGGTTCGGCGTGACCTTCAAGGAAGACCGTCCGGGCGTCGTTGCGAAATTCCAGGAATTTGCGGACAAGGGCGTATACCCTACTCCTCTCTATAAGAAATAATCTGCCATGGCATTCATCCGCAGAAGCAAAAGCAGGTCGTTTGACCTGCTTTCTTCATTCTCACATTACACTCCCGGATGGAAGGGACTCGCCGGTTTCTGTCTCCTGGTCGTACTCGGCTTCCTGCTTTCCGGAGTTGTCACCGTTGCACTGATGCTGATGGAGAATTCCGGTGTACTCCCGGCTCATTTCTCCACAACCTACGGCATGCTGATCTCCTATCCGGTGATGTTCATCCCGGCCATGATCTATGCCCGCTCGAAGAGCAGCCTCAACCGCTTTTTCGAGACAGGCTATGCGATTGACAGCAAGAATTTCAGCCCGGTCGGAGGCTTCTGGGCTGCTGTTCTCACTGTACTTTTCATGCTGGGACTCATCTTCGCTACCGACCCGGTTTCACTGGTCCTTCCGGATTTGAGCGAGAGAGTCAAGGCAGTCCTCGAGATGATGATGAACGGCCCGCTCTGGGTTACCGTCCTGAGCGTATGCATCTTCGCACCTATCTTCGAGGAGTGGCTCTGCAGGGGCATTGTGCTGCGTTCACTCCTGAGAGTCTGCAAGCCTTGGCTGGCCATCGTGATTTCAGCCCTTTTCTTCGCCCTGATCCACGGCAATCTCTGGCAGGGCATCAACGCATTCATAATCGGATGCGCGATGGGCTTCATCTACTACCGTACCGGCTCCCTCAAGCTGACCATGCTGATGCATTTCGTGAACAACAGCTTCTCGACCATTCTCGGACGCATCACCGACAGCGACCAGGATGCAACACTTCTGGATCTGCTCGGAGGCAATGTCGGAATGTATGTGGCAATAGTTGCAGGAGGTCTGATCGTGTGCGCAGCATGCGTGCTTGCCTTCCTGAAAATCAAGCCTTTGACTTCCAAGGGATCTTGCGTTGAACTCCCCGCTGAAGAGTACACCGGACAATGAAAGCAATGATCTTCGCAGCCGGTCTGGGCACCAGGCTGAAGCCTCTCACGGACACGATGCCGAAAGCCTTGGTACCTGTCTGCGGGAAGCCTCTCCTTGCCCATGTGATGGAGAAGCTCCAAGCCGCCGGATACGACGACATAACCGTCAATGTACACCACTTTGCCGACCAGATCATCGACTACCTTTCTGACTGTTGGAGTAAAAATGCCCCCAACAGTCAGCGAAATAATGACTGTTGGAGCAAAAATGCGCCCAACAGTCATATCTCGGACGAGAGGGACCTGCTGCGCGAGACAGGCGGCGGCATCGCCCATGCCAGGCAGTTCCTGGACGGCAGCGAACCGTTCCTTGTGCACAACGTGGACATACTCTCGAACCTGGATCTGAAGGCATTCGCGGCCTCGCACAGGAACGGAGCCCTGGCCACACTCGTAGTCAGCGAACGCGCCACCAGCCGCTACCTGCTTTTCGACGGAGACATGCGCCTGGTGGGTTGGACCAATGTGAAAACCGGCGAGGTGAAGTCACCCTGCAAGGACCTCGATCCGGACAAGTGCCGCAAGTTGGCATTTTCGGGCATACACATGATGTCTACGGAGGTCTTCCCGCTCATGGCGGACCCTGCCACCTTCGGGATAGAAACCGTTCCCGAGCGCTTCTCAATCATAGATTTCTACCTGGCGGTGGCCGGCACACACCCCATCTACGGATATATCCCCGAGGACTTCCGCATGATGGATGTGGGCAAGCTGGACAGCCTCAGAGAGGCCGAAGAATTCGTTCA
>JAKSJK010000088.1 GCA_024398095.1 Bacteroidales bacterium
CATGGATGCTCGTTTCATGCGGCGGACAGAATGTTGATCTGACGGAAGTCCCTCTTGCATCGGAGCAGCAGCTCACCCGCGTGGAGCCACCATGCTGGTGGGTGGGCATGAAAACCGAGCTCCAGCTTCTTGTATGCGGTCCCGGCATAGGTGAGGCCACCGTGGAAATCTGTGGCGGGAAAGGTGTCAGTGTGGCTGCGGTCCACA
The DNA here is from genome assembly GCA_024398095.1 of Bacteroidales bacterium. GTDB lineage: Bacteria > Bacteroidota > Bacteroidia > Bacteroidales > UBA932 > Cryptobacteroides. The sequence continues at coordinate 208 of JAKSJK010000088.1, forward strand.
AGGCAGACAGCAAGGATTATCTGTTTGTGGATGTGACGGTTTCACCAAAAGCCGCAGATGGTGAATACATGCTTCTTTTCACCATGCCGGACGGCACCTGCTTCAAGCATCCGTATAACATTGCACAGCGTCGCGAAGGCAGTGCGCAGCGCACGAGCTTCACCACCGCCGATGCCATATACCTGCTGATGCCAGACCGTTTCAGCAACGGCTGCAAGGAAAACGACAACACCGATGACACCACCGAAAAGGCGGATTATGACGCCTTCTTCGGACGTTACGGCGGAGATATCAAGGGCATCGAGAATCATCTTGATTACATTGCAGACCTCGGAATGACGGCTGTGTGGCCTACACCTCTGCTGGAGGATAACCAGCCTGAGGGCAGCTACCATGGCTATGCCTGCACCGATTACTACAACATCGATTCGCGTTTCGGCAGCAATGAGGACTATCGCGCCCTGGTGCAGACAATGCACGGCAAAGGCCTCAAGATGATCATGGACTGCGTTCCAAACCATTGCGGCCTGTCCCACTGGTGGATGGAGAATCTGCCTTTCGAAGATTGGGTGCACGTGTGGCCTGAATATACCCATTCCAACTGTGCCTTCAGCATGCAGAATGACCCTTATGCCTCCAAACGCGACAAGGAAAACATGGAAGGCGGCTGGTTCGACACTTCAATGCCGGATATGAATCTGGACAATCCATACGTGCTCCAGTACTTCAAGCAGTGGGCTGTATGGTGGATAGAGTATGCCGATCTGGACGGTTTCCGCGTGGACACCTATCCTTATAATGAGAAATATCCTATGGCCCAGTGGTGTGCTTCGGTGCGCAGGGAGTATCCGAACATCAACATCGTTGGCGAGGTGTGGAGCGTGAATTTGCCTCAGGTGGCCTATTGGCAGGCCGATAATCCGAACAGGGACGGCTTCAACTCCAATCTTCCTTCAATCATGGACTTCTGCCTCCATTCTGCTATATGCAGCAGCATCAATACGGCCTCAGAGCATTGGGATGAGGGCATCACCAAGGTTTACGACTGCATCGCCAATGATTTCTACCTCAATGATGTGGACAATCTCATGATTTTCCCCGGTAACCATGATACAGACCGCATAGGCGATGTCATCGGCGGCGATCCGGCAAAACTCAAGGAAGTCATGGCAATGATGGCCACTCTGAGGGGTTATCCTCAGATATTCAGCGGTGACGAACTTCTGGTGCGCAGCCGCGACCTAACTCAGGGACACGGCGGCCTGCGCGTGATGTTCCCTGAGGGCTGGGCCAGCGATCCCGTGATGAAGGACTGCCACGACTATTGCAAGGCTCTTTTCCAGTGGAGAAAGACCTCGGACGCCGTCCAGCATGGCAAAACCCTCCATTTCCTTTCCAGGAGCAACACATACGCCTATTTCCGCTACACCGACACCCAGACCGTGTTCGTTTTCGTGAACAACCGCGAGACTCCCTCTTCCATTCCATGGGCCGATTACAGCGAGATTGCTGAAAATCTTCCGGCGTTTGGCAAAGATGTCGTAACCGGAACACTTGTGAATCCGGCCGAGGCTGTGGTTCCCGCAAAATCGGCTCTCGTTCTGGAATACAAGTAGATTACAGAATCAATATATGAGAAATATTTCAATTATTTCAGCGTTGGCAGTTTGTATGTTATCCTGCAGCGTGAAGCCTGATTTCAACGAATGCACCTACAGCCCGAAGTCCACTTCTTTCAAACTCTGGGCTCCGACGGCCGATTCTGTCTGCGTTTCCATTTATGCTGACGGTGCGGTTCAGCGCGGCTTTGGCGGACTTTCCACTGCCGACGGTGGCAGTGATGTATCTTCTGATGCACCGCTTGTCACCAAACTCATGAAAAAGTCTTCCGGTGGCTACTGGAAGACAAGTATCGATGGCGACCTGATGAACCGTTTCTATACATTCAGGATTTTCCAGGACGGCAGATGGCTTGCGGAGTGTCCGGGCATAAATGCCCATGCAGTGGGCCTGAACGGCCGTCGTGCCGCCATCATCGACATGAAGGCAACCGATCCCGAAGGCTGGGATCAGGACAAGGCACCGGAGCTTGGCGGCTATGATGACATCATCATTTATGAAACACACCACCGCGACTTCAGCAAGTCCGATGACAGCGGAATGCAGAACAAGGGTCTTTTCCTTGCCTGGACCGAGGATACGGGCGATACCGGTATCGACCATCTTGTGGATCTTGGCGTAACCCATATGCATATCCTGCCTTCATTCGACTCTGACGGAGATGAAATTGCAAACCCTTACAACTGGGGCTATGATCCTTTGAACTACAATGTTCCGGAAGGCCGTTACAGTACCGATCCGACAGATCCCTATGCAAGGATACGCGAGTTCAAGCAGATGGTTCAGAGCATGCACAGACATGGCCTGCGCGTTGTCTTGGACGTGGTTTACAACCATACTTCCACAACTGGAGACAGCAATTTCGACCTAACTGCGCCGGGATATTTCTATCGTTTCAATGAGGACGGAACATATTCCAACGGCTCTGGCTGCGGCAATGAGACGGCAAGCGAGAAAGAGATGATGCGCGCCTATATGATAGAATCGGTGCTTTACTGGATGAAGGAATACCATATCGACGGTTTCCGTTTCGATCTCATGGGCATACACGACATAGAGACCATGAATGCCATTCGTGCTGCCGTGGACGATGTCGACCCGAGCGTGTTCATCTACGGTGAAGGCTGGTCGGCGGGCAGCTGCGCCATCGATGGCGACCGCCTTGCCATGAAGGCTGTCACATACAAGATGCCGCGTATTGCCGCTTTCGGCGACGAAATGCGCGATGCCGTGCGCGGACCATTCTTCGATGACAATGTCGGAGCCTTCCTCTGCGGCATTCCTGGCCATGAGGAGAATATCAGATTCGGCATTTTGGGCGCCACCGATTCATGGGCGGCCGAGCCTACGCAGATGATTGCATATGTCAGCTGCCATGATGACATGTGTCTTGGTGACCGCGTGAAAAACAATCTCCAGGGGCCGGAGTCGGACAGGCAGAGGGCAGTGAAACTTGCCGAGACCATTGTCCTCACCTCCCAGGGTGTGCCGTTCATCTATGGCGGAGACGAGTTCCTGCGCACAAAGAAGATGGTTCACAACTCGTTCGAGAGTCCGGACAGCGTGAATGTCATAGAGTGGAAGCTCAAGGATGAGAATCGTGATGTCTATGAATACGTCAAAGGTATCGTTGCCATGCGCAAGGCTCACAAGGCTTTCCACATGGGCGAGCGTGAGATGGTCAGAAACGCCATCGAATTCCTTCCTGTGGAAGGCGACTGCCTGGTGGCCTTCAGGATTGACGGCTCCGTATGCGGCGACAGTTGGAACGATATCTATGTGGCTTTCAACGGCTCTTCCGAAGACCGTGTGCTGGAAGTTCCATGCGGTGACTACCTTCTCACTGCGTATGACGGAAACATCTGCGCAGCCGATATCAATGTTGACGGAAAAATCACTGTTCCGCGACTTTCTGCCTTAATAATGAGTAAATAATGTTGTATTTGTAAGTTATGAAAAGAATTGTGTACATACTTTCAGTGGCATTGATGCTTGCAGGATGTGCTGCGAAACCCCATTCCGAGCGTGTGGATGGCATGACCTCACCTGACGGCAAGTTGCAGATGGAGGTGCTTCTGACATCGGACGGCACCCCTCAGTATTCCCTGAAACGTGAAGATACCGATATCATTCTTCCTTCATCCCTCGGCTTTGAGATGAGGGGCGTGCTCAAGTCTACGGATGTGGATTTCGCCCGTGATGGAAAAGCCCATAAGATCGATACCAAGCCTGTGCGCTCGATGCATGACGGTTTCGTGGTGGTTTCCACCGAACATTCTTCATTCGATGAGACCTGGGAGCCTGTATGGGGCGAGGAATCATCAATCCGCAACCATTACAACGAACTTCTGCTTGTGATGGAGCAGCCCGGCAAGAATACTAAGATGAATGTCCGTTTCCGTCTTTTCGACGAGGGACTTGCCCTGCGTTACGAGTTCCCTGACGGACAGGAGGACGGCTATATGGTGATAAAGGACGAACTCACCACCTTCAATATGGCTGACGACTGCTTTGCTTGGTGGATTGTGGCAGATTATGACTCTCAGGAGTATGAGTACACTGGCTCATACCTTTCAGAGATTCCACAGCTGCTTCCTGATGCCATTCGTGACAACTCTTCACGCACCTACATTGACAATTCATCGGTTCAGACCTCTCTGCAGATGAAAATGCGCAACGGCCTGTATGTGAATATCCATGAGGCTGCGCTTGTGGACTATCCTTGCATGCATTTGAATGTGGATGCAAAGAACCACTCCCTCAAATCCGCCCTCACTCCGGGTGCTGACGGCTGGAAGGGCCAGATCCAGACCCCTTGCCACACTCCTTGGCGTACCGTGCAGGTTGCCGAGACAGCTGCTGCCCAGCTTGCAAACCGCATGACTCTCAACCTGAATGACCCTTGTGCCCTCGAGGACGTTTCATGGATCCACCCTACAAAATATATGGGTGTTTGGTGGGAGATGATTGCAGGCGCCGGTTCATGGGATTATACAAGGGATTTCCAGACCGTGAAACTCGGGGAGACTGACTATGCCCATGCAACTCCTCACGGCCGACACAGCGCAAACAACGAAAATGTGCGCAAATACATCGATTTCGCAGCTGAGAACGGCTTCGACCAGCTCCTGATAGAGGGCTGGAACATAGGCTGGGAAGACTGGGCGAACTGCAACAAGGACTATGTGTTCGATTTCGTAACCCCTTATCCTGATTTCGATATCGCCGCACTCAACGATTACGCACACAAAAAGGGCATCAAGCTGATGATGCATCACGAGACCTCTTCAAGTCCGCGAAACTACGAGCGCCACATGGAGCAAGCCTATACACTCATGAACAAATACGGCTATGATGCCGTGAAATCCGGTTATGTGGGCAATATCCTTCCGGAGGGACAGTACCACTACAGCCAGTGGATGGTCAACCATTATCTCTATGCCGTCAAGGAGGCTGCAAAACACCATATCATGGTGAACGGCCATGAGGCAGTGCGTCCTACGGGTCTTTGCCGTACATATCCAAACCTCGTGGGCAACGAGAGCGCCATGGGTACGGAGTATCAGGCTTTCGGCGGCATCAAGCCGGGCCACACCGCCATCCTTCCTTTCACCCGTCTGAACGGCGGCCCTATGGATTATACCCCTGGTATCTTCCATATGAACCTCAAGGAATGGTGCGGCAACGATTCTCATGTAAACAGCACTATCTGCGGTCAGCTGGGCCTTTACCTTACTATGTATTCTCCGCTTCAGATGGCTGCCGATACTCCGGAACACTATGCTGAGCATATGGATGCATTCCAGTTCATCAAGGATGTACCATGCGACTGGAGCGAGAGCCGTTATATCGATGCCGAGCCTATGGACTATATAATTGTGGCCCGCAAAGGCAAGAAGGACGGCAAATGGTATATGGGCGGTGTCACCGATGAAATTGCCAGGGAATTCGACATTCCTCTCGATTTCCTGGGCGAAGGCACCCATACGGCTGTCATCTATGCGGATGCACCATCGGCCGATTGCTATACCAACGAACAGGCTTATGAGATCACCACGAAGACAGTCACCAGTGGCGACACCCTTCATGTGAGAATGGCCTGCGGCGGTGGTTTCGCAGTGGAATTCAAATAAACACAATATATGAAAACAACAGTCAGAATACAGTTTCATACAGTCTGGGGACAGACACTCTGCCTGATAAGCGGAAACAAGCGCTATCCTATGCGGTGGACGGAAGGGGACTTCTGGACCGCCGAGGTTGATAATGCCGACCTCAAGGAATATTTCTTTGCACTCATGCAGGACGGCCTCATAGTCCGCATGGACTGGGACAACCACAGCTCCAAGGCTCCCAAGAAAGGCGAGATACTGGAGGAGAAATGGATCGAGGCCCCTGCGGGTTGTCCGTTCCCTCGTCGCCACCAGCAGGAGAAATTCGACCAGCCGGGCTTCCGTGGCGCCGGCGTGGCCATTCCGGTGTTCTCTCTTCGCAGCAAGGACGATTTCGGCATAGGTGAGTTCAATGATCTCAAGCTGATGGTGGACTGGGCAGCTGCATGCGGCATGACGATAATCCAGCTTCTTCCTATCAACGATACAACGCGCAAGGGTGAGTGGAGGGATTCCTACCCATACAGTCCTATCTCCAGCTTTGGTCTGCACCCTCTCTATATCCGTCTGCAGGAGATTGGCGTGAAGGAGACTGCTGCCTTCAAGAAGGCTCAGAAGGCTCTCAACGAGCTCCCGGCATTGGATTATCCGCGTGTATACAAGGAGAAGATGGCGTATGTGCGCAAAGCCTACAAGGCAAACGGCGCAGCTGACATGCAGACTCCTGCCTTCAGGAAATTCGTGAAGGAGAATGCATTCTGGCTGGATGAATACTGTGCCTTCTGTGCAAAGAGGGACAATCTGGAGCCTGAGTATTTCAAGTGGATACAGTTCCATCTGGACAAACAGCTGAGCAAGGTTGTGGCCTATGCCCACAAGAAGGGTGTTTCCCTCAAGGGCGACCTTCCTATCGGCGTGAGTGCCGACAGCGCCGAGGCCTACTTCCATCCGGAGCTCTTCAACCTTGACAGTACTGCCGGCGCACCGCCTGATTTCTTCAGTGCCGACGGTCAGAACTGGGGTTTCCCTACCTATAACTGGGAGGCCATGGCCAAGGACAACTACGCATGGTGGAAGAGCCGTCTGCGCAAGATGAGCCAGTATTTCGACGCTTTCCGCATAGACCATATCCTCGGCTTCTTCCGTATCTGGGAGATTCCTGTGGAGCACAAGAGCGGCCTGTACGGACATTTCAACCCTGCCATGCCATATTCTCTGGACGAGATAAAGAATGCATATCTGGAGCCTGAGGGCCTCTTCCTTGAGGATCCGCGTCATCCGGGCTATTTCCAGCCTATGATCACGCCTAAGTTGCAGGAACTGCCTCAGTGGCTTCAGGAGCGTTTCGGCCGTATGTATGAAGATTTCTTCTACCGCCGTCACAACGAGTTCTGGCGCAGGAATGCGGAGAAGAAGCTTCCTGAGCTTCTCAGCGCAAGCGGCATGCTGGCCTGCGGTGAGGACCTCGGAATGGTGCCTGACTGTGTTCCGGGAGTGATGGATCATTGGAAAATCCTCTCTCTGGAGATGGTGGGCATGGAAAAGGGACGCGACTGGCCATATTTCAGCGTTTGTGCCACAAGCAGCCACGACATGGCTTCCCTGCGCATGCAGCGTGATGGTAATCTCAGTACGGAAGAATGCCGCAACATTCTGGCCGGCCATTTCCACAGCGCCTGTATGCTGGCGATACATCCTCTCCAGGACTATCTTGCCCTGGATGAAGGCCTGCGCCGCGAGGACTGGCAGAACGAAAGGGTGAACGATCCTGCAAATCCGGATAATCACTGGGCATACCGCGTCCACTTCCCGCTCGAGCAGCTCATGGACAAAAAGGCCGATGCCCTTACTGAGAAAGTGAAAGCCCTCCTGCGTGAAAGCAACAGGTAAATTTATTTTGATGAGAAACTGACGGAGGCGCTGTTGCCGTTGCTGTCAGTGACTGTAAGGCAGTGCTCTCCAGGTGAGGGCACTGCACTTATTTTATGCTCGTTTCTCGTGGAGCCGAGATAGGCGGAGTCCAGGTGCCAGAAAAGTGTGGTACCGGGATTCGCGTGGGCCGCGGAAAACACCACGCCACGGCTTTTGCCGTCAAGATTATTGCGGTAATGAGTACAGTCTACCGTCAGGCTCGTACAAGAATCCAGAAAGCAAAGTATGGGTGGATATAAAAGGCCCCCACCTTGACATGTACGACAAGGAGACAGGAAAGCAAGTAGCTCACCACTTAATCTCGAATGAGCGCGGTAAATACATATTGGATCCGTCTCACAGAGTACTTCACACAGTAGGTATGAGTGACCAGGAAAAGGATGTCCTGTCCTATTGTAATCATGATGAGCTGGCAATCCTTTGGTTCAAAAATCTCAAGACCGACAAACCTCGTTATTACAAGGACAACCTTCGTTACTTCGCCAGAGAGATGCAGATGAAAAACGGCTGAAAATAACAATCGGACAAACAGATTGCCTTTGTTCATCCGATTGATTATTACTTATTTAAGTCTGATATAGACTATTAGTACTCTTCCTCGTTGAAGAA
>JAKSJK010000089.1 GCA_024398095.1 Bacteroidales bacterium
GAACACGAATACGGTCCGCTTGTGCAGGTGGGATATCCGTTCAAGGAGAATTTCGAGACCGGCTTCCCGACCACCGACAAGCCTACATATTATAAATATGGCCTGACCGCCGGGCGCGAGAACCTGCAGTGGGAAACCTGGTTCGGATCCTTCTCTTGGCAGAATCCCATCGAGGGCGGCCAGTCTGCACAACTTCGTGTGTACCAGGAAGATGTGAACTACGATCAGGATCAGTTCGGGCACCTCAAGATGCATTTCTTCCTCAAGGACCTCCACAAGGTCAGCTTCAGTTACTATATGTCCGAGTTCTGGCTCAAGGCAACAGTTTCCTTCTGCGAATTCGGCAGCACAAAGTGGCAGAATCCCCAGCAGATTGCACTGAGCAGCTATTCCGACCGTCAGACCGTGCGCCAGTTTGACTATGTGCTGGATGAGGGCAGGGGACATGATGCGAAAATCTGCATCGAGATCGATGAGGCCACCGGCTTCCCTTCAAAGGACCATTATGACTTTATAATTGACAATCTGATTTTTGAATGATATGGAATACGATGAAAAGATAAGCTGCGCCGAGGCGTGCTACGCTAGTAAGATGAAGAGATTTTTCGGGGGATACCTGATTGATTCCTGGCTGGTGCTTTCAGTGCCGGTAGCTTATCTCTTCCAGTATCTCAACAAGAGTATTGCATTCTTCAGCACGTCCTATCCCATCCCGGATGCCCTGGCTGCGGCCTACGCCCAGTACGGCGTCAGGTTTACCTACGGACTTGTGGTCCAGGAATGTGTGTCCCTGGCGCTGATCTTCCTCTATTTCTTCCTGACGGAGTGGCTGGCGGGAGGAAAGTCCCTCGGCAAATATGTCTGCAAGACAGTCGTGGTTGACAGGAACGGCAACACGCCTTCTGTGGGACGCCTGGCGCTGAGAAGCCTCTGCCGCCTGATTCCGTTCGACAATCTGTCCTACCTGTTTTTCTTCTGGTCCGGCAGAAAGCTCTGGGGCGCATGGCACGACCAGATTTCCGGTACATATGTTGTTGACGAGGCCCTGCTCGAGGAGTGGAAGGCCGGCAATTATGACGGCAGCGACAAGTTCGGAGCCATGGTCGGCCACATGATGCGCGAGCGCGGAATGGAAGTGAATCCCGGCACTCCGGATGATCAGGACCAGAATGAGGAAGGGGAGAGAAAGCTCCGCGTGGAGGATCTCTATCCAAGTGACGACCCAGACGAACAGTAGACTATGGCTGACAATTATCTCGAGAAACGCTATGATGCGGTCTTCGGCAAAGGGGCCGTAAAGACCGTGGTGAAGAAGGTGAATCCTTCGCTGGACAGCCTTCTGCTCAGGAATCGCAGCCATAGGTCCTTCCTCAAGGAGCATGTGGTGCGCCCGGATGAACTTCTAAAGATCGTGGAGGTGAATGCCAAGCTGCCTTCCGCGATGAACCAGCAGGTGCTCCGTTTCAAGATGGTGACGGCAGGAAGCCCTGAGAGCCTTGTCCTCCAGCAGTCCATCCGTCTTGGAGGTGCACTTCCGGAACTTCATCTGCCGGCACCGGGCACGGAACCGGAAGCCTTCATCGTGGTCTGCTCCTGCGTCCCTGAAGGCCGCTATGTGGACATAGACCTTGGAATTTCACTTCAGTCAATGGGACTCAAGGCCGTGGAACTGGGACTCAACGCCACCATAGTCTGCGCCTTTGACAAGGTTAAGGTGAAGGAGGAACTGCAGCTTCCTTCCGAGCCTCTTGCCCTGCTGCTGGTAGGGAAGGGGCAGGACAAGATCCAGCTGCTGTCCATCGATGAGACGGCCGATCACCGTTATTACCGCAAGGATGGCATTCATTATGTGCCGAAGGTGGCGGTCAAGGATCTGATTATAAAATAAATGGTCGGGAAGGTTATTTTCCCGACCATTTGTTTCTTTATTTTTCTGAACCCATCTGACGGATGTATACATCCCTCTGAGGGAACGGAATCTCGATGTTGTTGGCGTTCAGTGTGTCGTAGATGATCTCCTTTGCCTTGGCGATGTAGGCGGCCTCTTCCTCCACGAGCACATACTGCTTCACAACGAGGTCCACGCTGCTGTCGCCGAAATCTGAGAACGCCACTGTCACACCCTTCTTTACATCCACTATGTTGCGTCCGTACTTGTCGACGGTCTGCAGTTTCTGCAGAGCCGAGAGCAGCACCTCACGCACATGAGGCACATTGGCGCCGTAATGCACTCCCACCGGAATCTTTACGAGCTCGTAGTCGCTGTTGCGGGTGAGGTTCTTGAAGTTCTTGCTGAAGAGGGCGCTGTTGGTGAAGGCCATGACGGTGTCCTCGAGAGTTATTATCTGGGTGCTCTGGTAGCTGATGCTGTCCACCTTGCCCCTGATGCCGTCGCACTCGATGAGGTCGCCCACACGCAGGCGTCCGCTCATGAGCTGGATGCCGTAGATGAAGTTGTTCAGGACGTCCTTCAATGCAAGGCCGATACCTGTTGCCAAGCCTGCCGCCACGACTGAGATGGCGCCCATAGGTATCTTCAGGAATATGATCGTTATGATGGCGTAGCTGCCCCAGCAGAGTATCGCAATGATGTTGTGTGCGAGGGTGAGGTTGACCTCGTTGGCATGGACGAAGTCGTTGCCGCTGGCATGCATGGCCTTCTGCAGGCGCAGGTGGCTGTAGAGCGCCTTGATGGCGTAGGCAGCGTATCTGAATATGAAGAACAGGCAGGCGACGATGATGACCCTGTAGATGGAAATGTGGAGTATCTGTGCGCCGCTGGTGCTTGTGAGGTTGACCAAAGGCTTGAAGAAGTACTCCTTGCAGATCTCGGTGAGGTCGAACACGTCGGCTGCGTGCCAGATGCAGAAAGGAACGCTCAGGATTGCGAGAACCGGGACTATGGCCATCTTTACGAAGTCGAAGATCCATGTGACCTCGATGAAGGCGCCCTTGCGCTTGTTCTGGACAATGGTGTGCTCCTGGGCGTACTTGCTGATGTGCTTGTTCACCACATTCTTCTCATAGAGGTCGAGCAGGTCGTAGATTGCGGTGACTGTGGATACTGCTGCAATCTGGAACAGCCACCAGATGATGAGCTGGATACCGAGCAGTACATAGCCGCTCCAGCACATGATGGTGGTGATGATGAATATCACGGAGCTGATCCACGAATAGGTGTAGTCGCTGCTGCAGACCTTCTTCCTGAGCTTTGTGCAGAGGGTGAACTGCCAGATGGAGAAGCCCAGCATCAGCGGCGGGTAGATCAGGTTGATCAGCCTGTTCGGAATGAAGATGATGCGGAAGAAGATCACGATCAGACCCATCACGATGATAGGGAGGTAGATGTTCGCGGTTGGCTTGAGCTGCTCCGGACGCACATGCACGAGCATAGAACTCATGATCGCCGCGACGAGCCATGCGAACACGAGGAGCAGACCGGACGCCAGGACGAGGAAGTTCTGGTGTATGAACTGGTTCGCGATGATAACGGATGCTGCAAAGAAAAGTATGCCTATCAGCAGGGCGATGAAGGTCTTCCTGCTCTTGAAGCGTTCTGTCTGCAGGGCTTTGACTTTCTTTGAACAGATGCTGACTATGGCTGCGGTAAGAATGCTGGAGATTGCGATGTAGAGCAGCACGAAGAACACCAGGCCGAGTACTATCGGGCCTCTCCACTGGCTGTGGATGTGGTGGTGATGCACATGTTCCTCATGTTCTTCCTCCGTCTCGCCTTCGTGGCAATCGTCACAGATCGCGTCGTCGTCATCATGGTTCTCCATCATATGGTGGAGTGCCACGAGGCTGCTTTCTCCGCTGTCGTCTTCGTCAGGTCTCTGATACTTCTGGATGGCTTCGGAGAAGGCTCTCTTGGTGTAGAACGGCAGGTTGGACAGCACTTTGAAATAATTGTCCTGGCCTCCGAAGAAGATCTTGCTCTGAACCAGCTTGTAGCGTTTCTGGGCATAGGCGTAGGTCTCCTTGAGGCGCATGCTGACATTGGAGTAGTGCTCGTTGTCCTCGGCTATGTGGTCGCGCAGGGCAGTGTACATGGCCAGAAGGTTCTCCGCGTATGCAATGCAGGAATCCCTGTCTTCGCAGCTTTTCTCATCAAGCTCGAATGGATGACCATGGTGATGGTGGTGGCCGTCAGCCTCTTCCTCCTCATCCTCGTCATCATCGTCCACGAGTATATACTTGCCGTGGAGTTTTCCGCTGTCCAGGAAACTGTCCTTCAGGCTGTCAGGATATTCCATCAGCATCGGAGGAAGTTTCTTCAGTGACTCGATGAGCTTTTCGTAGCGCTCGATTTCAAGGTTCAGGCTGGTTACCATCTGGGCATATGGCACCGTGTCCTTCTTGAACTCGTTGTACTGGTCGCTGACCTCGTTGAGGGCGTAGGTCAGGTCGAAGGTGTAGTCCTGGTTCTGGGAATAGAGAATGAGGGATAGCTCATTGCATTTCTTCACCATTGTAATCATCCTTGCGTGCTGGGCTTCGTCGACTCCGCTGAGGTTTTTGCGGGAATTCTCCATCTTCCTGTTGAGTTCCTTGAGCTCGAAACGCAGTACGGAGAGCGTCTGCGGGAGGTCTTTCTCGTTGAATACTGCCCATGCCGGCAGACCTATGCACAGGACCGCGGCCACTGCAAGTATGATTTTCTTCGTTCTGTTCATATTATATGTTTTTGCGGACAATCAGTCCGCAAAAATAAGCAAAAATCGCTATATTTGCTTCAAATAACATAGACCAAGCAATGCTCCAGATCTTCTGCAAGAACACCAGGACCACAAGGAATTTTCCGGAAGGAACCTCTCTTCTGGATGCCCTCCAGGAATTCGATTTCGAAAAGCCATATCCGATAGTATCGGCAAAAGTCAACAATGTTTCCCAGGGACTCAAGTTCAGGCTCTACCAGAACAGGGATATAGAGTTTCTCGATGTGAGAGAATCCAGCGGCATGCGTGTCTACACGCGCTCGCTCTTCTTTCTGCTCAGCAAGGCTACTGCAGACGTGCTTCCAAGTGCCCGTCTCTACATGGAGCATCCGGTTTCTGGCGGATATTACTGCAACCTCAAGAAGGCTGACGGAAAGGAAGTCACAGATGAAGACGTGGCGCTGATCCGCAGCAGGATGCGTGAGATCGTGGCCAAGGACATGATCTTCCACCGCTTCGAGGTTCAGACCGAGGAGGCGATCAGGATTTTCAAGGACAGGGGATATGACGACAAGGTCAAGCTGATTTCTACCAGCGGCCAGGTCTATGTGGACTACTACACCCTCGGAGACACGGCTGACTATTACTATGGCCGTCTGGTACCGTCTGCCGCCTATCTGCAGGTTTGGGAGATTCGCAGATACCACGGTGGCATACTGCTTCAGATTCCGGACCACAACAAGCCGGATGAACTGGCACCTTTCCTGGATCAGCCTAAGACCTTCTCTATGTTCTCCGAGAATCTCAAGTGGAATATTATCATGGGCCTGAGCAACGTCGGAGACGTGAATATGGCCATCAGCAAGAAGGGAAGGGCCAGCGAGCTTATCCAGATCGCGGAGGCGCTGCAGGAGAAGAAGATAGTTCAGATTGCGGAGGAGATCGAGCGCCGCTACAACGCCGAAGTCCCTGTGCGCGTGGTGCTTATCACCGGACCGTCGTCCAGCGGAAAGACCACCTTCTGCAAGAGACTTTCCATCCAGCTCAAGGCTTGCGGCCTGCGTCCTATATCCTTCTCCACAGATGACTATTTCGTGAACAGGGTAGAGACCCCGCTGCTTCCGGATGGCAGCTATGACTTCGACAATTTCGAGACTGTGGACCACAACCTGCTCCAGCAGGATGTGATGAAGCTCCTCGCAGGTGAGGAGGTGGAGGTTCCGGAGTACAACTTCGTGACCGGCATGCGTGAGTACAACGGCAAGAAGCTCAAGCTCCGCAAGGGTACAGTCCTCCTCATCGAGGGTATCCACGCCTTGAATACCAGACTCATTCCTGAGGTTCCGGCAGAGAATCAGTTCAAGATTTTCATCAATACCCTGACTGCAGCATCGCTGGACAATCACAATACCATCCCGACCTCCGACAACCGTCTTCTCAGGCGTATCATACGCGACTACAATGCCGGTTCATTCACTCCGCTTCAGACCATCAGCCAGTGGCCGAACGTCTGTGCGGCGGAGGAAAAGTGGATCCTGCCGTACCAGGAGCAGGCTGACGTGATGTTCAATTCGGCCTACCTGCTGGAGTTCGCGGTGCTCAGGAACCATGCGGTTCCAATCCTGTCGGGCATCCCTAAGAATTGCCCTGAGTACAGCGAAGCGCACCGTCTGCTGAAGTTTATCAATTACTTCGTGCCGGTGTCCGACCAGGAGATCCCTCCTACATCAATGCTCCGCGAGTTCGTCGGAGGCTCTTCTTTCAAGTATTAGTTGCGGCGCTTGAAGCACTCGATGGCGTTGCCCATCAGCTCGCAGATGGTCATAGGGCCGACTCCGCCCGGAACCGGGGTGATCCACGATGCCACCGGCTCGGCGGAAGCGAAGTCCACGTCTCCAACCAGCTTGTTCTTCGGGCCTTCCGGAGTGTCCACGCTGATGCGGTTGATTCCCACGTCGATAACCACTGCGCCAGGCTTGATCATATCGCCGGTTATCATTTCAGGGCGGCCGACTGCAGCCACGAGAATATCCGCCTCACGGCATACTGCTGCGAGGTCCCGGGTGCGTGAGTGAGCGATTGTGACGGTTGCGTTGGCGTCGAGGAGCAGCTTCGCGATAGGCTTGCCCACGATGTTGCTGCGGCCCACAACAACGGCCTTCTTGCCGCTGATCTGGATGCCGGTCTCTTCAATGAGGTGCATGATGCCTTTCGGGGTGCAAGGGAGGATGCAAGGCTCGTTGAGCCAGAGGCGCGCCACATTCTGAGGGTGGAAGCCGTCTACATCCTTGTCTACTGATATGGCGTTGATCACCTTGTCTTCGTTGATATGCTTAGGTACAGGCAGCTGCACGAGGATTCCGTCCACGCTGTCGTCGCTGTTGAGTTCATCGATCTTTGCGAGGAGCGCCTCTTCGGATGTATCCTCTGGCATGCTGATCATGAGGCTGCGTATGCCGGTAACCTCACAGGCCTTCACCTTGTTGCGTACATAGGTCTGGCTGGCCGGATTCTCTCCGACGATTATCACAGCGAGAGCGGGAACTCTGCCGTATTCCTTTTCAATCTGGGGCATCTGCTCGGCCATTTCTGCCTTGAGTCTGGCTGCGAGCGCTTTTCCGTCAAGTATCATTCTATATAAAGATTGTGATAAGTAATTCAAACAAATCTAGTCATTTTTTTGAAAACTGCCAAAGTCTAGGAAATGACGCGGATTTTAGCTAATTTCGCGCATTGAATAATTGGAAATTATACGAACTATGGCAAACATTACCAAGGAAGCGGCTCTCGAGTACCATGAGGGCGTGCGCCCAGGCAAAATCGAGGTCAAGCCTACCAAGGCCTACAGGACCCAGACAGATCTTTCACTCGCATATTCTCCGGGTGTGGCTTTCCCATGCCTCGAGATTCAGCAGAATCCCCAGGATGCATATAAATATACGGATAAGGGCAATCTCGTAGCCGTCATCAGCAACGGTACTGCAGTTCTCGGACTCGGTGACATAGGCGCGCTCAGCGGCAAGCCGGTTATGGAGGGCAAGGGACTTCTTTTCAAGATATACGGAGGCATCGACGTGTTCGACATCGAGGTTGCTGAAAAGGATCCTGAGAAGTTCTGTGAGGCTGTGGAGCGCATCGCACCTACATTCGGCGGCATCAATCTCGAGGATATCAAGGCGCCTGAGTGCTTCTATATCGAGGAAAGGCTCAAGAAGAGTCTCGACATTCCGGTGATGCATGACGACCAGCACGGCACAGCGATCATCTCCTCGGCCGGCCTCCTGAACGCTCTCGAGGTGAACGGCAAGAAGATAGAGGATGTACGCATAGTCGTTAACGGCGCAGGTGCAGCTGCAATCAGCTGTACCAAGCTCTATGTCGCTCTCGGCGCACGTCTGGAGAATATCGTGATGCTCGACTCCAAGGGCGTCATCAGCACTGAACGCACCGACCTGAACGAGCAGAAGAAATATTTCGCGACTTCCCGTACCGACATACACACCCTCGCAGAGGCAGTCAAGGATGCCGATGTCTTCCTCGGTCTCTCCAAGGGCAATGTGCTTACCCAGGATATGGTCCGTTCCATGGCGAAGGATCCGATTGTGTTCGCACTGGCGAATCCGGTTCCTGAGATCAGCTATGAGGATGCGATGGCAAGCCGTCCGGACGTGCTCATGTCCACCGGCCGATCCGACTATCCGAACCAGATCAACAATGTGATCGG
>JAKSJK010000009.1 GCA_024398095.1 Bacteroidales bacterium
TTTTCGGTACTTGCTTGTACTTGTTCTTCCAGTCTTTTCAATGAACTTTTTGTGCCCTCCGAGCGGGTTTTGAACCCCTTGTCTCGTTTGGGGATTGCAAAGGTAGACAATATTTTTTAATCACAAAACTTTTTCAAACATTTTTTCAAAATATTTTTTCGTTCAAGAGTGTATACCTATATATAATAAACGTGGTTTCACCAAATTCCTGGCTACTCACCCCTCCCCAGGAGCGAGTAGCCCCAAAAACGCATAAAACAAGACTACTCGCCCCAAAGAAGGAGCGAGTAGCCAGGAATATCTATGATAGGGACGATTACATCATGCCACCCATTCCGCCGGCAGGCATTGCCGGAGCCTCCTTGACAGGAATGTCGGCGATAGCACACTCGGTGGTGAGGAACATACCTGCAACCGAAGCTGCATTCTCAAGAGCCACACGGCTCACCTTGGTAGGATCGATAACGCCGGCCTCGAACATGTTTACATACTCATCGGTGCGGGCATTGTAGCCGAAATCACCCTTGCCCTCACGGATCTTCTGGATGATCACACTTCCCTCGACGCCTGCGTTGCGGGCAATCTGGCGGAGAGGCTCTTCGATGGCCTTCGCGATGATGCGGATACCGGTGGTCTCATCCTCGTTCGCACCCTGGAGATCCTTGATCGACTCGGCAGCACGGATGTAAGCCACGCCGCCGCCGGGAACGATACCTTCCTCAACAGCTGCCCTGGTTGCGCTGAGCGCATCCTCGACACGGTCCTTCTTCTCCTTCATCTCAACCTCGGTAGCAGCACCGACATAGAGAACCGCTACGCCGCCGGCGAGCTTGCCCAGGCGTTCCTGCAGTTTCTCCTTGTCATAGTCTGACTTGGAAGCCTCGATCTGGGCGCGGATGCTTGCAGCGCGGTCTGCGATGGCAACTGCGTCACCGCCGCCGTTGACGATTGTGGTGTTATCCTTGGTGATGACAGCCTTCTCAGCCTTGCCGAGCATGTCTGGAGTAGCGTTCTCGAGGGTGAAGCCCCTCTCCTCGGAAATCACGATGCCTCCGGTGAGTGTTGCGATGTCCTGGAGCATCTCCTTGCGGCGGTCACCGAAGCCCGGAGCCTTGACGGCAGCGACCTTCAGAGTACCGCGAAGACGATTCACCACGAGGGATGAAAGTGCCTCACCCTCAACGTCTTCCGCAACGACAAGCAGAGAACGTCCCTCTCTTGCGATAGGCTCGAGGATAGGGAGCAGATCCTTCATCGTGGTGACCTTGCGATCTGTGATGAGTATGCTCGGAGTATCCAGGACAGCCTCCATTTTCTCGCTGTTGGTCATGAAATATGGAGAGATGTAGCCCCTGTCGAACTGCATACCCTCGACCACCTTGACCTCTGTCTCGGTACCCTTTGCCTCCTCGACGGTGATTACGCCGTCCTTCTTGACCTTCGCCATTGCATCGGCGATCAACTTGCCTATGTACGGATCATTGTTGGCTGAAATGGTGCCGACCTGCTCTACTTTAGAGTAATCCTCACCTACTTCCTGACTCTGCTCCTTGAGATTTGCAACCACTGCTGCGACAGCCTTGTCGATACCCCTCTTGAGATCCATCGGATTTGCACCGGCTGTCACATTCTTGAGGCCCACATTGATGATGGCCTGGGCGAGAACGGTAGCTGTAGTGGTGCCGTCACCGGCCTGGTCATTTGTCTTGGACGCGACCTCTTTCACCATCTGTGCACCCATGTTGGCGAACCTGTCCTCAAGCTCGACAGCCTTGGCTACAGTCACGCCGTCCTTGGTCACCTGAGGAGCGCCGAAAGACTTATCGATCACAACATTCCTTCCCTTTGGTCCGAGGGTCACCTTCACTGCATCCGCAAGGGCGTCAGCGCCTTCCTTCATCTGGGCGCGAGCCTCTGCCGTATATTTGATATCTTTTGCCATAACTACTTAATTTTTAGAATTTTGCGAGAATTTCAGACTGCTTGAGAATGAGGTATTTCTTACCCTCGAACTCGATCTCGGTACCCGCATATTTACCGTAGACCACAACGTCTCCGACTGCAAGCTCCATAGGTTCGTCCTTCTTGCCCGGGCCGGCCGCTGCGACCACGCCCTGCTGTGGTTTTTCCTTCGCTGAATCAGGAATGAAAAGTCCTGATGCTGTCTTGGTCTCAGCCTCCTTAGGCTCAACCAGAACTCTGTCTGCCAATGGTTTGATCATATATCTAAAATTTTAAAAATCTGTCTCGAGCGGCCTTGTGGTCGTGCCGCGACGGCATGAGCAAAGTCAAAGTGCGTGCCAGTACAAATTTACGACAAAATGTCATACCGTCAGCCATTTTGATATCAAGATAGTTTTACTATCTTTGTGAGATTGTATGCCATACCATGCAAGAATTTGCCTGCATCCGCATACATATAGACAGATATTTTTCAAAAACACTGATAAATCACTTAGATGATGAAAACACTTTCAAAATGGATCCGTATGGCGGCAGCCCTGATGCTGGGTGCCCTCATGTTCGCCTGCACAGGCAACAAACAGCCATCGACGGAATTTTCGGCCTATATCAAGGCCTACACAGGCGGAGTTGTGCCAGGGAACGCAACCATCCGCATTGAGTTCCTCAGCAGTCTCGGTGCAAACCAGAATGCGGAAGGGCTGCTCAGCTTCACCCCATCCATCAAGGGACAGGCACGCTGGGCGAGCAACAATCTCCTTGAATTCATTCCAGAAGAGGGAGAGCTTAAGCCAGGCAAGGCCTACAACGCATGCCTCAGGCTCGACAAGCTCACCAAGGTCAGCTCAGAACTGAAGAAATTCGAATTCAGCTTTGCAGTTGCCCCGAAGCAGCTTGATCTCACGGCCGAAAACATAAGGATAACCGCAGCAGATCCGGACATGGCAGCCGTCAGCGGTACCCTGAGGTTCAGTTCTGACATTCCGTCTGACAAGGTGTCAGAAGTAATCAAGTGGGAATACCCTGCCAGCGCAGGCGAGCTCAAGGTCAACCCTTCTACCGAGGCCAACGCCTACAGTTTCGAGATCTCCGGGCTCAAGAGGACAGACACCGGCAACACCCTCAAGATCACCGCAGACGCAAAGCACTTCGGATACTCAAAGACAGACAAGGAAGAAGTTGCCATCCCTGAAAAGGGCAGCTTCGGAATCATTGCCGCAAAGCTCAACGAAGATGCCGAGCCATCCGTGGACATCATCTTCAGCCAGCCTCTCGACCCTAACCAGTCCCCTGACGGTCTCTTCACCCTTACCAATGTCGGCAGGTACTTCTACCAGAAGGACGCCAACAGGATGAGGATATTCTTCGAGAGCCTCGGCAGCGGGGATCTTTCCGTGATCGTCAACAAGGCAGTCAAGAGCATCGACGGGGACGTTCTCGGAGAGAATATGGAGTTCAGCAGCAAGCGCGACGAGGCCGTACCTTCGGTCAAAATCAAGCTGGACGGCAACATCATGCCTGACCCATCCAACCTCGTCCTCCCATTCACGGCGCAGAACCTCAACGCCGTAGATATCAGGATCATCAAGGTCTATGAGAGCAATGTCCTCGGCTTCATGCAGGAGAACTGGTCATTCAACGGCGACTCTGAAATCCGCAGGAGCGGACGACTTGTCTACAAGAATACCATCCGCCTCGACGGTGACCCAAGCATTGACCTTCATCAGGCAAACCTCTTCGGCATCGACCTCAGCGGCATCATGAAGGAAGAACAGGGTGCCATCTACAAGGTCCGCTTGACCTTCCGTCAGGAATACTCTCTCTACGGAAAGGGAGGCATCACCACGGATGGCGGTTCAAGTTCAATGATCACACTCAACGCCGACAGGGGTCTCACTCCTGAAGACGAAGCAATCTGGGACGAGGCTTATTCATACTACTATGAGAGCTTCACCGACTGGATGGAGTACGACTGGGAAGAAAGGGACGATCCTACGAAACCGTCATTCTATATGGACGGCAGCAGGTTCCCTTCAGTCAGCCTCGTATGCTCGAACATCGGCCTGATCGTCAAGTCTGCCGGCAATGGCAGAGTATGGGTGGCAACCAACGACATCATGAGCACCGACCCTATCAAGGGTGCGGAGGTCAATGTATACAACTTCCAGCTCCAGAAGATAGGCAGCGGCAAGACTGACGGCAGCGGACTCGCAGAGATCGAAGTCAGCGGCAAGCCTTGGGCTGTGACCGCACGCAGTGGAAAGACCATCTCATACCTCAAGGTAGAGGACGGACTCGAGAACTCACTCAGCCGCTTCGAGACCGGAGGAAAGACCGTGAGCAAGGGCCTCAAGGGCTATGTTTACGGCGAGCGCGGCGTCTGGAGACCTGGCGACACCCTGCATGTAACCCTCGTTGTGGAGGACATCGAGAACAGGCTTCCGGAGAACCATCCTGTGGCAATGGAGGTCTACACCCCACAGGGCCAGTTCTACGACAAGCAGGTCAAGACTGACGGTGTGGACGGCTTCTACGCTTTTGAGATTGCAACTTCACCAGACGATCCTACCGGAACCTGGAACGCATACTTCAAGGTCGGCGGCGCAAGCTTCTACAAGGCCCTCCATGTAGAGACAGTGAAGCCTAACCGCCTCAAGATCAAACTCACCACCCCTGACGAGGTGATGTACTCAGGCAAGTCATACACCTTTGCAATCAACTCCAACTGGCTCACCGGTCCTGCAGCCGCAGGCCTGAAGGCAAATGTGGAAATGACTCTCAGCAAGTCCTGGACAAGCTTCAAGGGCTGGGAGAAATATGATTTCAACAACCCATCCGTAAACTACTATCCGCTGACATACACCATCGTCGAGAAGGAGCTCGATGCAAACGGTACAGCAGTCGCCAAGGTTAACATGCCGGCAGTGGGATCGGCTCCGGGCATGCTCAAGGCCAGCATCGTGACCAGAGTGTTCGAACAGGGCGGCGACGCAAGCATCAACACCTCTGAGGCAAGATTCTCTCCTTACCAGTCATATGTCGGCATCTGCACGCCGGAAAGCGCAAGCGGATGGCTCGAGACCGACAAGGATTACAGTGTGGAAATCGCATCTGTAAGCCAGGACGGCAAGGCCCTCTCCGGCCAGGAACTCGAGTACAAGATCTACAAGATGAACTGGAGCTGGTGGTGGGACAATGACGCCGATTCATACGGTTCATATGTCAACAGCAGCTACGCCAAGCCGCTGGAGAGCGGAAAGGTCAAGAGCGAGAACGGCCGCGCAGAGGTCAAGTTCCGCGTCAACTATCCTGAATGGGGACGCTACCTCGTCTATGTCAAGGACCGCAAGAGCGGACACGCCGTTGCAGCCACCATGCTCGTGGACTGGCCAAGCTGGCAGGGACGCTCCGACAAGTCTGACCCAAGCAACGCCAGCATGCTTGCATTCTCTACCGACAAGAAGTCATACAAGGTCGGTGAGACTGTAAATGTATACATCCCTGCAGCAGCAAAGGGACGCGCACTCATCTCATTCGAGAACGGCTCAAGCGTGATCGGACAGAAGTGGGTAAGCACCGGCAGTGAAGAGACTGTATACAAGTTCAAGGTAACTCCTCAGATGGCTCCTAACTTCTACATCCACATCACCCTCCTCCAGCCTCAGAGCAAGAGGGAGAATGACGCACCTATCCGCCTGTACGGCGTGCAGTCAATCAATGTGGAGAATGAAGGAACCCACCTCAAGCCGGTCATCAACGCCCCTGAGGTGATCCGTCCGCAGGAGCAGTTCACACTCAAGGTCAAGGAAGAAAACGGCAAGCCGATGACCTACACCATCGCTATCGTCGATGAGGGCCTGCTCGACCTGACCAACTTCAAGACACCTGATCCGTGGAAAGAGATGTATGCAAAACAGGCTCTCGGCGTAAGCACATGGGATCTCTACGACAATGTGATCGGAGCGTTTGCAAGCAAGCTTGCCCCGGTATTCAGCGTCGGCGGTGACGAGGATGTGAACGGAAGCAAGTCTCGCGAGAACAGGTTCAACCCTGTCGTGAAGTTCATAGGTCCATTCACCCTCAAGAGCGGAAGCGCAAGCCATAAGATCACTCTTCCTATGTATGTGGGTTCAGTGAGGATCATGGTCGTAGCCGGCAAGAACGGCGCCTACGGCTGTGCCGAGAAGGCAGTTCCTGTACGCAATCCTCTGATGGTGGTTCCTACCCTCCCTCGCGTAATGGGATGCACCGAGAAGGTCACACTCCCTGTCAACGTATTCGCCCTCGAGGACGACATCAAGGATGTTGAAGTCGGCGTGAAGGTTGAAGGACCTCTCAAGCTGGTTGACGGCGCAAGCCAGAATATCCGCTTCCACGGCACCGGAGACGAACTCGTAAGGTTCAGTCTTGCCGCCGGCAGCGACGAAGGCAAGGCCAAGGTTACCGTAACCGCCAGCGGCAATGGCAAGACAGCCAAGGAAGTGGTATATATCGATGTACGCAACCCTAACCCGGCAATCACCGTAGTGGAGAAGAAGGCCATTGCAAAGGGCAAGAGCGCCGAATTCAGCTGGACCGGTGCCAACGAGGCATCCCTCGAGCTTGCAGGCTTCCCTAGCATTGATGTGAACGGTACCTTCAGCTATGTGCGCAACTACTCATACTATTGCACCGAGCAGCTCTCATCACGCGGCCTGTCCCTCATCTACACCATGGACCTGCTCAACGACGAGAACGCAGCCAAGGCCAAGGAGATGATTCCTGAGATCCTCAAGCAGCTCTATTCACGCCAGCTCGCTGACGGTGGTTTCGCTTACTGGCCTGGCCAGAGCGCAGCCAACGAGTGGGCAAGCTCTATGGCGGGACAGTTCCTCAATGAGGCATCCAACAAGGGCTTCAAGGTTGAAGGCGGTGTGCTCAAGGCTTGGAAGAACTTCCAGAAGAAGTGCACCGTGAACTACCGCAAGTCACAGTCAAAGAACCTCGACGACCTCCAGCAGGCCTACAGGCTCTACACCCTGGCACTCGCCGGTGCGGCCGATGAGAGCGCAATGAACAGACTCAAGTCTGCAGAGGACCTCAGTGTCCAGGCTAAATGGAGACTGGCTGCGGCATATGCAATCCGCGGCAAGAAGGCCATCGCCAAGGAAATGGTACAGGATCTCGAGACTTCCGTTGAGGAATACAGCGACAACCTCACCTTCGGCTCGTCATCACGTGACAAGGCAATGGTGCTCGAGGCTCTCGTTCTCATCGACGACCTCACCGCAGCAACCGCAATCGCCCAGGATGTGGCCGATGAAGTCACCGGAAGCTACTCTACCCAGACCGTGGCATTCGGTTCAGTAGCAATCGGACGCCTCGCAGCCAAGATGGACACAGGTGCCCTCCAGGCAGAGGTCAACGGCAACAAGGTCAAGACTGCCAACGCCCTCTACAGCGAAGTCCTCAACCCTGGCTCAGGCAAGGTCAGCATCAAGAACACCTCCGATGGTGTAATCTATGCAGGTCTCACCACCAGCGCACAGGCTGGCTGCGGCACTGTGGTTCCTGCCAACGAGTCAGGCCTCAGCGTGAGCGTCAGCTTCACCGACACCAAGGGAGCGGCTCTCAACCCATCTTCTATCAGACAGGGCACAGACTTCTACGAGAAGATCGTTGTTTCCAACCTCAGCGGCGCAGCTGCCAAGGATTATACCAACCTCGCACTCACCCAGATGATTCCATCGGGATGGGAGATCTTCAACGAGCGTCTCTTCGGCGGCAGCAGCAAGACCGAGGCCGAGCACAGCTACAAGGACATCCGCGATGACCGCGTAGACTGGTTCTTCGACCTCCCTGCCGGCAGCAAGAAGACCTTCTGGATCCGACTCCAGGCAAGCTACGAGGGTCAGTTCATCCTTCCTGCGGCAAGCTGCAGCGCGATGTACGAGAACGGCATCGCGGGCAACAGCGCTTCAGGACAGGCAGTGGTGACCCGATAGACATACGGCCACATAGGCATATGTCCTTCAAGGCATACATAAGACAGCACAAGACAGCAACCACCCTGGTCGCTGTCTGTGTTGTCTTATTGCTATGCTGGCTTTTCTGTCTGCCACGCAACATATTCCGAGATACCGAATACAGCAGCGTCGTACTGGACCGGAACGGAGATCTGCTCGGCGCCAGGATCGCCTCAGACGGACAGTGGCGTTTCCCTCCCTGCGAGAGCGTTCCCGACAGATACGCGTCCGCACTCATCGAGTTCGAGGACCGTCATTTCCGCTGGCATCCGGGAGTGGACCCGATGGCACTCGGACGTGCCGTATGGCAGAATGTATCCAAGAAAAGAGTCGTCAGCGGCGGCAGCACCATCACCATGCAGGTGATACGCATGTCCCGCGGCAAGGACAGGACCATCGGGCAGAAAATAATCGAAGCCATACTTGCGACCAGGCTGGAACTGCGCTGCAGCAAGAAAGAAATCCTGGCGCTCTACGCTTCCCATGCCCCTTACGGCGGCAATGTAGTGGGCATTGAAGCGGCGTCGTGGAGATATTTCGGACGATCTCCGGAAGACATGTCCTGGAGCGAGGCCTGCCTCCTGGCCGTGCTGCCGAATTCGCCGTCCAGCCTTCACATGTCCAAGAACAGGGACAAGCTGCTGGAGAAGCGCAACAGGCTGCTCAAGCGGCTGTATGATAAAGGCAGGATGTCGACGGAGGATTACGAGCTGGCCTGCGAGGAGCCCCTCCCGGGCGAGCCGATGCCCCTGCCTTCCTATGCCTCACACTATGTCGAGATGATGGCCTGCGGTAACAAGAGGCTGAAGACTACGCTGGATCTGGGCATACAGAAACAGGTCGAGGAGATTACGGACCGCTGGTGTCACGAGTTCAGCCTCAGCGGAGTGAACGACATGGCTGCCGTAGTCATCGATGTACATTCCGGCGAATTTCTCGCCTGGGTCGGCAATGCAGACATTGACAGGAGGCGTCCCGGAGTGATGGTCAACACCGCCATGGCTCCCCGCTCAACCGGAAGCATCCTGAAGCCTTTCCTTTACTGCGCAATGCTGCAGGATGGAGAGATGCTTCCGAACACCCTGCTGCATGACACTCCTCTCAACATCAACGGATTCACACCCCAGAATTTCGATATGCAGTATTCGGGAGCGGTTCCGGCCGGGGAGGCTCTTGCACGTTCGCTGAACATTCCTTCGGTACTGATGCTGCAGAAATATGGCGTTCAGAAGTTTGGAGATCTGCTTCGCAAGGGAGGGATGACTTCACTCAGACGCGCTGACGGCGACTACGGCCTGTCCCTTATCCTGGGCGGCGCAGAGGGACGTCTGGCCGAGATTGCAAAGATCTACGCCAATATGTCAGAATGGTATCAGCAGGATCAGAAGTCGATCAAGTCGGATCCCGGACTGAAGGCACGGTTCAAGGATTTCCCTTTCTACGACAGGACCGCAATGTGGCATACCTTCGAGGCTCTCAAGGAAGTCAACCGTCCGGATGAGATGGACTGGAAGATCATACATTCCGTACGCAAGGTGGCCTGGAAGACGGGCACCAGCTGGGGTTTCAGGGACGGCTGGGCAATCGGTGCGACTCCGGAGTATGTGGTCGGAGTCTGGTGCGGCAATGCCCAGGGCCAGGGTGCGAACGGACTCGTCGGCGGCAGGACTGCCGGTCCGGTGATGTTCGACATCTTCAACAGCCTGCCTAAAACCGGCTGGTTTCCCGAGCCTCCTTATGGCGAATACATCACGGCAGAGGTATGTCGGAAATCAGGTCACCTCAAGGGGCTCTATTGCGAGGAGTGCGATACCCTGAAGCTGCCGCTCAATGCCTTGCGTACGAGTCCGTGCCCATATCACAAGATTGTGAACCTGACGGATGGCGGCCGCTACAGAGTCGAGAGCCCGGTGAACGGTTCGTATGCGCAGAGCATGTTCCTGCTCCCTCCGTCGATGGAGTGGTACTACCGTCAGAGGCACAACGACTATGTCCCTCTTCCGCCACTGAAGCCGGGTACGCCTCAGAACGGCAATTTCATTCCGATGGAGTTTATCTATCCCCACAGCGGAACTTCTATTTCGATTCCGCGCCAGTTGGACGGTTCTGTCGTGGGAGCAGTCTTTTCTCTGGCGCATACCAATCCAGATACCGAGGTTCACTGGCATCTGGACCAGAAGTACATAGGGTCGACATCACATCTGCATCAGATGACTCTCAATCCTGAGCATGGGCGTCACTATCTGACTGTCGTGGATGCCGAGGGTAACAGCATCAGTATATATTTTGATGTCGAGTAGCTTATTTTTGAGAAAAAAGTCAAAAAAAGTTTGCAGATTGAGATTTTGTCCATATATTTGCAATCCCAAAATGAACGGGAGCTTAGCTCAGTTGGTTCAGAGCGTCTGCCTTACAAGCAGAGGGTCGGGGGTTCGACTCCCTCAGCTCCCACTTCAAAAGCCTGCGAAAAATCGCAGGCTTTTTTCGTGGGAGCCCTGCCTTTTCATTGGGGGACCGGCGGCTTCGGGTCGTGGCGGCGGTGCTGACAGTTTCGGCCAGTCTCGCTCCGCTCGACCCCTTTCTTCCGCTCGCCGAGGCTCGCGGAATTCATTCCCTCTTACGTTGCCGAGGGTGGCACGTGGCCGAAACTGTCACACCTCTGCCGCTCCCTGCCGCCTGTCGCTGCAGATTGTGGACGAAAATGAAAAACCGCAAAAAAAGCCCCGCGATGAGGCGGGGCAGGGTATTGGACTGTTTATTTACCTATCCGAGAGGGAAAGCCTCGCGGATGAAGAAGGTCAAGAATCAGATTGCCGGAGCAGTCTCGGCATAAAGGAATCTGCGGATCTTAAGGGTAGCGGTCTTGTTGAAAGGCTCGGTCATGAACTGGAGCATACCGATCTGGGAACTGCTCTTCACGCGCTGGTTGATGTAGGTGCGCATAGTCTCGCGAAGTTCCTCAATCTTCTCCTTGGTCTGAGCCTCTGAAATATGACCGAAATCAATGATATTGTCTACGGTCTTGACCAGAGCAACAAGCTTGCCGCCCCAGTTGACCACAATTGCATCCTCCACCTCCGGGATCTGCTTGATCACATTCTCAATCTCCTCCGGATAGATATTCTCTCCGGAAGCGCTGAGGATCATATTGTTGAGACGGCCCTTTATGTAGAAGCGCCCCTTTGCATCCATTGCGGCAAGGTCATTTGTACGGAACCATCCATCTGCGGTGAAAGCCTTGGCGGTACGCTCCGGATCCTTATAGTAGCCAGGCATGATGTTGGCGCCACGTGCCACGATCTCACCCTCTCCTGTCTCAGGATTGACATTATCCAAACGGAGTTCGACGCCCTTCGCCGGCCATCCGATCGAGCCAGGAACGGTAGTTTCCCAGCAGCTGAACGACAGCAGAGGCGCACATTCTGTAAGGCCGTAGCCGATACGGTACGGGATGTGGGCCTTCTTGAGGAAACGCTCCACATAGACATCAGGCTTGGCACCTCCGATACCGATGAATTCCATCCTGCCGCCGAAAGCCTTCATGACCTCGCGGCCAACCAGACGGCACATGATAGAATTGCAGTGCTGGTTCATCCAGGTGAGAACCTTGCTCTTGCGGATCTTTGGCATCACCACACCGTTGTAGATCTTCTCGATGATCAGAGGCACGATCAGCATTGCGGTAGGCCTTATATCCTGGAAAACCTTCATGAGATAAGAAGGTACAGGAGCCTTGGTAAGGTAGCATACGCCGGCGCCGGCTGAGAATGGGTAGATCATGCCGAGGGAAAGCTCATACGCATGTGCCAGAGGGAGCATTGAAAGCATCAGGGCGTTCTTGTCGATAGAGAACACATCGTAGGCGGCATCCACATTTGCGACGATGTTTCTGTGAGTCAGCATCACGCCCTTTGCAGTGCCGGTGGTTCCGGAAGTGTAGATGAGCACAGCAAGGTCATCGGCAGATGGCTCACAGACAACAGCTGTCCCAGCCTCGGCGACAGACTGTGAATTTTCATAGATAAGTTCCAAGGTCTCGATGTCATAGATGGCAGCCAGACCGGCCCTGGCTTCCTCAGAAACCTTGGCAAGGCATCTCTTTGACACAAAGAGTACCTTGGTTTCTGAATGGCTCAATACATTGTTAACTTCGTTTGCGGAAAAATCAGGAAGGATAGGTACAGCCACACGTCCGAAAGCTACGGAGGCGAAGAACGCCGCTGACCAGTTCGGATGGCCGGCAGAAAGGATTGCTACCTTGCTGCCGTAACCGACGCCCTGCGCCAGGAGTTTCTGTGAGAGTTCATCGACAACGGACCCGAATTCCCTGTAGGTACGGGAAAAGCTCCTGTCCGCCGTCATGTTCATCATATTGTCTCCATATGCAGCGACCGAAGACGCATACAGCTGGGAAAGTGTTTCAAAATTAACCATAAGTATACTTTGTCAGTGGTGCAAAGGTAAAACAGCTTTTTTAACTAAAACGGAATAAAGTTCTTGTTTTTCTCCATATTTCACCTTTAATTTGCAGTCAAAAGCGAAAAAAGGTGGAAATTTTAAAAAAGAAAGACTATTTCCGCAACCTTGCGGACGACGCCGACAGGATCGGAAACGACATGGTTCTTCTTAAAGGAAGGGCCTTCTGGGAGAGCAGCGACGAACCATACATGGTAGATACAACCACTGCAATATTCCTCACCCGTGGAACAGCGGTTCTCCAGATAAATATGATCGAGCGTGAGATAGTTGCACCCAGCATGGTCATACTGATGGAAGGCATGGTGGTAAGACACCTCAGGCGCAGCCATGACTCCGCATTTGACGCACTCGTCATATCCAGAAGACTCACCGACAGCATCCTCTCCGAAGGCAATGTCTCAGTGCAGCTTCGCTCCCTCATCCACCAGGACGCAGTCTTTCCGATTTCCGGCCACGAGATAGTGCTCAGAACCTTCAACTACCTTCTGAAGGTACTGGTACGCATGCAGGACAACCCCTACAGGGTGGAGGCCCTGAAGCACATGACACTTACACTTTTCTGCGGATTCGCCCTCAGCCGCCTGAAAACAGACCAGGACAAAGCTCTCTCCAGGAAAGACGAGGTCGCACAGAAATTCCTGGCGCTGGTACGCGACAATTTCGAGCAGGAACGTTCCGTGGCATGGTACGCCGACCTGATGTGCCTTACTCCGAAATATCTCTCCCAGGTGGTGAAGGATGTAACCGGGAAACCGGCCCTGGACTGGATAGACGAATTCACAATCGTGGAGAGCAAGACCCTGCTCAAATCCACAGACCTGACCGTGGACCAGATCGCCACGAAACTCAACTTCCTATCCTCTTCCCTCTTCGGGAAATACTTCAAAAGGGTGACCGGAATGTCCCCTCGCGAGTATCGTATGTCACTGAAGTAAACTAGCGGCTGCCCAGCCAGATAAGTATCATTCCCAGCAGCGTGAGGCTGAGGTCGAAAGCCTTGGCCTTGAGGTTTTTCTCCTTGAACAGCAGGGCGCCGAAAAGGAAGGAAACCAGTACTGAGCCGCGTCTGATGAGGGAAATCACAGCAATCATGGAACCCGGTTCCTTCAAGGCTGACAGGTAGGCTATATCTGCCATGGCGATGAAAACCGAGATGGTCGGAATCCACCAGGACCAGCGGAAAGGAGTGTCGCTCTTCCGTCTTGGGTACCACACGGCAAGCAGTACCACAGTCATCATCAGCATCTGGTAGATCACATACCAGCTCTGGACAAACATAGGCATCAGACGATTCATCAGGAAGCGGTCATAGAGGCCGCTGATGGCGCCGAATACGGTCGACACAGCCACGAAAAGTATCCACCTGTTGCTCTTGAACTCGATCTTTTCCTTCTTGGATGAACGGCTGAGAAGGAATATGGACAGGAAGGCGACCAGTATACCGGCCCACTGCAGCAGGTTCGGACGCTCGCCGAAGATGAATATGGCACCCAGCAGAACCATCACCGGGCGGGTTGCATTGATCGGACCTACGATTGTAATCGGAAGATGCTTCAGTCCGTAATAGCCGAAGATCCACGAAGACAGGACGATGACAGACTTGAGCACCAGCAGCAGATGCGCATGAAGGAGGGAAATGTGGTTCTCAGGGTCCTGGAACGGGTATGTGTCGAAAGGCGTGCCGGAAAACAGATGCCATCCGCATGCGAAGTCGAGACTGAACGGAAGGAAAATCAGGGTGGATATCACCGTGTTCAGAACCAGCACGGGAATCACGGCATTATCCTTCAATGCCGCCTTCTTCGAGACGTCATAGACACCCAGCAGGGCGGCGGATATGAATGCCAGCAGCAGCCACATGATTCCTATAATTTTAGAATTGAGGTCGCAAATTTACAAATATTCGCACAACTTTACCTATATTTGTCCGTTCGTGCACAGCGTGTGCACACGCTGCACACACGCAAAACAAGACAACAAACACTCAAACCATATGGCAAAGTTAAAGATCAAGAACAAAGATCAGAAGTACGAATGGAAGTATAGTTCCATCGGTGGAATGACCCGTGTCAACATCCAGAGCGGCGAGGATATCAAACACCTCGGAGAGCTTGACCAGAAGCTTTGGACAGTGCTCAGCTGCCCTGTGACCGGACTCGAGTTCCCTGAGAAGACTCTCAAGTTCATAGACTCGGATGGCGACGGCAAGATCCGTGTGAACGAAGTTGTTGCAACCGCAAACTGGCTTACCTCCGTCCTCAATGACGCAGACCTCCTGCTCAAGAGGGAGGATTCGCTTCCTCTCTCAGCCATCAACCAGGAGAACGAAGATGGCAAGAAACTCTATGAATCAGCCAAGAAGGTGCTTGAGAACCTCGGCCTTGAAAAGGACAGCATCAGTGTGGCTGACACATCCGACAGCGTGGCCATCTTCTCCAAGACCCGCTTCAACGGCGACGGCATCATCACTGTCAATTCCAGCGACGATGAGGCTGTAAAGGCTGTCATCCAGAACATCATTGATACCATCGGCAGCGTTTCAGACCGCAGCGGCGACGCAGGTGTGAATGCTGACCAGATCGCCGCTTTCTACGCAGCCTGCGCAGATTACTCAGCATGGAAGGCAGCAGCCGAGGCTGACAAAGAGAACATATTCCCTTACGGAGACGGCACCGAGGCCGCACTCGCAGCTTGCGAGGCTGTAAAGGCAAAGGTCAGCGACTGGTTCATCCGCTGCAAGCTCGCAGCATTCAATGGTGACAGCACCGCTGCCCTCGATGTATCCAGCGCAAAGATCGCGGAGATCGCAGACCTGGACCTCAACGCATGCAACGACCAGATTTCAGCATATCCGGTGTCCCACATCAATCCGGAAGGCGTGCTTTCCTTCGAGGGTGTCAACCCGGCATGGAAGGCTGCGATGGATACCCTCCACACACTTATCTTCCCAGAAAAGGACAGCATCACCGAAGCTGACTGGAACGAGGCTCTCGGCAAGTTCGCCGCATATACCGCATGGACCGGAGCGAAGGCTGGCGCCGCTGTCGAGGCTCTCGGCCTGGACAGAATCAAGGATGTGCTCGAGGCGGACCTCAAGCCGGTTCTCGACTCCCTCGTAGACCAGGACAAGGCTCTCGAGGGCGAGGCTAACGCAATCGATTCAGTGGACAAGCTCCTCTGGCTCTACCGCGACTTCTACACCCTCCTTTGCAACTATGTGGCAATGCCTGATTTCTACCAGAGCTACAAGGGCAAGATCAAGGCTGTGTTCCAGGCAGGAACTCTCTACATCGACCAGCGCGCCCTCGATCTCTGCATCAAGGTCAGCGACATGGGCAAGCAGGCTGAGGTCGCAAGCTTCAGCGGCATGTACATTCTCTACTGCAACTGCACTTCCAAGAAGCTCGGCAAATCCATGACTATCGCCGCCGTTCTCACAAACGGAGACATCGACGACCTCCGCGTGGGACAGAATGCAGTCTTCTACGACCGCGACGGTCTCGACTGGGACGCAGTTGTCACCAAGATTGTAGACAACCCTACCTCCGTACGACAGGCATTCTGGTCTCCTTACCGCAAGATGGCCAACACCATCCAGGACCGTATCAACAAATCCGCAGCAGAAAAGGATAAGGCTGCGACCGCAAACCTCACCGACAAGGCAAACACTGCAACCATTCCTGAAAAGGGCGATGAGAAGGCTGCTCCGAAGGCACCGTTCGACATTGCCAAGTTCGCCGGCATCTTTGCGGCTTTCGGCATGGCTGCTGCGTTCATCGGCACCGCTCTCGCTGCCCTTGTTCATCCATGGTACATGCCTCTGATCGTGATTCTCGGTCTCGTGCTTGTCATCTCAGGCCCTTCAATGTTCCTGGCATGGCTCAAGCTCCGCAAGAGAAATCTCGGTCCTGTGCTCAATGCCAACGGATGGGCTGTCAACAGCAAGATTATCGTGAACATCAAGTTCGGCGCTACCCTCACCCACCTTGCGAAGTATCCTAAGGTCGTTGCAGACGATCCGTTCGCAAAGAAGAAGATGCCTTGGTGGCAGAAGGCCCTCATCTGGCTTGCAGTCATCGTGGTAGTGCTCGGTGGCATCTTCTGCTTCAACTACAAGACCGGAAAGCTTTGCACGAAGTGCCCTGTCAGCAAGGAAGTCAGAGCTCGACTCGACTCCACCGCCCACGCTGACAGCATAGCAAAGGGACTCCTCCCGATCGCTGCTCCTGTAGAGGAGGCTCCGGAGGCAGAAGCCGAGGCTCCCGCAGAAGAGGCTCAGGCAGAATAATCTCCTGATTATCAACAATTAAAAGGCGTCACCCGTAATGGATGACGCCTTTGTTTTTTATTTCACCGTAGTCAGAGGTTTGCTGTATGCATCGTTGGCCCGGTAGTGAGGAGCGTAGAGAGACTCGATCTCGGTCACAGGAGAAGTAAAGGTTCCTTCCTGGGTGACGAAGAAGACCTCGGTCACGGAAGACTTCTCCTCCGGGTAGGAATCGAACCAGTACTCGGTGTGATCCTCACGTACCCAGCGGTAGCCCTGAGGCGAGAAGGTATACCAGCCGTCCACGCAGATAGGCCTCAACCACCAGCCGTAGCGGCCGGAAAGCTGGTCTACAGGGCGCAGGCAGGCAGGTCTGGTTGCATTCAGACGCACGAAACTGCGGTTCTCCTCATTCCAGATAGAGTAGGTCGCAACCACCCTGTCGCCCACATGGAGTACATCACCGTCTGCAAGAGCAGAAGTATTGCCCTCCTTGTCCATTACGGCATATTTCCTAGCGACTGTGAAGCCGTTGCCGGCTGCCTTTATCTCCTCGAAAGGCTTGCGGTAGGTCTTCGAAAGCACTATCACTCTGGTGTCCAGGACCGCCTGAGAGGCATCGAGAATGCTGGCGAGAGCCTCCACGAAGCCCGGGTCGGACTCCCACTTCTGAGTCTCCTTCTGGAGCATCAGCCACAGACGCAGATCATCAGCGAGGCGGGCATATTCGGCAGCATTGTCGGCAGTCACGCAGGCGAGATTGCGCCTGGACGGTGCAGAGAAGAGGTCACAGATGAGAGAATGGGCATAAGCCTCGCTCTCCAACAGGCCACGGAACGGCATTACCGCATTAGGGAAATAGCGACCGTAGCCCTTATGAGGCTGGGCATATTCGAAGAGGGAAGCATAGTCCGCCTTCAATGATGCATTCAGTTTCTTGTCCGCAGCCAGCTTGACGCCAAGTCCGGAAGCCAGAGACTTTCCGCTCTCGGAAGAACAGAGATTCACGAGGATGAGAAGTCTGCGCGCCTTAGGGAATACCTGTCCCTGGAGGCCGCGGTTCTTCTTCGGAGTAAGGTAGTTCGCAAACTCCTTGCGGGTCTTGCGGTCAGGCTTTGCAGCCAGCTTGACCTCCGGATACATGGATCTGGTGAGCAGGTACTGCTCGTCCGCGAGTCCGCCGCACCAGAAAGGACGCTTGCCCTTGGTGTCGAACTGTACCTTATCAAGATATGCGCACGCGTCCGCGCACACGCTCGCGAGGGAAGACATGTCAACCAGTCCCCTGTCGCGGAGACCGCCCAGACGCTGAAGCAGCATGGCAGTCATCAAAGGAGAAGAATCCATCTCCTTGAACCAGGCGAAACCTCCGTCCGAATTGCGCAGGTCGAGTATCTTCTTCATCAGGCTTGCCTGCACGGAATCATCCTTGGTTGCACCGCCGAGGCTTGCTGAGAGTGCATTGGCATAGTAGGCATCCAGCAGGCTCAGCAGATTCTCGCACTCCGGGTTCTGAAGTTCAGGAAGAGCCTCGCGAACCATATCGACGATGGAAATTTCCTTGCACTCAGCGCCTTCAGCCTGCACATTCACGAAGCTTCCTCGAAGCTCGGCAAGCAACTTCGAACGGTCAGCACCGGCGAGCAGCACAGCCGAGTGGGACTCGGTCAGAGTCTGTGCGGACTCGTATACCGGAATATTGAAATAGATGGCATCCGAATCCTCCCCTGCCGAGAAGGTAAGCTTCACACCCATTGTCTCGAGCAGCGGATTGAGTCCCTTTGCCTTGGCACCTGCCAGTGAGAGGAATTCATCCACGTCTATATCTACTCCGAAACTGAGATTTCCGCCAGCTGGCAGAGTGCCCGGATTGAGCGTCACGGTCTTGAGAGGCTGGGTAGACTTCACCTTCTCCCAGTCGCCGCCACGATAGAGCTGCATTTTTACACTTCCGCCCACAGACTTCTTCGCCATGCTGGAAACGGTGGCATTGAGCCTGTACCTGTCGCCCTTGAAGAGATAGAGGGGCTCCACGACAGAAAGCTTCACCGGCATGGTCACGAGCATCTCGCGGCGAAGGGCGTCGTTGTGCATGGCCTTGTCGTGGGAGAAAATCTGTACAATATAGGTAGACAGTTTGTCACTGGTAGTGAACTTCACGACAGAGTTGCCATCCGCATCGGAAACCACATGAGGCTCGAAAGCCAGGGCAGCCTTGAAATCGCTGCGTACAGAAACCTCCTCTGCAGCCTCCGGTGCAGCACCATCCGCCGCCACTGTTTCCATCATAGGCATAGACTCCTCTTCGAGGCAGATATCATCACTCAAGGCAACCGCACTGGAGCGGCTGTTCATCAATTTCGAAGACGCACCGAAGATGCCCTTGGTGAGATAATGGTGGTGCGCGCTATCGTCTCCCAGCCAAGTATTCACATAAGGCACATACGGGCTGGAAGTTGCGAGATTTATAGGGTACCAGCGGTTAGGCTGAATGGTCTCTGTGCTCTTGTCGAATATGGTCACAGCCGACTCAGCGGAAGGAGCGGTCAGGAAGGACAGTTCGTACTGCCTGCCAGGACGGGCCTCATCGGTAAATGAACTGATGCTCAGAGGCAGCCTGTACTTGCTCACAGGACGGCTGTAAGTCATCTCCTTTCGGCAGGAACTTCCGTCGCGGAAATAGAACACATACATGACGACCTCGTCCGGATATTCAGTCTTGAACTCCCAGTCTATAGTTTTCAAAGACCCCTTCTGCCCCTGTCTGCCATTGACCGATACCATTTCGCTGCGAAGAAGCTGTCCGTTCAGTCCCCAGAGCTGGACACTTGCCCAGATAGGCTGCATGGCGTCGCCCAGTTGGAGGGAAATGCCGTCAGAGTCCATCCTGCGCACGAAATCACGCACCGGTTCGTCCAGCACCTGTGCATCGCTTGCAACCTTCAGGAAGGTAGACTCGGACTCATCCTTGTACTCTTTTCCCTGCTGATCCTTCACCACGCACTCGCTCTCCAGAGTAAAATATCCGCTCTTCCACTTTGACAGATCCAGCACGGTCTCCGCATTGCTCCTGGCAGATCCGGAATCCACCACTTTGCCATCCTTGAGCAGGCGATAGGAAACCTTCACATCCACAGGCTGGCCGTCCGTATTCTTCACTGGGAACTTCAGAACTGCATTCCCTCCGACGATGCCGAGTCCGTAAGTATTCATTCCGATGGCATTGCGGTAGGAGCCTTCAATCTCATTCAGCAGTTCAGGTCCATTGTAGAAATTCTCCCCAAGGCTGTAGGTCTTGCTGTAATCGCGGGTTTCACCGGTCGCATCCACAACTGTCAGGGCTACGGTTGTCCAGACATAGTGCCTGTCCTTTGCATCGGGACGGAACTTGAAAGAGAACTTTCCGCCGGCACCGATCTCCAGGTCGCCGGACTTGTCGTCCGCATTCCAGTAGATCTTCGCACCGGCAAGGCTATGGCCGGAATATGACTTCACGACACCGCTCACAGTCACCTCGTCGCCAGGGAAAAGAAGTCCCTGGAACCTGTCAAAGCTGAGGTCGAAGTTCGGCAGCACATATTCGTCCACGGTCACATATTCATTTTCACCGGTGCTGTTGCCGGTCACGCACAGATTCCATCTGCCGCCGCGGCGTCCCACCGGAAGGGCGAATTCACCGGACACGGAACCGTACTCATTGGAAGTCAGAGTCAGCTTGCCAACTTGCTTGCCCTCGGCATCGTCCAGGCGCACAGTAAGCTTCTTGCCAGCCTGCACCTTATATCCATTGGCTGCATTGCCGCTGTAGCAGATTGCCTTGAACTTCAGAGTCTCACCCGGTCTGTAGGCACCGCAATCAGTGAAAACTGCAATGCTGTGACTCTCCCTGGAATCATCCAGATATCGGTTCCAATCGGTAGCGGCGCCGCTCTTATGAGACAGGCGAAGACGTCCCTGGGCATCCTTGTAACTCAGGGCAAAGTCGGTACTCTTGCCTTCCAGAGCCTTGAGAACATCTTCCGGCAGGACTGTAAAGCCGTTCAGTCTTACACCATCGTGGCTCATCAGCCTGTCGTCCTTCCTATAGACGATGATATCAGCCTTCTCTACAGGCTTGCCGGTCTGCCAGTCCGCCGCATATACATAGGTCTTTCCCTGAATATCCTGGGTGGCGAGTGAAATGCTGTGCCTGTTATAGGTCATCTCGCACTTCTCGCCATAATCGCAGATCAGTTCATACTCGCCGTCATCCAGAGTTTCAGGGATGCTGAGTTTCAAGGTATCCTGGCGGTAATAGCTGTTTTCGTCATTCTTCATGACGGCGGAGAACTTCTCCTTGCCATTCAGCTTCAAGCTCACACTTACTTTATGCACATTGCGGACTGTAGCCGTGAGAACGGACTTGTCCAGGTTGAAATCCGCCTGCTTTTCGTCCATCCTCTCAATCAGACCGGCCGGGAAGGTGCAGCAATCCGCTATCTTCTTCTCCTGCCCGCTGAAAGACTTCTGCAGCTTTACGAATTCCACACATTCGGCGCGCAGGGCGCTGAATTCCGCTGCGGTGGTTCCCTTTCGGTTGTCGAGGTCTGAAAACTTGTATCCTATCAGTTTCTGGCGTGCCAGGAGTGCAACTGCCTGTCCCTGATGCGCCTTTTCGTATTCGGCATATTTACCTTTTCGGACACTATCAAGAGCTGTGAACCTGCTTATGTCGATATAATCCAGCAGGGCAGCCATCGGGTAGGCGTCGCCATACTCCTTTCCCAAAAGGTCGCGGGATTCCCTGTCACTGCTGCCGAGGTAGACTGACCAGAGGGCATACAGATAGTCATTTCCCAGGAAAGACCTGACCACAGGCTCCAGATTGTCCGGAGCCCACATGGCTGAATGGTCATGCAGAATCGGGGTGCAGGACTTGCGCAGGGCCGCCTCATTCGCCTTTACGAAGTTCAAGGATGCGCTGGCAGAACCGTTTCTCATATGGAAGAAAGTCAGCACCGGCTCATTGTAAGCTTCGACCGCCTTATCGATTTCGACATTCATCGAATCGCGCAGTTTCCAATTCATGGAGGCGACCACATCGCGTGCCTTCACGGCCGCATCGTAGCAGTCCCAAGGCAGCCGCTGCCTGATAGCCTCAGCCTTGATCTCATTCAGGATCTGGAGCTCTTTCTTAGGCAGGTCGGAATTTCGGGCAGATTCAAACTTCTTCCATTGTTCCTTCAATACATGGTCATCATCTTTCGGCATAATCGCATAGGTAATGAAAGTTGCGGAGAGCAGGACAGCAAGTACCGCAGCTCCGATCAAAAAAATTTTCTTCATAATCATTCACAGTCAGGGAAGCAGCGCACCGCCTCCGAAACGACATAAGTACTACCGCCGATGTATATCAAAGTCCGTGCCTGCAATGCCTCTGCAAGGGCAGTCTCGACAGCGGATGCAACTGTTTGACACACAACATGTCTGCATGGTTCGCATCCGACCTCCGCACAATCTGCCTCATAGCGCTTGGCGGCCTCAGCGGCAGGCAGGGCGCGGTGGTTGTCGGCATTGGTGAAAATTACCAGTTCAGCCTCGCGCGGAATCAGCCGCAGCACTGCATCCACATCCTTGTCGGATACAGATCCGTATACAATGACCAGCTTGGTCCCGCCTGCCGCAATCTCCGAGAGACGCGCAAAATTCAGACGCAGTCCGTGCTCGTTATGTCCTATATCGGCTATCACTTCGTAAGTATCGGCAACAGCCAGTCTCTCCCAGCGGCCGTGGAAATCCATCCGGGATGCGGTATGCTCAACAGCTTCGAGGACAGGAGCATCCGGTGTCACCCCAAGCACCTGCAGAGCAGTCATCACAGTGCGCAGGTTCTTCACCTGGCAAGGTCCCTGGAGGTCCATTGCAGAAAGAATCCCGTCGGCGTGCTCCCAGCCGGCAGGCACGGTCTTGTCCGCAAATCTCAGCAGAGACATGATACGGCCGCGGTCGCCCATGAACTCCGCCTCTGGAAGGTTGGTATACAGGGTCTTGCGTTCGAAGACAGGATCTGTCTCGGGATGGGACTCTCCCACCACCACAGGGATCAGAGGCTTGATGATTCCCGCCTTCTCATACGCAATCTCGCCGAGAGTATTGCCCAGGATGTCGCAATGATCGTAGCCGATATTGGTTATGACCGATAGTTCCGGAGTGATGATGTTGGTACTGTCCATCCTGCCGCCGAGACCGGTCTCTATAACCGCCACATCCACGCCCTCGACGGCGAACCACTCGAAGGCGATGCAAGTGGTCACTTCAAAGAAAGACAGACCTATATTAATATATGTATCACCCCAGCGGGAAATTATCTCCCCGAGGGCATCGCGTCCTATCAGCCGCACACCGCCGGCGTCGATTACACGCGCACGCTCACGCACACCGAGAATGTGCGGAGAAGTATACAGCCCGACTTTGAGACCCGTTGCCGCCAGGGCGGAGGCCAGCATGTTGGACACGGAACCCTTGCCGTTGGTGCCCGCCACATGTACGGTACGGTATTTCCGATGAGGGTGTCCGGCCATCTGGTCCACGAACTCCATTCTCTCCAGCCCTGGCTTGAAAGCCATGCTTCCGGAGGTCTGGAAAGACTGGAATCGGCCGAAAAAGGACTCGATCATATCATCTGTAAAGGTGGATTTCATCTCAAAAATGTTTGTTCAGACACCAAAATTACTTAATTTTACGAAGTAATTGAAACTTTATCCTGAATGGAGAAGCACAAAGCCCTGAACTCAGAGTACATCATCGACGGAACCAGGTTGGAAAGCACCCCGGCGGAACTGCTGGATGAATGCCTGGAAGAGGTCAGCCCGCGTCGCCGCAAAGATTGCCCAAAGGCGGGTGACATTGCCGATGAGAGTCTGGACAAGCCATTGAAAACCACCATCTTCCGTAAAGAAGAGATTGATCGCTATGCCGAGCTGGCAACAGGCGGCGGAGAGCGTGCTTTCGAGCTTGCCTACCCTGAGCAGTTTACCCGCCAGAGGATAGCCAAGGCCCTGCTGGACACAATCTGGAAAGCCGGCCACTTCACGCTAGGAGATCTCAGTCTCAGACTGGATTGGAAATGGAATTCCGGCAAGCTGGGAGCCATGGCGGCCTTCCGTCTGAGCGCGTCGGCAGCTGCGGACTATATCTTCGAACTGGACTCCGCAATCAGTTCCTACTCTTTCGAGGACGGCTGCGGTGACTGCAGCCTCGAAGTGGGTGTGGAAGGCTGTGACATAGACGACAGCTGTCTCCACGACATTGACGAAGGAGATACGGACGACTGGATCATATACATTCCGTTCGACACCTGCCCGCACCGTCTTGGAGCCTCAGTGCTCGCCAGGCAGCTTGGGTCAAACGGCGATACAGCCCCGGAAATCAACGACCCGGACTGGTTCATGGACTGCTACGAAGTGGTGCGCGAGCTGGTCGAGGACGGCATCGTGACAGGCGGCGCCACGGTATGTGACGGCGGCCTCATGGCTGCCCTGAAACACTGCTTCAGCGACGCCCAGGTTAACATCAGCGGCATCTCGCAGTCCTACGGCGAGAAAGACAGCATACGCATTCTCTTCGGAGAGGTGCCGGGAGTGCTGATCAGGATCAGGGATGTGGACTACGACTATGTAGACTCCCAGATGCTCCTGCAGGACATTGCCTACTACCCTCTCGGACACCCGTCAGCCCCGGGATCAGGGCTATCCATAACAGACCACAGCAAGCCGGCCATCAGCAGCATTC
Source organism: Bacteroidales bacterium (assembly GCA_024398095.1). Lineage (GTDB taxonomy): Bacteria > Bacteroidota > Bacteroidia > Bacteroidales > UBA932 > Cryptobacteroides. The sequence continues at coordinate 24,484 of JAKSJK010000009.1, forward strand.
TGGACTCGCTCCTCAATGTCGCTACGGAAGGCGAAGACTAAGAAACCATGCCAAAACCATCGAAAATCTTTGTGCTCGACACCAATGTGATCCTGCACGACTACAAGGCCATACGCAAATTCCAGGACAACGATGTCGTCATCCCGATGGCGGTCATCGAGGAACTGGACAAGTTCAAGAAAGGCAATGACGCCCTCTCCTTCAATTCCAGGGGCTTCGTCCGCGAACTGGACAAACTGACCGGAAACAAGCTCTTCGGCAAGTACGGAGTGCCTATCGGCAAGGGTATGGGCTGCATCAAGGTGGAGGTCAACCACCCATTCCCTCCGGCTCTGCAGGCCTGCTTCAAGGACGACATCCAGGACCACAGGATCATTGCCACAGCGATGTGGGTGCGCGACAACAACCCGGACCGCTTTGTGGCCCTCGTGACCAAGGACATCAACATGAGAATGAAGGCGAAAGCCGTCGGAATGGAGGTGCAGGACTACATGACAGACCGCATCGAGGAAGCCAAGGTTGAGACCGCCCTCAAGGAGGTACAGGTCATTCCGGATTTCGATCCCCAGCTGCTCCAGGAGCTGAATTACGGCCCGACCTGCTCGATCGACTGGAAGTCCGTATCCGCCAAGGAACCGGCTGCAAACCAACTCTACAAATTCAACTGGAAAGGCAGTGACAGCGTGGTCTGCGCCCGTTACGACAAGAAAAAAGGACGCATCGTCCTGGTCAAGGGCAATGAAGCCTACGGCATACGTCCGCGCAACGACGAGCAGAAGTTCGCCATCGATGCCTGCCTCAATCCTGACACCCAGCTGGTGAGCCTCACCGGAGGCGCAGGCACCGGCAAAACCCTTATAGCACTTGCTGCGGCACTCGAGCAGGAACACGATTTCGAGCAGATAATCCTCTCCCGCCCGGCAGTAATTCTCGGCAACCAGGACCTGGGATTCCTCCCTGGTGACCAGAAGAGCAAGATGAGTCCGTTCGTGCAGCCTCTGATGGACAACCTGAATGTTATCAGGAATGTCTTCAGACCGGGCAGCAAGCAGGCCCTCAGGATAGACGCCATGCTCAAGGACGAGAAACTGCTCATCTCCCCTCTCGCCTATATCAGGGGACGCAGCCTTGGCAAGGTCTTCTTCATCATCGACGAGGCCCAGAACCTCACTCCGCATGAGGTCAAGACCATTATCACACGTGCGGGAGAAGGCACCAAGATAGTCTTCACCGGTGACATCCATCAGATCGACCAGCCATACCTGGACCAGTGGTCCAACGGCGTCACCCACCTCTCCGACAAGATGGCCGGACAGGCACTTTTCCAGCACATAAACCTGCGTAAGGGAGAACGAAGCGAACTGTCGGAGATAGCGGCAAAGCTTCTGTAAAGAAAATTTCGGAAACCCGGATTTTTTCGTTAAATTCGCGGCGGTTATTATCATCAGTAATAACTGTCGCGATTTTTGATTGTAATCATTAATTCAAAACTATAGAAAAAATGGCAAACGAAAAGAAAAGAGTTTATCGCTTCGGTGCCGGTAAGGCAGAAGGAAACGGAGTGATGAGAGAGCTCCTCGGCGGCAAGGGTGCAAACCTCGCCGAGATGAACCTCCTCGGCATTCCGGTACCTGCTGGCTTCACCATCACTACCGAGTGCTGTACTGAGTACTATGAGCTCGGCGGTGGCTACACTGAAGAGCTTAAGAAGGATGTCGCAGCAGCCCTCAAGGCTACTGAGGAAATCATGGGCATGAAGTTCGGCGACGCTGAGAATCCGCTCCTCGTGAGCTGCCGCTCAGGCGCAAGAAGCTCAATGCCTGGTATGATGGATACCATCCTCAACATCGGTCTCTGCTCAGCTACCATCCCTGGTATGATCAAGAAGACCAACAACCCACGTTTCGTATACGACGCATACCGTCGTCTCATCATGATGTACTCTGACGTCGTAATGGAGAAGGCAGAGGGCATCGAGCCGGAGGATGGCAAGGCTATCCGCCAGCAGCTCGACAAGATGATGGAAGATCTCAAGGAGTCAAAGGGCTACAAGTCCGACACCGAGATCACCGCTGACGAGCTCAAGGCTCTCGCAGAGGCTTTCAAGGTACGTATCAAGGAAGTTCTCGGCGTAGAGTTCCCTGATTCCGCAGAGGAGCAGCTCTGGGGTTCAATCGGTGGCGTCTTCAAGTCATGGAACGGCAAGCGCGCCATCAAGTACCGCCAGATCGAGGGTATTCCTGATGACTGGGGCACTGCAGTGAACGTTCAGTCAATGGTATTCGGCAACATGGGTGAGACTTCTGCAACAGGTGTTGCATTCTCACGTAACCCTGCCAACGGTGACAACAAGTTCTACGGCGAGTGGCTCATCAACGCACAGGGCGAGGATGTCGTTGCAGGTATCCGCACCCCTAACCCGCTCAACAACGCAACCAAGAGCCCTCAGAACGCACACCTCGCTTCACTCGAGGAGGCAATGCCTGAGGTTTACAAGCAGCTCGACGAGATCCGCACCAACCTTGAGAACCACTTCAACGACATGCAGGACATCGAGTTCACCATCCAGGAGAAGAAGCTCTGGATGCTCCAGTGCCGTATCGGCAAGAGAACCGGTCTCGCTGCCCTCAACATGGCAATGGATATGCTCGAGGAAGGTATGATCGACGAGAAGACCGCAGTAATGCGCGTTTCTCCTGCTCAGCTTGACGAGATCCTCCACCCAATCCTCGACCCTGCTTCAGAGAAGAAGGCTACTCCTGTAGCTCACGGTCTTCCTGCATCTCCAGGCGGTGCCGTAGGTACCATCGTATTCACCAACGCTGACGCCGTTGCAGCAGCCGCTGCCAAGAAGGCTGTCATCCTCGTCCGCGAGGAGACCTCTCCAGAGGACGTTGAGGGTATGCGCGCTGCCGCTGGTATCCTTACCATGAAGGGCGGTATGACCTCACACGCTGCACTCGTTGCACGCGGCTGGGGCAAGTGCTGCATCGTTGGCTGCGAGGATATGAAGATCGACCTCGAGAACAAGACCGTAAGCTTCAAGGGCTGCGACCAGGTTTTCAAGGAGGGTGACTCATTCTCACTCAACGGCGCAAAGGGCGCTGTATACGCAACCGCAATCGAGACCATGGACGCTTCCGATAACCCTCGTTTCGTGAAGTTCATGGAGATCGCCGACAAGTTCCGCAAGCTCGGTGTACGCACCAACGCAGATACTCCTGAGGACGCAGCACGCGCACTCTCATTCGGCGCTGAGGGCATCGGCCTCTTCCGTATCGAGCATATGTTCTACGGCAAGAACTCCGAGACTCCGCTCAGCAAGCTCCGCAAGATGATCCTCTCTACCACTGACGAGGAGCGCCGCGCAGCACTCGCAGAGCTCGAGCCATTCATGAAGGCCGCAGTTAAGGGCACCATGAAGATCATGGACGGCAGACATGTTACCTTCCGTCTCCTCGACCCACCTCTCCACGAGTTCGTTCCTACCACCGAGGACAAGAAGGCTGAGCTCGCAAATGAGCTTCACATCACCACCGGTGACATCGAGAAGCGTGGCGAATCACTCCACGAGGTCAACCCTATGATGGGTCACCGCGGAGTACGTCTCCACATCACCTACCCTATGATCTCCGAGACTCAGTTCCGCGCAATCTTCACCGCAGCCGCTGAGCTTAGGAACGAAGGCCTGAACCCAATGCCTGAGATCATGGTTCCTGTAACCATCTCTGAGCGCGAGCTTCGCTTCCAGAAGGCTATCTGCGAGAAGATCAAGGCAGAAGTTGAGGCACAGATGAACACCAACATCGATTACAAGTTCGGTACTATGATCGAGATCCCACGCGCAGCCCTTACCGCTGACCGCATGGCGCGCACCGCTGAGTTCTTCTCATTCGGTACCAACGACCTCACCCAGATGACCTTCGGCTTCTCACGTGACGACGTCAGCACCTTCATGGGTGACTACCTCGGCAACAAGATCCTCGATGCAGACCCATTCAAGACTCTCGACCAGAAGGCTGTCGGCGTTCTCGTAGACTACGCTGTATCACACGGCCGCGCAACCCGTCCTGAGCTCAAGTGCGGTATCTGCGGCGAGCACGGCGGCGATCCGGCATCTGTCGAGTTCTGCCACAAGATCGGTCTCAACTACGTATCTTGCTCACCGTTCCGAGTTCCAATCGCAAGACTTGCAGCTGCCCAGGCAGCAATCAAGAACGCGAAATAGTTTCACTCTCCCGCCTAGTGCGGGAGAGATAAAACATAAAGCAAAAGCCCTCGCATCACTGCGCCAAGAATAATAAAAGCATATAGCAAAAGCCCTCGCAGTGATGCGAGGGCTTTTGTTTTCTAACCTTACTGATCGGGCGGATGGCCGCCCACATTTCACTTTCATTTTCCGAATACAAATGTCGGAATTTGTAGTTACAACATATTATACGCCCCACAAATTTTTCAGCAAAATATGTTCGCCTCTTCAATTTTTTGTTGAAACTACAAATATTTACCTATATTTGCACATTGGTAAACAAATTAACAGACCAGGATGTGAGATAGGATGCAGATGCTTTACAACATACTGATTTACCTGCCATTCTACGTATCGATTGCCGCCGCAGCAATATTCATGGTGATGAGAAGAAAGAAATACTCCACCACGAATATCGCAATCGTCTGCATGTTTGCCTCTGTCTATTTCTTTTGCGACGCTGCATTCGTCGGCGGCACGGACAGTTACGCCACCATCGTAACCTTGGAAGTAATGGCCAAGTACTCGGTGCTGTTCCTCCTTCCCTCCATCGTTGTGTACTACAAAACAGAAGCCGACAGCATCGAGCCTCATCCGACAGCATATTTTTCATACGCGCCCGCGCTCACGGTAGGCACGACAAGTCTTGTCATCTACCTTAAGACAGGAATGAATAAGCTGGCAGACTTCCTGCACTCTGTAGACATGAATGGAGGAATGCTGCCTCCGAATTCTGAAACACTGCTGAAAGTCTACTGGGGAATAAATGAATACATCACCGGAACGATACTCATCGTAGAAATTGTTGCCGTATTCATCCACCTCGCCATACTCTATTTAAGAAGGCGGAAGAGAGAAGGAAGGGACTACAGGCTTTTCTTCATGATGTTATCCTACTTTCTGGCCCTGGGATTTGCAGCCACCAGAGTAGTACTGGGACGCGAATATCTGACAGACCACAGGGCAATAAGCGGATTCATGTCCCTGTTCATGGCAATAGGCATGACAGGAGCGGCATACTTCCACACGGAGATGAAGAAGTCTGTCGGGGAAACTGCGCCGGAAGAGCCAGGCCAGCCAAAAGAAAAAGAAGACATACAGGAACCTGCTCCGATATTCCAGACGGAGGGGGAGATCACCCCGCAGATGGCCGCCCTCAAGGAGCAGACAGGGAAGATCTCCGAATTCTTCAAGAAAGAAAAGCCATACCTGGATCCAGACCTCACGCTGGAGCAGTGCGCTGACATGATGGGCACGAACAGGACCTACATCTCACTCAGCCTCAACAGCTACTACGGGAAGAGTTTCCGCGAATATGTGAACGAATACCGTATCGGCTATGCAAAAAAATACATCCTCGAGCATAGGAATTCCAAGCTCGAGGAAGTAGCGGAAGTAAGCGGATTCAAAAGCGGCGCTCAATTCAGCCGCAAATTCAAAGAGATCGAGGGAGTCACCCCACTCGTCTGGATCCGCAATCAGATCTGATTCTAATACCTGTTAAGCGGCTTGCCTGCTGTCATGGCATGCACCTTTTCGCGAACTGAAGCGAGGCATGCCTCGTACTCTGCGCGACCCTCTTCGGTATTGCCTGCGATGAGATCGAGGTGAGCCGCAGCATTTGCGAGAACCTCGTCGATAAGGTCGACGATGGCAGCCATGTCAGACTCTACAAAACCACGTGAAGTAATAGCAGGAGTACCCACGCGGATACCGGAAGTCTGGAATGCAGAACGGCTGTCGAACGGAACCATGTTCTTGTTGACGGTAATGTCTGCCTTCACAAGCTCCTTCTCGGCGATCTTGCCGGAAACCTCAGCATACTTGGTGCGGAGGTCGATGAGCATGAGGTGGTTGTCGGTACCGCCTGACACAACATGGTAACCCTTGTCGACGAATACCTGCGCCATGGTAGCGGCATTGACCACAACCTGCTTCTGATACTCCTTGTACTCAGGCTGGAGAGCCTCCCAGAAAGCGACAGCCTTGCCGGCGATCACATGCTCGAGAGGACCGCCCTGGGTGCCTGGGAACACTGCCGAATTGAAAATCTGGGACATCTTCTTGACAACACCCTTAGGAGTCTTGAGGCCCCATGGATTGTCGAAATCCTTGCCCAGGAGGATTGCACCGCCACGTGGACCGCGGAGGGTCTTGTGGGTGGTGGTAGTCACGATATGCGCGTACTTGAGAGGGTTCTTGAGGAGGCCTGCTGCAATAAGACCTGCAGTGTGGGCCATATCGATCATAAGGAGGGCGCCTACCTTGTCTGCAATCTCACGCATCCTCTCGTAATCCCACTCGCGGGAGTAAGCGGATGCACCTCCGATGATAAGCTTCGGCTTGCACTCGAGAGCCTTTCTCTCCATCTCGTCGTAATCGATGCGTCCGGTGTTCTCATCGAGGCCGTATGCAACTGCATTGAAGATAAGACCTGAGACATTGACAGGTGAACCATGGGTAAGGTGGCCGCCGTGAGAGAGGTCGAGACCCATGAAGGTGTCGCCTGGCTTGAGGACAGCGATCTCCACTGCCATGTTTGCCTGTGCGCCTGAGTGAGGCTGCACGTTCACATACTCTGCACCGTAGATTTCCTTGAGACGGTCGATTGCAAGCTGCTCGATCTGGTCAACCACCTCGCATCCTCCGTAATAGCGTGCTCCAGGGTAACCTTCAGCATACTTGTTGGTGCAGACAGAACCCATCGCCTCCAGTACCTGGTTGCTTACGTAGTTCTCTGATGCAATGAGTTCCAGGCCATCTGCCTGGCGTTTTTCTTCCTTCTTGATAAGGTCGAAGATCTGTGGATCGCGTGTCATTTCTGTTAAGTTTGAATTATAGGGCGGTAAATTTAGTAATTTTCACGGATTCGGCAATACTTAGTGCCGATGAATATGCCACAGGACTATTCCGATGGAAACCGACACATTCAACGAATGCTTAGTGCCGTACTGAGGGATTTCGAGAGCGAAATCGGAAGCATCAACCACGGCCTGATCCACTCCGGCGACCTCATTGCCGAAGATCAGGGCGTATTTCACTGAAGGATCCGGGGTAAAAGCATCCAGTTTTACAGAATTTGCAGTCTGCTCCACGCTTACAATAGAGTATCCCTCACTGCGCAGCCTTTCGATCACGGGCAGAGTCTCGTCGGAATGCTCCCACTCCACGCTGAACTCGGCCCCGAGGGCTGATTTGTGTATTTCGGCAGAAGGCGGCACGGCACAGATGCCACAGAGCCAGACCTTGTCCACCTTGAAAGAATCGCTGCTGCGGAAGGCGGAGCCGACATTATGGGCGCTTCGGATATTATCAAGCACCACGACGATTCCGGACTCAGGCAAGGCCTTGTACTCCTCGGCGGAGACCCTTCCCAGCTCTATATTAAGCAGTTTCCTGTCCATTCTGCAAAGATAGCATTTTCCGCCACTTGTAGAAGCCGTACACAGCGAGAACGGTGTAGAGCAGGTAGAGGCCGGCGTAGAAATATATACCTTTATATACATATAGGGCCGTACTGGCCGCATCCACGACAAACCACACCCACCACTGTTCGATCCACTTGCGGGCCAGCATCCAGAGTCCTATGATGCTCAGAGCCGTCGTGAAACTGTCGGACCATGGAACGGAACTGTCTGTAAAATTCACCAGCACCAGTCCTATGGCCACGAAAAGCACGGCAAAAACACCCGCCAATACCGCCCAGAGCCTCACAGGAGTCGCGGAAATCGGCAGCGAAGGCTTCTTCACTCCCCCGCGCAGCCACATCCAGAGACCATAGAAACCCACCAGAACATAGTAGATGTCGATGGAAAAGTCCGCATAGAGTCCGGCCTTGTAATAGACGAAGAGCGAATTTATCGGCATTACGGCGCCCACCACCCACATCCACCAGCTGGCTTTCAGCTCGAGGAGCAGGTAGATGAGCCCCAGGACTACTCCCAGAATCTCCAGCGCGTGTGAACTCAGGAAATCAAGCATGACGCACTAGAATCTGATGGTGAAAGTACCCATCGCGGTGATACCTGCTGCAGGGAAATAGCCGATCTCGGTGTATCGGTTCCAATCCGGATGTCCGTAGCTCTCGGCGATGGCGGAATAAACCCATGCGCTGCATGCGTGATGGCTGTTGAAGATGTTGCCCAGGCGCAGTCCGAAGGTCATGTCCTTGATGCACTTCACTGAAGGCACGTAGGTATAGGACAGGTTCACATCAGTGGTGGTGTAGCCTGGCAGGCTGCGCTTGAGGCACTCGGTGTTGTCGATATACTGACGGGACACGTAAGAAGTCCTCCAATCGGCCTTGAAGCCTTTGTAATGGGCATTGAAGCCACCGCCTATGATGGCCGAAGGCGAGAATGCGAGGGTAGACGAACTGTAGTGGATGGTACGGTAGCCGGAAGCTGCGTCCCAGTCCTCCACAACCTCATTGAAATCCTTGATACGGTTGCGGCTGAGGGCTGCATCGGCATAGATATCCAGCCAGGAAGCAGCACGCACGTCGGCAGTAAGCTCCACGCCTACCCTGTAGGACTTGGCGATATTGGTGGTGAGAGCCTCTCCGATGTCGCTTACCGCACCGGTCTTCACGAACTGGTTGCGGTAGTCCATAAAGTAACCGTTCACACCCAGGCGCACAATCTGTCCGTTCCATGAGTAGCCCAGTTCATAGTCAAGCAGGCTCTCAGGCTTCGGAGCAGGGTAATTGCCATTGTCGGTGAAGTTGTTGCGTTCAGGCTCGCGATGGCCCCAGGCTACGGAGAAATAAGCCTTGTTGCAGCCATAGGTGTAGTCGAGGCCGGCTTTCGGATTGAAGAAGTTATACAGCTGATTGATCTTCAGTTCCTGGTTAGTATAGGTACCGTCTTCGTTCTCAAGGAACTTGTCATTGATGCCATCGGTCACATAGCGAACCATGCGGTACTGCAGGTCGCCGAAGAGGCTGAGCCCTGGAGCAACCTCATAGCTGGCCTTTGCATAGACAGAAAAGTCAGTCTTGGTCGCATCGGAATCGTAGTACATATAGTCACCCTCCTTGTTGTCGAACTTTGCAGGAGACTGGGACTTGAGCCTGGAGAGCAATTCCTCATTGCCGATGTAGCTGAGGTAGCCATAGTGCCAGCCATTGAAATTCTGTGCGGACACACCGAAGCGCAGGTCCAGCCTGTCGGTCTTCCTCTGGGCATTGAGAACCACGCCGTATGCGTTCTGGTCCACACCCTTCTTGCGGATGAAATCGCTCTTCTTTACCTTGTTTCCATCCTTGTCGGTGAAGGATGCCAGACCGAACTTGGAAAGCTTGTTATTGTAGCGGAACTCGTCGTAGTAGCCGCTGCCGTAGGTGTAGTGGAGGGAAGCATTCAGATTCCAGTACTCCCCTGCCTTGTACGACATGGAGAGGATATTGTGGTCCTGCACGAAGTTGTCGGTAGTCCTCCAATCCTTGCCGTTGAACGGGTTCTTGTAGTTGGTGAACACATACTTGCCGTCGGCGTCCTGCTCCCAGTACTGGCTAAGGCTATTGTAGGTGCCGAGACCTGCCTTCCAGAGGTCTTTGTAACCATATATGCCGGTATGCGCGCCGTAGGTGCCGTCGAGCAGATCACCGGTGTCCACGCCGTTCCACGCCTGGCCGGTCTTCTCGTAGTTACCTATATTATAGTAATGGAAGAGCAGATTCTTCCCGGCAAGGCAGGTCAGGCCGACCATCCAGCTGCCGGAATTGCCGGCCGTCCCGGCCATGAAGCCGTCGGTGCCGGTGTGATGGTAGCCCAGATCGAGCATCCAGCGGTCGGCGAGCAGGCCGGAAGAGGCGCTCACACCCACCTTGTATGTGTTATATGAGCCGTAGGCCACGTCGAACTGGCCGCCTGCCACCTTGGAAGGCTCCTTGGTAGTCAGGGCCACCGTGCCGCCGAACGCACCGTCGCCATTGGTGGACGAGCCGATGCCTCTCTGGATCTCAATGCCGCCCAGGAAGGAAGAATAGCTGTTCATGTTGGCCCAGAACACGCACTGGTCCTCAGGAGAATTCAACGGAACGCCGTCCAGGGTGATATTTATCCTGGAGTCGCCCGCACCTCGTATCCTCAGATAGGAGGTTCCGGTGCCCACGCCGTTGTCGCTCCAGGAGAGCACGCCAGGGGTGCGCGAAAGGAGGAACGGCAGTTCCTGTGCGCCCTGGGAGAACTCCGTGAGCTGTCTGGCGCTCACATTGGAGATTGCAAACGGAGCATTGCGCGGAGCCCTTGAGGACTCCACATAAATGCCGTAAAGTGTTTCATGGATGGTGGAGTCAGCAGGCTCCGCAGATGCTGTCTGCGCACTGGCAGATACAGCGGCCGCTGCCATTGTCAGGCAGACGGCAAAGATAGCTTTGCATTTCATTTTCCTACGCCGGTATTACCCGTATCAGGTTCCAGGGTATATTCTCAGCTCGTCCACGCAGCCCCGTCAAAAGGCCGCTACCATGGGCGGGCACCCCTTTTTCGTGTGCAAAGATAGATAAAATTTACGACTATGCTTCGAGAATCGAAGAAGCAAGGCCGTCGGCAGCCATCAGGATGGACAGCAGCGGAGACTTGTCGCGGGCAGCGTTCATATTGCCCTTGGCCTCGGCGCTCTGGAAAGGCATCTCCCACGCGCCCATATGCCAGCGGATGGCCACAATCTCGTCGTCGGTCAGTTCCAGACCCCACTGAAGCAGGCGGATTACAGACTTCTCGCCATGGCCCAGAGGCATGCTGGTGTAGTCCACCTCGTAGGACTGGTAGCTCTCCCACCTGTTGTTTGCGTCTTTGCGCCACTTCTCCACACTCTTGTAGATCTCCGCCTTGCAGACATCGTGGAGCAGGGCTGCGATGATGAGCGAATCTGCCGGTACAGCGGCTTCTACGCCCGGTTTGAGCCTCTCCTGCATCTTTGCGATGAGAGCCGCCTCCTTGTAGACATTCAGGGAGTGCTGGGCAAGTCCGCCCGGCTCATGAAGGTGGAAGACGGTCGAAGCGGGAGCCTCGAAGAAACCCAGTTCCTCCAGATTGGTAATCACATTCTCGACGCCCTTGCGGCCGGTTGACCTGAGATAGCCCAGGAATTCATTCTTTATCTCGTTCTTATCCATAATCTATTGCGGATGCCAATACACATCAGAGCAGGTACTCATAGGTTCCGTCAGGCTGATCCGGGGTCAGCACAAGCTTCTCGAAGCCCCACGAAATCACCAGCGAGTCATTCTCGAACTCCAGCTGCACCTCATCGCCGAAGATCTTCTGGCTCTCCATGCCGTGGCAAAGGCCCAGCACGCTGCCGTCAGAAGCCTCAACTGTGTAGCACACGAAATTCCGGTTGCCCCAGAGTTCGGAGGCCTTGCGCACCAGCAGATGACGTTCCGCATCCACGCCAATAATTACGGCATCGCGGCCGAAACCTTTCTTCAGAAGTGAAAAATCTCTCAGGGAATATGCACAGACAAGCCGATCCACGCTGCCGTCACCCTCCTGGAAGTCGGAAATCAGGTACAGGGCACAGGCAGACTCACGGAACGCGGTGAACACAGCCTCCTGAGGGGCGAAAGTCCAAACAGTCCTGCCCTCTTCGTCGAATTTCACCAGCGGACGGTCCACATCGATGGTGTCCGGTACGCTGTACCACCCATGGTCAAAGACTACAGGTCTGATGCCCTCCCCTGCTACCAGAGCAAGGCTGTCCAGGCGCAGACGCACCAGCGAATCCGCCTCATCCAGCAGCCTCGGAGCAGTCCTGACCTCAACCGAGGAACGGGTCATAGGCAGAGGCAGGAAGTCCTCCACGGACGGATATGAATCCTTGTCCGCCGGGTAAAGCAGGCTCACATGTCCGTCCACAGACTTCCAGGTGCGGTCCATCACAAAGCGGTCTGAGACCTCGTCGAAAAAGCGGCCGGAAAAACTGTTGCGGTCAATGCCGGAAGCCACCTTGGAGCCGTCATGCCCGGTCACGGAAATCTGTCCGCGTACGACAGTATAGATATATGAGCCGTTGAAACTCAGCTCGTCTGCCGGTCCGAAAAGCAACTGTCCGCCCGTAGAAAACAGACGGCTGCTGCGCGGGGTGGAAAGTTCCGCCATCAGATAGTTTCCAGTCATGTATAGACGGTCATATTCACATGGGATCACCTCGCCGCCCTTGGAATCCATGAGCCCCAGATGCGAGGTCAGGCGGTTGCGCACCACATACATGAGCGACTTGCCCATGTAGTAGCTGTCGCCGTCCAGCATGTATGCAGTCTCATCGAAAACAGGCAGCCAGCGGTTGTCCAGCAGGACTTTGGATCCGTCGGCCATAGTCGCAGTCCAAAGGCTGTCGGTGCCTGCCTTGAAGGCATCATACAGCTTGATATCCTTGTAGTCGAGGCGCCTGCCCTCTCCGTTGAAATAGAGCATGACGCCCTCGGAGGTGCGGATGCTGAACTGGGCGTTCTTGTGGATGCTGAGGCCGGAGCCCGGAATCTCATGCAGCTGCTCTCCGGAATGGGAATAGATGGTATACAGCTCGGAATCCTCCTGGCGGTTTACCGTGATTATGCAGTCCGGACGCTTCCTGTCCGGGAAAATCACATCGTCGTTGACCGGAATCAGCAGATACTGCCCGGTGATGTCCACGACTCCCCACCACTGGTCATACATGACCTTGGCAACACCGTTTTCCGTAAAGGTTTCCGCAGCGTTGAACACATAGGGGATCACCTTCTTGCCCTCCGAGTTGACATAGCCCCAGAAACCGGACTTGTTCTGGGCCAGGGTGTAGAAGCTCTCCTGGCCGCTCTCACGGATCGGACGCAGTTTAGGATAGTTCTTCTGGGCATACGAAACCACGCCGCCGCACAGAAGGGCGGCAGAAAGAATCAATATGCGAAGAAACTTCATGTCCTGCTTGCAACAGTGTTAAACGACAAATTTACAAATAAAATGTTACCTTTGCCTTTGATTGATAACAAAAAGCCTACCATGTTTGCACTATACATAGTAATAATTATATACGGAGTGCTTTTCGTAGCACTGACAACCCCCTGGGCGATACGTAAATACAAGAAAGAGAAGAAGGTCTGGCCGTTCGTGATGATCGCCGTCACCGTTCTCATCCTCATAGCCTTCGAACTGCTCTACAGGTTCGATTGCTTCTCCTGTTTCGGATACCCATACGACAACCCGGGAGTTCCGCTGAACTAGAGATTTCGTGAAGCAGGTCCTTCTCATATGCAGTCAGATCCTGGCGGCCGTACTGTGCATTCTGCAGCCGGCATCAGCCCAGGAGCGTCCAGCCTGCAAACTGAGGGTTACCGAAAGCTGCGTGGAAAACAAACTTGTACACTCCTATCTCACCGAGGTATCCTACCGCGAGGGCGACTACAGCTACACCGGCATCACCCCCTACCACGCCAAGAGAACCATCTCTCCGGGCAGGAAGGACATACCGGCACCGGTAGTCCTCGAATGGCAGGCGGACAGCAGCCAGACCCATCTGCTGGTCGCAGACAGCAAAGGTTTCTCTAAAGAATACAGGCTCGACAGCCTAGCCTCCCGTCTTGAAGTCTGCAACCTGATTCCGGGACGCAGGTATGAAGCCCTGCTGCTTTCCCGCAGGGACAGCACCGGCAAGGCAGACACCGCACGCGCGGCAAAATCCGACACCCTCGCCATTGCCAGGATAGTCCCGACCGGCCAGGTCAGGATGATCAACACCCCATCCATCAGGAATGTCCGCGACCTGGGAGGCTGGAAGTCAGAGCTGTTCCGGCGGTCCGACGGCAAGCCCAAGACCATCCGCTACGGACGCCTTTTCCGCGGCGCCGAGATGGACAGGGCCAACGACATCACGGATGAGGACCGCGACATACTCCTGAACGACCTCAAGATAGGCGCAGACCTCGACCTCAGGGGCGAAAAAGAAAGCAAGAGGGTCATGGAATCCCCTCTCGGGCCCCACATCGACTACTACCGCATCCCGAGTTCGGCCTACACCAGTTCCGCCAGGACCAACACCCAGGCCAGGAACTTCAGATGGATTCTGAACCGTCTGCGCGAGGGCAAGAATGTCTTTTTCCACTGCGCCCACGGGGCAGACCGCACCGGCACCCTCGGCTTCATCATCGAAGCCGTGCTGGGAGTGGCAGAGGGAGACATCGACAAGGATTACGAACTGACCACTTTCTACGGCTGGCGTTCGCGCAAGGTCGACGACAAATACGATTACGGCAACATGGTGATATCCTACTACGAGGTCTTCAACGGCCAGAATATCACCGAGTGCGTCGAAGAGTACCTGAAATCATACGGGATAACCCAGTCCGAGATCGACGAATTCCGAAAGATAATGCTTGAATGATGAAACATCTGCACCTATTGACCGCCCTTATCTGCCTGCCGGCCATACTCTGCTGCACAAAGCCGGAACCGGCAGTCAGCTGCAACGCCAACCTGAGAGCCCAGCAGCTGCTGGTTGAAAACGAACTGGTACACGCCTACATGACAGAGGTCAACTACCCTGACGGAGACTACACCTTCAGTTCCATAAAGCCATACTACGACAATCCTTCATTTTCGTCGCCGGCAAAGTTCGCACCACGCCCGATAACGATCAGCTGGGACTCGAACATGGAGCTTTACTCCAGTTACATACTGACTATCAAGGACGAAGGCAACAAGATCGTCCAGAGCTACCGGCACACCCCGATCACACACAGCCACAAGATCTACAACCTGATCCCAGGCAGGCAGTACCGTGCGGTGCTCAGGGGCGTCAGCAAGAAGACCTATTCCACTGACTCGCTGGACTGCCTGCCCTTCGTTCCGGAGGGCCAGGTCCGCATGATCCATGTCCCATCCGTCAACAATGTCAGGGATATGGGCGGCTGGAAATCCGCTGTCTACAAGCATCCTGACGGCAGTCCGAAGACTATCCGCTACGGCAGGCTCTACCGAGGCGGCGAGCTCAACCGCAAGGTCACTCTCAGCGACGAGGGCCGCAAGGTGCTCATGGAAGAACTCCAGATTGGAGCCGACGCCGACTTCAGGAATGACACCGAGTGCGCCGACATCACAACTTCCGCCCTAGAGGGTGTGGATTACCAGCGCATCTCCACTGCATCGTACTCCGCTTCCGCCACCAGCAGCACCCACGCCAAGGACTTCAAATGGATACTGGCACGTCTGCGCGAGGGCAAGAACGTCTACTACCACTGCGTAGCCGGAGCAGACCGCACAGGCACCATGGGATACCTTCTGGAGGGCATACTCGGAGTCTGCGAGAACGACCAGTGCAAGGACTGGGAACTCACCTGCTTCTACAGCTGGCGTTCGCGTGTATACGGTGAGAAATACGATTTCGGCACCATGATCAAGACCTATTTCGAGACTTTCAAGGGCAAGACCACGGCAGAAAACTGCGTTGCCTACTTCAAGAAATACGGCATCACAGACGAGGAACTGGACGAGTTCCGCGAAATCATGCTGGAGTAACTGTTCTGCCCGCTGCTACAGCAGCTCGAATTCCACATATTCTTCAACAGAAGAGTCGGGACCTATGAAGAGGCGGAAGGAACCCGGCTCCGAGCCGAAGGTCATATCGCCGCGCCAGAACTTCAGCATATCCTCGGTAACCTTGAATGTGACGGTCCTGCTTTCGCCGGGCTTCAGGCCTATCTTCTCGAAGCCGCGGAGCATCTTTACAGGACGGGTCACGGATCCGACCATATCGCGCAGATACAGCTGGACAACGGTCTCGCCGAAGACCTTGCCGCTGTTAGTGACGGTTACGGACGCGTCTATCGTCCCATCGGCATCCATCGAAGCGGCGGAAAGCGTCACAGGCGAGTAGGTGAATTCCGTATAACTGAGTCCGTAGCCGAAAGGATAGAGAGGGGTGTTCGGGCAGTCTATGTACCTGGAAGTATAGCGGCCCTGCTTCTTGTCTGTTGGCCTTCCGGTGCTCTTGCCGTAGTAGCAGAGAGGCACCTGTCCCAGATTGCGCGGGAATGACATCGTAAGGTGTCCCGATGGGTTGTACCTGCCGTAAAGTATGTCCAGCAGAGCCTGTGCGCCCATTGATCCGGGGAACCAGCACTCCAGCATCGCGTCCGCCAGCCCGCTCTCGCGGCTGAGGTCAAGCGGCCTGCCGTTCATCAGCACGGCCACTACAGGCTTGCCGAGCTCGCACAGTTTCGCAAGCAGCTCGGTCTGGCAGCCCGGGATGCGTATGTCAGTCCTGGCGGCTGCCTCACCGCTCATGCCGGAGGATTCACCCATCATGAAGACAATCTTATCGGCCCCCTTCGCCGCCTCGATGGCCTCTTCAAACCCCTCGCATCCGTCTCCCTTGATGCTGCAGCCCTTAGCATATGCAACATTCTTCTTGCCGGCTTCCCTGGTGAAAACATCCAGTACGGATTCAGTGCGGGACGCCTCTCCCTTGCCGCGCCATGACCCGAGATAATCGGTAGGGCTGGTCGCCAGAGATCCTATCAGCGCGACCTTCTCGCCCTTCTTGAGAGGCAGGATGCTGTTCTCGTTCTTGAGAAGCACCATGGAAGCGCGGGCTTCTTCGAGCGCAGTCTGCCTGTGCTCCTTTGTGTACAGAGTCTCCTTCTCGCGCTTCCTGTCTATATACCTGTAGGGATCGTCAAAGAGGCCCAGGTCGCATTTGACCTGGAGGATCCTGCGGACCGCATCGTTCACAAGGGCCATATCCACAGCACCGCTGCGCACGAGTTCAACGAGATGCAGGGCGTAGGATGAACTGGCCATGTCCATGTCGACGCCGGCCTCAATAGCCTGTCCGGCCGCCATCTTCTTGTCGGTGCTGAATCCGTGGTTGACCATTTCCCCGAGAGAGCCGTAGTCGGTTACAACAAAGCCACGGAAGTCCATTTCGCCCTTGAGCACATCCCTGAGAAGGAATTTGGAGCCGGTTGCCGGAACTGCGTCATAGTCGTTGAACGAGGTCATCACACTGGCCACGCCCGCCTCGACGGCCGCCTTGTAGGTCGGGAGGTAATATTCCCGGAACTGGCGTTCGGACATGTCGACGGTATTGTATTCGCGGCCGGCCTGCGGTGCGCCGTAAGCCGCATAGTGCTTGACACAGGCAGCAATGGTAAGAGGGTCGGAAAGGTCATCCCCCTGGACGCCGTGCACCCTTGCGCGGGCAATCGCCGCTCCCAGCCATGGGTCTTCGCCAGCACCTTCGCTGACGCGTCCCCAACGTGGTTCCCAGGAGATGTCGACCATAGGATTGTAGGTCCAGTTGAGACCGGTAGCTGCAGCCTCAGCGGCACCTATCCTGGCGCAGCGTTCGATGAGTGCAGGGTCCCAGGTACAGCTTTCGCCCAGGCATATCGGGAATATGGTCTTCATTCCGTGGATCTCGTCGTATCCGAAAAGCAGGGGAATACCGAGGCGGCTTTCTTCTACGGCAATCTTCTGGAGCTGCTCCACGTAGTCGAGGCCCACGGCATTGAACACATTGCCGCAGAGGCCCTTGCGGATGTCCTCTCTCGGGTCCACTCCAGAGGTCGGACCGGTTACGTCGCCTTTGGTGGAAACCAGAACCAGCTGGCCCACTTTCTCTTCCAGGGTCATCTTCGCAAGCAGTTCCTCTACCCTCGGATCATATCTATGTTCGAGTATCCCGCGTATCTTCGGACCGATGATGTCAACGGTTGCGAGAAAGGCATAGTCATTGGGGTGTGTGCCATCTGTTGTAGAGAAGCCGTATTCCGGCAGGAATCCCTCCGAACTGATGAAGTACATGTTCGGGTCTGACAGCATCCTCTCCCTCACCTTTTTCTCGGCTGCGGCTTGCTTGTCTGCCTCGAATTTCTCCTTCACCAGGTTGAAATTGCGTGTCTCGCGCGTTTCTGTCTGAAGGAATATGACAGGCGTGGTGGGATGGGCTTTTCTCAGGATGTCTACGAAGGTGTCGAACCTCGATTCTATCTCTTCCGCACTGGGATTCGAGAAGGCGTCGAAGACGAAAGCGTCGATGTCGTCCAGACCGGCCATATATTCGGCGAATTCCTTCTGGAGCTTGGAGTTGCCGCTGAAGCCCATGTTCATGCAGTAGAGACCGTATTTCAAACCGAGCAGTCCCGTGTAGCTCATGCCCGCCCTTCCCGCGGCTGCACCGTGAGTGATGCTGGATCCTTCGAATATGATCCTGTATTCGAACGGATTGGGCATGGATTCTATCATGGCGCCTTCTTCGATGCCGAGCATCAGGGAATCCACCCTGTCATAGAGCGGGAGGTAGAGGAGACATTCCTTTTCCCCGTCCCTCATGTCCGAGATTATCGTGCACGAGTGCCTGGTGAACGGCTCTTTCATCGTCGGAGTCCCGACGCCTGCGAACAGCCACCGGCCTCCTTCTTTTATATATAGGTCAAGGCCTTTCTGGCCTATTGCTGTCATGTTTGTAGGACATGCGCTTCCTGTGATCCAGTCGGCTTTGATGATGCGGCTGTCTGTCTTGAAGACGACTGCGAGGCCAGTGGAATGACGGCATTTGCCGTTTATCCCACTGTGATGGAAGTCAAATCCGTCGATGCGGGTGAACGGCTTTTCCGTCGGTTTAGGTTTGCCGATGATGGTCAGAGTCGATGCGTCAACATATTTCAGTCCGTCCCCCGCAAATGCGGCAATGGCGGTAAATATGGCAAGGAGAGTCAGTATTGTTTTTTTCATAGAGCCTGATACTAATTTTCCACAAGATACAAAAAAAATGTATATTTGTGAGAGTCAAACAAATAGAACTATGAAAGCAAAATCACTAATCTATTGCGTTGCAGCAATATCCATGGCTCTCGTAGCCTGCAAGAAGGACCCGAAGCCGGTCATCGAAGAACTTATACTTTCTGCCGACAAGGAGGAAGCTTATGCCGGAGAATTCATTACTGTTACATCAAACAATCCAATTGTAAGTTTTGAGGCAAAAGACAACCTCGAGCTGTCAGATTATGAACTGAACGTCGTACAGGCTGATGAGCATACTCTTAAGGTATATCCCGGTTCCGGTTCTACGCACGTTTCAAATGGCATCGCCCATATTGATTCAAAGATTACTTTGACAGTGACTGATGAGAATGACCAGACAAAGACAGTTGATCTTAATGGAAAATCCTGGTACTTTGATGTAAAAGCAGGCGACAGATACGGCATGGGCCTTGATAATGCTGATGTAAAAGCTGGGGACAAGATATATTTTATCGTGACAACCGCAGATGGAAGGTCACTTTCATATGACGATGGCTTTTCTGTCAGTTTCGAGGGAACCGCGTACAAGTCCATCGGCAAAGACGAGTCTTCCAACTACAGCATAATTGAAGTCAAGGGTGGTGCTGCCGACTATGAGATTCAGGCAATGCATAAGAGCAGGATTGTCAAGGTTGCTCCGAAGAGCGTCAAATAATGTCGCTGTTGCGCATGCCTACGGCTTCGCCTTCCAATAGCCGAATAAAACAGAAGAACCCGGTCACCGTGATTCTGTGATCGGGTTCTCTTTTTCACTGCCATGTATAAACAATTCGCACTTCTGCTGATTCTGACCGCCGGCCTCCTGAATCCGATACAGACCGGCGTCAACTCCATGCTCCGGGAAAAGCTGAAGACACCTATTCTGTCAAGCACAATCTCCTTTCTCGTAGGCCTGACCAGCCTCGCCATCCTCACCCTGGCCACCTGCGGACGGCTTCTCCCCGAGACAGGAACACTGGACCAGATCCCCTGGTGGGCCTGGTGCGGAGGTATAATGGGTGCGATAGGCCTCACGGGAAACATTCTATTGTTCCCCAAGCTGGGAGGAGTGCTGACGGTACTCTTCCCTATGCTCGGACAGATAGTGATGTCTGTGCTGATAGACAGCTTCGGGTGGTTCGGGACGACTGCCATACCCCTGGATGCCGGCAGAATCACCGGCCTCTGCCTTGTCATCGGCGGACTGTTGCTGTATATGGGAGCAAAACGCAGCCAGAACGGGAAAACAGGCAGAGTCATACTCTGCTGGTCACTGGGCGGCATCCTGTCCGGGTTCACCTTCGCCATACAGCCAGTCATGAATGGAAGACTCGCAATCGAGTTCTCGTCCTCCATCCAATCCGCATTCATCTCCTTCCTGACATCAACGGCAATCCTGGTCACACTGGTCCTGCTGATCCCCTCGGAACGGAGGAACATCCCGCTCGTACGCAAAACCAAAGGACCATGGTGGCTCTGGACGGGAGGCCTTATCGGCGCCTATTATGTCGCAAGCTTTGCCCTCGTCACACCCATGACCGGCGTGGGCCTGGTAACCCTCGTCGGCATACTGGGAATGATCTCATGCGGCGCCATCGTGGACAGCCACGGCTGGTTCGGCAGAGAAGCCCAGAAGATTCGGCCTCTCCAGTACCTGGGCCTGGCCCTTCTCCTCTCCGGCGTCGTACTCATCAAAGTCATCTGAGACGATCCGTCCGAGTCAACGTACACATGTTCCTCTATTTCGGCAAGGGAATCGCCTGGAGCCTCAATCGTTTGAAATTACCCGTGGGATAGTTGCACCGTCAACAATGAGCAATTGGAGTATAGTCAACAAGAATCAATACCTCTCGCATCAACGAGATTGACGTTGAATTCGGTGCAGGTGAATGGCAGAGGCTTCTACAGACTGGACTGAGCATCTTCGAAGGAGGCCGTGTCATTAACGTCCCTCCTACCATTTATGATGAGTTCCTGGTTGAAGCCGCCTTTACATTGATCAATTACCCGAATGGACTGATAGCCACTTCGGTTCATGCAAGAGTTGACTTCTGCGTCAGTCTCGGATTCCTTATGGATCGGGTCAAGGTCCTCCGGAAGGAGGGGAAGATCTGAATATTTCTTTCGCTTTTCCTGAATCCAGCAGATCAGCAGTGTTACAGCCAGTACCAGGAAAAGTAATCCAACGACAACATAGCTCACCATTGCCCATCCGCTGGTCCACCAGGCCTTCCAGCCATCTTTTGCGATAATAATGATTGCTGGAATCATCTTAATGAGGTCGAAGATGAAGCATACAAAGAGCAGGAGAATCCATTCGAGTTTTATAGGTTTCATTTTTTGCGTAGTATTTTAGCGATTTCCATCAAAGAAATCAATGGTTTCGTTCAGTATTCTTATATCATTGTCACAAGACTCAATTTCGCCTTGTAGATCTTCGATCTCATACTTGTTCCGCATTTTGTCTTTATAAACTAAATATGAGGACAGCATTTCCAAAACAACGTATAATGACAATAAAACGATTGTGAGAGTGGGAGGGAACTGGCCCTTGATAAACCATACGATACCAACAATAATAGCAGAGATGCCAAATGTTATTATCGACTGATCAATGAACGGAAATACAATTCGTCTTTCTGCCCGCGGAATACGCAATTTTATGCTATTTATGGTTTCATTGTACTTCTCCATGTCGTAATAATAATTGAGTAACAATTCCTTATACCTTTCGACAAGGCCGGACAGAAGCATCGACTGTCCCAGCAGTTCACGATGTTTGTGCAATTTCTTGAAGATTACCGCTAACGATTCCATGAAGTTAGACTCAGCCTCGGCAATGTCCTTATCTCTATACCACCAATCTATAAAATTGTTCCATAATGACGACTCGCCTTCTTTTTCATCAAATACGATATTGATATCTAGATTGGTTGGGATTTCGTTGGCAAGTGCAATGATTTGAGAGACTATTTGGGCAAGCTGCGGACCAGCTTGTTTGAGCAAATCTCGAGTGGTCTGTTCAAGTCTCTTGACTTTCATTTGATACTTGGCGTCCATAAAGAACACGTAATTCTGGATCATCAAAGCATATACCTCCCTGATTCTTTCCTTCTCATTATCGCCAACATTTTTTATCGACTTATCAAGGTTATATAGCAATGTGTCAAATGCCGTGTCTACTAGAGTGGGTGCCTGTATGTTATTGAGCAATTGCCTTTGCGTCTCTATTGCATATTTAAGTGTAATATCTGTGTTCAGACATTGTTCCCCAACCCGGATCAAGCAGTTCTGGACTTCATCTATTGATGATAGCGTTACTGGCTTTGATAGATCAATGGAGTTATTCTGTGTCCCTAAAAAATAAGAGTCAATGGTTTTTACCTCATCGCTAGAAAGTTTGTCGATAACAGAACCGATTCCTGCTATTAAATCACCTAAGGTTCCCATATTAGTGGTTGTTACTGTATTTGTTTCACATCAAGATACACCATGTTTAGTGCACACGCTTTGAGGAGAGAAATGCCATGGATTCTTATGAAAGCAGCTTCTACATCACGGCCGCCGTTTGTTATAACCGGATTTGTAAGATAACTCGTAGTGACCTCAACCTTCATTCCTGGCTCAATACGCACCCCATTAGAGTTTTTCATACACTTGGTGGTGATAAGATAGCGTGGCATAGTTTAGTATGTATTAACGATTGTGTATGTGAAGAAAAAATGATTCTAGATGAATTATGGTGTAAAAGAAGATAGCACCCATATTTCACGCCTTTTTTTGTGGTGGTTTTACCCGTCCGCCTGATGCAAAGGTAATTACGATACCAACAAGAGCGGTAACACATACAAGGATTGTCTGAATGATATTTGAGTCTTTCTTTTTACGAAGCACCTCATAATTATAAAGATGTTTACCACAATCGGAAATTATATCAAGAGCTTTGATTTTTTCGGATTCGCTAAGTTCCCCGTCTTTTATTAGGACTAACAATGCATCGGATATATTGGAAATTGTTTTGCGGAAATCTTCATTTCCTTGCTTGTCACTCGCAATTTCTTCCTTAAGTACATCTACGAAAGCAGAAATGAAATTTTCCGACAAGGGTATAATCTCTTTTAATTTTTCCTTTGACAGAGATCGGCTGGAATCTTTAAGAATGGCAAATAATTGATTCGCCATTTCTTTTGAAGTACCATGAAGAGGCTGGGGGTGATTCTTTTTCATATAATACATTGGAATGTCTACAAAGGTATTATGATTTCTCGTAACTTGTCAATATAATTCTACCTATGATATATTTCGTAGAGTTCTTTTTTTGTGAAGAGTTTGTAACGGGCCTGCCAGTAGTTCGACTTTTCGTTATCGAAAAGACCACGGTCGATTTCGGACTCTTTTCCGGCCTTATGTAGAATCGTGTTGTTTCCATTGCCCATATGCTCTTCCCAAGTCAGTTCCGCATAAGGCGAGCCCTGTTTCTGACCTATATGATGGAGTTCGTACGGGTCGCCGTTTACATCGCGTGGAGGATAACCTTCGCCGATTAGATCCGCATTATTATAGTCCTTCCAACGCTGCCAGTCACTGAGTTTATTCTTTAACCACTCCTTACGGCAATTGAATGCGGCCCAATCAATGTCCTGACGTATGAGTGCTGGACGACCATCAACTAACGCTTCCTTCAAATTGGCCTTCATATAAATCTTTGCCTCATCAATTGAGCCTATGTAGTCAAGAATATTGTTCGACCAACCTGTCTTTTTCCGTATATATGCTTTATCTTTTTCTGTAAGTCCTGTCGTTCTTTCAGACGAAGTTATTCTGCTATTTCCCGACTCAATGTGCATTCCTCTTCCCCAACTGGTAACCGGAAGAGAAAAGGAAGAGTGGAGGCTGGTGAGGGCATAGATAAGCAGTTTTCCTAACCAGACCAGCAAATACAGAAGCAGTGCGGCGATTAGAAGCCACAAAGTCCATAGGAGCATTGGCCAAGGATGTTTCTCCTTGATGGTCAACTTCCCGATCTTGTATAATCCTGACGAAGATATCTCTCCATTGACCTCATCTATGTCAGATGCGCTCACAAATATGTTTCCGGTATACTTACCACCTTTTATTGTCGGATCAACAGATATTTCCAGAACCTGTTTACCATTGTCAGACAAAGCATTGAACGTGCTCTTCGAACTTAAAGAACAGATAGGCAGAATGCCATTGTTTTCATCTCTGAAACTCAACGAAATCTGTGCGGACGAACGTATTGCTTCATCATTGAAATCCAATTTGACTGGGTATGTGTTCACTGTGGTGTCTGGGGCAAACCACTTGAAAGGATAATAATCCAGAGTTGGTTCAAAGATGCGTCGTCCCCATTTGAACGGTCCCCTGAATGGCTCCTTGAACTTTGATTTGATTTTTATTTCTGTAATAGGAAAAGCAAGGAAAGAGTCCTCTTTAATCTTGACGGTTCTTTTACCCTGATTGGCGACAATAAATGACAACTGCTCAGGAGTAAAGAAAACAAAGGGATAGTCAGAAGTGTTGTGTGTCAAACCAAGGGATATGGTATCGCACAGAGGGATAGACATCCTATCAACCTTTTCACTCACTGCCAGAGTAATCTTTGTCGAATCAATCCTATATACGCTGACATCGTAATAATCGTTCTTCTCGACATCAAGTCGGAAGCCGATTTCATCAAGATTAATAGGTTCATTCGGTTCAATTTCAACATCCACCAAGTTGTTCTCAAAAACATTTGCCGAGATCACGCTAGAAACCTTGACCAGCGAAGCGTCAATATCCATTGATTCGATCAACCACATATTCTGGGTTTCCTCCACAGTCTGGCAAATGGCAAGTTCATGTGCATTCGGAGTCAGCATGACATAAAATGCAAACATGTATTTACCTTCGGAGAAGTTGGCCCAGTCTGATAGCCTTTCATAAAGGACATTTTTATCAGGCCCACAGTTATGAAGACCATCCGTCAAAAGGAACAGGTAGTTTATCTTGTTGGGGTCAAGCTTTGAGACACCTGCAGACCACGCATCAGCAATATTTGTATCGCCGCCGCAGACTTTCAAAGATTGCACGTAGGATATGATGTCTTCCTTATTGGCGACAGTGTTGCTATATTCAGACAGGACCTTATTTGTAAAGGTTATGATCTCTACCTCTGTAGACAAGTCCGAGATGTTTGAGATTGTCTTTTCCAGGTTGTTTTTTACTGTTGAGAAAATATCTGGAGTAGAAATGACACCTCTTCCTTCCATTGAGGCAGTAACATCTACAACATAAATCCTTTTCTCCTGAAGATTCACCTGTGCATTAAGTCCGAATGCAAAAAACAAGGCTACAAGGGACAGAATTAACTTATTTTTCATTTCGCTGAGCATTATTATGC
>JAKSJK010000090.1 GCA_024398095.1 Bacteroidales bacterium
CGAAACAGATAATAACGATATGAAGCGCATAATCACCATTGCACTCGCCGCTCTGCTGATGGCGGCCTGCAGCCAGAAAGGTCCTCATGCATCCTGGACCTACGACAGCGTAGTCTACGAAATGAACATACGCCAGTACACACCGGAAGGAACCTTTGCCGCGGCTCAGCAGCAGCTGCCACGTCTCAAGGACCTGGGCGTCGATGTGATATGGCTCATGCCTATCCACGAGATCGGTGTAAAGGGCCGCAAGGGAACCCTGGGTTCGTATTACGCAATCAGGGACTACACCTCCGTCAACCATGAATTCGGTACAGTCGAGGACTTCGACGCATTTCTTGCCGACGCGCACAGGCTCGGGCTCAAGGTGATCCTGGACTGCGTCGCCAACCACACTTCTCCGGACTGCGCGTGGGTGGATGAGAAACCGTCAGACTGGTATATGCGCGACTCTCTGGGCAATACCGTCGTGGAATACGACTGGACCGACATCGCAAAGCTCAATTATGACAATGCGGACATGCGCGAAGCCGTACGCGCCGCCATGCGCTACTGGCTTGACCGCGGCATCGACGGCTTCCGCTGCGACATGGCCTACATCGTGCCGCAGGACTTCTGGACAGAGACGATCACCGCCCTCCGTTCAGAATACAGACGCGGTCTCTACTTTCTTGCCGAGGGTGAGGAGCCATGGCTCCATGATGCCGGCTTTGATGCTACCTACGCATGGCGTTGCCACCACCTGCTCAACGACATCGCACAGGGCAAGGCCGGTGCGGCGGAACTTCGCGCCTACATCGAAGAAGACGCGGAACGCTTCCCTCACGAGGCTTTCCGCCTGATGTTCACATCCAATCATGACGAGAACAGCTGGTCAGGCAGCGAATACGAAAGAATGGGCAAGGCGGCCGGTCTCATGGCTGTACTTTCATTTACCATGCCTCAGGCCCAGCCTCTCATCTATACGGCTCAGGAGGTAGGTTATGACCACCGCATCGCCTTCTTTGAAAAGGATGCGGTCCCATCCTGGTCTCCGACACATGAAACAGTCTTCTACCAGACTCTGACCTCTCTCAAGCATAGGCATCCGGCTTTGCGTGCCGGAGAGAAGGGTGGCGAATTTGCCCTCCTGGAAGACCAGTGGGTACCGGAGGAGGTATTCGGCTTCACCCGTACGACCAAGAAGGAGGAACTTATGATACTTGCCAACTTCTCTGACAACTACACCACAGTGGCTCTTCCTGATGCCGAGGAATGGGCTGACGCCGTATCCAGCGAGGTCTTCGATGAGGAACTCAACTGTCCTGTCATCAGTCCGTGGGGCTACAGAATACTTGTACGCAAATAAAATCTCTTTGTATGAAAAAGCATATACTTATGGCAGCTGCCGCACTGACCTTTGCCGGCTGTTCCGGCAATTTCAATCCGGATTCCGTTGCGGATGCGACTTCTGAGCAGGTTGCCCGCGTAGAACCTCTGTCCTGGTGGGTAGGTATGAACACCCCTCTTCAGGTCCTTGTACAGGGCCCGGAAATCTCATCCTATCAGGTGAACCTGGAAGGCGACAGCCGCGTGGACATCACCGCTGTCCACAAGGCCGACAGTCCGAACTATCTCTTCATCGATGTGGACGTCTGCCGCACGGCCAGTCCGGGTACCTATTATTTTGTCTTTACCAAAGGCGATGAGCAGTTCAAGGTTCCTTACGAAATCGCGGCCCGCCGTGAAGGATCCGCCGCACGCAAGAGTTTCACTACCGCGGATCTGATCTATCTTATCATGCCTGACCGTTTCGTGGATGCGGATCCGAATCTGGACTGCGTTCCGAGGCTGTACGAAGGTGTGGACAAGGAAGCTTTCTTCGGCCGCCATGGAGGCGACATAGCCGGAATCCGCAGCCAGCTCGACTACATTGCCGATCTGGGAGCCACTGCAATCTGGAACACCCCTCTCCTGGAAGACAACCAGCCTGAAGGATCGTATCACGGATATGCCTGCACCGACTACTATCACATAGACCGCCGTTTCGGCACCAACGAGGATTACAGGAACCTGACGTCCGAGGCTCATGAAAAGGGCCTCAAGATGATAATGGACATCGTTACCAACCATTGCGGCTCAGCCCACTGGTGGATGTCCGACATGCCTTTCAAGGATTGGGTGCACCTCTGGCCGGAATACACCCACAGCAACTGCTGCTTCTCGATACTGAATGACCCTCATGCCTCCGACATCGACAGGGAGAACATGGAGGGCGGCTGGTTCGACACTTCCATGCCGGATATGAATCTGGACAACCCGTTCGTGCTCCAGTATTTCAAGCAATGGGCGGTATGGTGGATAGAATACGCCGATCTGGACGGCCTTCGTGTGGACACCTACCCATACAACGAAAAGTATCCTATGAGCGAGTGGTGCAAGAGTGTGCGCGCCGAGTATCCCCACATCAACATCGTGGGCGAGGTGTGGACCTGCAACGTTCCTCAGCTGGCCTACTGGCAGGCCGGGAATCCGAACAGGGACGGCTTCGACAGCAACCTCCCGTCAATCATGGATTTCCCTCTCCAGGCCGCTATCTGCCAGGGCATGCCACGCGACACTGTCCATTGGGATGAAGGCATGGTAAAGATCTATGACGCCATATCCAATGACCTGTATTACCACGACATGTCGAACATGATGATATTTCCGGGCAATCATGACACAGACCGTATCGCCGATGTCCTCAACCGCAGCGTTCCGCGTCAGAAGATCGTCATGACCCTCATCGGAACCCTTCGTGGCATCCCTCAGATACTTTATGCAGACGAGCTCATGGCCGTATCCAGGGATCTCAGCCAGGGCCATGGCGGCCTGCGCATAGATTTCCCTCTCGACTGGCAGGAGGATGCGACTGCAGTGGAGGTGCATGATTACTGCAAGACTCTGTTCAACTGGCGCAAGGGTGCGTCGGCAGTCCATGACGGCAAGACCATCCACTTCCTGCGCAGGGACAACACCTACGCTTATTTCAGATATGACGAAGACCAGGTGGTATTCGTCTATGTCAACAACTCCCGCCGCAACGAAACCATTCCTTGGGCGGACTATGCCGAATTCACATCCGAGGGAGCTTCCCGCCGTGGTGCCGACGCTCCGGCCCTCACAAGTGGCGTGAATGTCATTACCGGGGAAACAGTGGACTTTTCCGCTCCTGTCAAGGTCAGTCCGCGCAGTTGTATCGTAGTAGATTTCAAACTTAGATAACATGAAGAATATTTTTTCTGCAGCCGCTGTGATAATGGCTGCCATTTCGCTTTTCACCATCTCCTGCACCAAGGCGACCGTCCTTTCGGAGCAGCAGACACTCACTTCTCCTGACGGACGTCTGAGCATGACCTTCGGACTTACCGAAAAGGGAGAGCCGGCTTATTGTCTCAACTATGGCGACACCGCAGTGGTGCTTCCAAGCCGCCTGGGTTTCGAACTCAGGGGTACGGTCAAGGCCACCGACCTTGATTTCAAGGGTGCCGGAATCACCAAGATAGATGCGAAGCCGGCCTATATGTTCAACTGCGACTTCCGCCTGCTCGATGTGAAGACCGACAGTTTCGACGAGACCTGGACTCCGGTCTGGGGCGAGGAATCCGCAATCCGCAACCACTACAATGAAATGCTCGTATGTCTCGAGCAGGGTGAGACCGGACGCCTGATGAACATCCGTTTCCGCCTCTTCGACGACGGCCTTGGATTCCGTTACGAGTTTCCCGGCGACCAGGAACTCAACTATTTCGTGATCAAGGAAGAACTCACGGAGTTCGCCATGGCTGACGACTGCCTTGCATGGTGGATCCCAGGTGACTTCGACACCCAGGAGTACCAGTACGCAGAGACAAAACTCAGCGGCATCAGCCCTGAACTTCCTGCACATGTGTGCGGCAACTCATCGCAGACTCTCTTCTCCAAGAGCGGCGTGCAGACCGCCCTCATCATGAAGACAGACGAGAACCTCTATGTGACCATCCATGAGGCCGCTCTCGTGGACTATCCTTGCATGCACCTGGATGTGAACGAGAAGACCCATGTCCTTACATCCGTGCTGACTCCTGACGCTCAGGGCTGGAAGGGCTACATGCAGACTTCCTGCAAGACTCCTTGGAGAACCGTCCAGGTGACTGCCACCGCCACGGAGATGCTTGCAAGCCGTCTCGTGCTCAATCTCAACGATCCTTGCGCCTACGATGACGTAAGCTGGATCCACCCTGTCAAGTACATGGGCGTATGGTGGGAGATGATTGCAGGTGCCGGCTCATGGGCATACACCGACGAATATCCGTCCGTGCATCTGGGACAGACCGACTTCTCTGCCGCTAAGCCGTCCGGCCATCACAGCGCAAACAATGAGAATGTACGCGCATACATCGATTTCGCCGCAGAGAATGGCTTCGACGCCCTTCTCGTCGAGGGCTGGAACATCGGCTGGGAAGACTGGGCCAACTGCAGCAAGGACTACGTGTTCGACTTCCAGACCCCATATCCGGACTTCGACATCCAGGCCCTCAACGACTATGCCCACAGCAAGGGCATCAAGCTCGTCATGCATCACGAAAGCTCATCTTCAGTGCGCAACTACGAGCGTCATCTCGAGGCCGCTTACAGCCTGATGGACAAATATGGCTATGATGCCGTGAAGAGCGGCTATGTCGGCGACATCCTCCCTCGTGGCGAGCATCACTACGGCCAGTGGCTGGTGAACCACTATCTCTACTGCGTCACCGAGGCTGCAAAGCACCACATCATGGTCAACGCTCACGAGGCTGTACGCCCTACCGGTCTGTGCAGAACCTATCCGAACCTCATCGGCAACGAGTCGGCCCGCGGCACAGAGTACCAGGCCTTCGGCGGCACAGAGCCGAACCACACCACAATCCTTCAGTTCACCCGTCTGAACGGAGGACCTATGGACTTCACCCCGGGCATCTTCGAGCAGGATCTCAAGAGTTGGTGCGGCAACGACAGCCACGTGAATGCCACAATCGCAAACCAGCTGTCACTCTACGTGACTTTCTACTCTCCTCTCCAGATGGCAGCCGACACTCCTGACCACTACCGTCCGTTCATGGATGCCTTCCAGTTCATCAAGGATGTGGCTGTAGACTGGGACGAGACAAGGTATATCGCAGCAGAACCTAACGACTACCTGGTTGTGGCCCGCAAGCCTAAGCAGAGCACCCTCACCGGATCGGCTGCAAGCTTCAACAAGGGACAGGACACCTGGTTCCTCGGCGGTACGACTGACGAGCAGCAGCGCAGCGTGAACGTAGCCCTGGACTTCCTCACCGAAGGCAAGACCTACGAGGCTGTCATCTACGCCGACGCGGCAGATGCCCACTACAAGACCAACCCACAGGCATACACGGTCACCAGAAAGACAGTGACCTCATCCGACACCATGGACTTTACCATGGCTCCGGGTGGTGGCTTTGCGGTAAGCTTCCGCGCTCTCTAAAGGGAAAATCTGACCCGGTAATCCGGCCGGGTACCTTTTGAACAGGATAATCTGATACGGCTCAGCACAGGTCCCCAGACCTTGCTGAGCTTTTTGTCTTCAAGGGACATCTGTTCCAGCTGTACATCCATCTGCGGGCTGAACGTCATCTTCACGGCCAGTCCGCCGTCGCACAGCAGGATCAGCTCTCCTTTGCGCAGTGTGCGTCCCCGGTAGTCCTCGCCAGGGGTCAGCACCTTGGCCTTCACCAGGAAATTCAGGGTGTCGGCGGCAACGCGCTTTGTCAGCAATCCCTCGTCTGAGATGGTAAGAGATTCTTTCCCGAGTTTGTAGATGCGTCTCCATTCCCGGCAGTATGCCGCCTCCATGTAGGCCCCTTCGAGGTTCAGCGAGAATTCTCCTTTCTCTGGAGAGCAGACGGCCTTGCGGCTTCGGAATTCCCGTCCGTGAATCTGCGAACTGCCGTTGATCATAGGCAGGTTATGCCAGTCGCTCTGCATGGTCCAGATGTCGTAACGCTCCGTTCCGAAGGTCTGGCGGGTGTAGGTCCCGACTCCGGCATCGCAGAGAACGGGAATATTGTCTATGTACAGGACGCAGCTGCCCACATCGTTATGGTTGTGGCTCTCGTTGTTGTGCCCGCCCTTCGCTCCCAGGAACCATCCGTTCCCGTTGCCCATGAAACAGACTTCTGTCTCGGGATACCAGGTTGCAGCCGGCACGAGGGCTCTCAGGCCTGCAAGCACCGGGCCTGCGCCTCTTGTTGCCACTTCGGCGTTCAGCGAATCCACTGCCGCGCGCATACACTTATAATTATATATGTCCATACACGCGCGCAAAGCGTCGTTGTTGCGAACCTTCGGCTCCCGGAATTCTTTGCCGTTCCAGAGGCAGTACAGGGCGTAGTCGCGTACTTCACGGCTGCCGCATCCGAGGGCGCAGCGCCAGATCAGTTCGGGGTCGGCGCTGCCTCGTGCCGCTGCATCTGCGAAGTTGACGACATACCCGTTGCCTATGCAGCTCCTGGAGATGTATCCGACCATGCGGGCAAAAAGCGGGTCGTGCAGGCCATCCTGTCCGCAGGCGAGCTTCCGCAAGGTTAGCCATTCGCAGTACTTGCCCACGCCTTCACCCCAGTATGACGGGCCCTCTTCACAGGCGCCGTCCTGGGGTATATATGAAGTGTATTCTGCGATTGAACGTACAGATTTGTCTATCGCTGCGTCCAGGCGCGACTGATCTTTCTCCATCAGCAGGAAGCACAGCAGGACCTCGGTGTTGCACCAGGGGTTCCAGTTGTTCACCACATCCTCAGGCTTGGTGCGGGTGAAGCCCAGCCACCAGTTGGCCTTGTCCATCTTCGGGTCCAGGAAGGGGTCTAGGATGTTGCGCTTTATGGCTGCCTCTATGGCGTTGCTGACCGAAGGGTCGATGGCGTCGAAGTTCTCGTGGAAGAAATGGTGGGCGAGGGCGAGGATGGAGGCGTAGCGCCCGGAACCCAGGTCGATGACCCGTTCTCTGGAGTCCGGCAGGGCGCGTCCGCTCTTCTGCCTGCCCTGGTGGGCTGAAAGCACCCACGAGGTCTGTTCCGTGGCCAGCCAGCAGCCATTGAGCAGCTGGTCGATGAAGCGGCCCCGGCCTTCTGCGAGTTCCGCCAGCAGCAGGTCTATCATGGCCTTGCGGTTGGCGTTCTGACGGTCTTGCATGCTGTTGCGGTCGCCAGTGCGCTCGAATTCCAGGTAGGCGGTAGCCGGGATGACCTTCCACTCGTAGCTGAGCTGAGATTCTCCTCTGCGAATCAGTTCCTCGGACTTGCCTCCGAGCAGTTCTCTCCAGGCGGCGCGGTCAGACGCTTCGGGAAGCGGGAACCACGACCTGTCGCCGGCAACCTGCGCATATGAGGCGGCGGAAAAAAGAAACCCGCTCAGCGCGATGGCGAGCAGGCTTTTCAATGCTTTTCTCATTTCTTGTCAGGTACGCCGTAAGAAAACTCCCTGCCGAGAATGTCCCGTTTCACCTGTGTGCCGAGAGCGTATTCTCCGAAATCGATGGCGTCGAACAGCCAGATGTCCTCGCCGCCGAAAATGGTCTTCTGCGATGCCGCTTCGATCTCTCCTATGCGGTCGATGGACTCTTTCGGAATGATCCGGTGGCAAGGGATGATCACCGGGACAGGGTTGAGACCTACGGCGTGAGCTACGGCGCGGATGCCGGGACGGTTGCCGCAGATGGTTGCGAACTCGGAGTAGCTTATGAGTTTCGGCGCGGCATCCCCGTGGTTGAGTCCGAACAACTGTTTCCACACTCCGAGCTGGAATTCGGTGCCGAACAGGTGCAGGTCATCCCAGGTGAGTCCGGCGCTGATGCGGAAAAGTTCCTCCGTACCGACTTTTTCGGTGGTGATGGCGTCGGCAAGGCGGCACATCTTTGCCGCTGCGCTCTTCTGCTTTTTCTTCGAAAGCCCGGGTTTGACCCCTGAGAGCAGGGATGCGATCTTCAAAAGCCCTGTGTAATCGAGGGCGACGGAAGCGATTTTCCCGTCCACCCGCGTGATGATCCATTCGTGTTCGGTGCTCATAAACATATAGTTAGCTTCTCCAAATATAATATTTTTGTTGAAGTTTTGAAAATAATCCGTATATTTGCAGCCCCCAAAATATGGGGAGATAACATAAATTATAGATTTACAATCATTTATGCCAACAATTCAACAATTAGTTCGCAAGGGCCGCGAGGTTATCGAAGTAAAGAGCAAATCTCGCGCTCTGGATGCTTGCCCTCAGAGGAGAGGCGTCTGCGTGCGTGTGTACACAACCACACCTAAGAAACCTAACTCAGC
>JAKSJK010000091.1 GCA_024398095.1 Bacteroidales bacterium
TGACCTGCTACCTTGTATTTCAGTACTTTGAGCATAGGCGTTTTATCGAGACTGTATGAGACGTTTTTTCATGGATGGCGGATAAAATGTTTTACGGTAAGACAAAAATAGGAATTTTATTCGAAATCGGCAGATTCGCGTCTGTTTTATACTCGGATTCGTTTTATCTGCGGCGAAAACGGCTATTTCACGGCTGTTTATAGAGCATGGTAGACAGTGGCATTGCTTATATCTACACCGCGCCTCTGGCAGATGGCCGAGCGGAGCATATCCCTATGCTTCGCGAAGCGAGGCCGCTGCCAGGGCGCGATTACGCTGATCGCCGCTTGCCGTGACATTTCAAACTTTTCGCGGGCGGTAACAGAATTTTCCGTAAATTTGAGGTGTGAATGAGGCTCAGAATACTATCCAGACCCGTGTCATCCCGAACGATGTGATGATGCGCGAGATTGCTGTGCACATCGGAGAAGGCAGAAGTGTCGAACTCCTGTGCCGCGGCAATTCCATGAACCCATTCCTCTGTGACAGAAGGGATTCTGTAATCCTGTCCCCGGTAACGGAAAATATCAAAATCGGAGATGTCGTACTGGCAAAGGTGCGCGGCGGACACTTCGTGCTGCACCGCGTCTGCAGGCTCGAACCGCTTACACTCAACGGCGACGGAAACTTCAGCGGATCAGTGGAATATGTCGAAACTGTACTGGCCGTAATGAGCGGCTATGTTCACAAGGGGAAACGTGGCACTGTTCAGGACAGGGAATGGCGACGCTACAGTGCATTCTGGGCACTTGCAACGAAACTCAGGATAGGGAACTGGTCCCTCAGAAGGGTAGTGCTGGGCTTCTGGAGGCGTGCACACCGGGATCTGGTGCACAAAGGCTAACTACATCAACAATCCGCTGGCATCGCGGCCCTCAGCCAGGGCGTTTCTGATTTCTGTCGACGACACTGTCACCAGCGGCATCTTCATTATACTTATTTTATATATAGGATTCTCCTGGAGGAGGTCCTCCTTGATGGCTTCCAGATCGAAGCCCTCCCTCGGGAACACAGCCACGCCGTATTCTCCGAGAATCCTCTTGTAATCCTTCCAACGACGGATGTCCGCAATCTGGTCGCCACCCATCACGAGAACGAAGCGGTCCAGCTTGAACTTCTCCTGCAAAGCATCGAGAGTGTTGATTGTGTAGTTCGGAAGAGGCAGACCGAACTCGATGTCGCTCACCTGAACATATCCCTGCTCGGTATCCGCGGTCAGCTCCGGATGTCTTTCAACAGCAGCCATAGCCGCTTCCAGACGGGCCGGACCGTCCAGTGCTGATGCGGACTCCTTGAGAGGGTTCTTGGGCGAAACGACCAGCAGCACTTTGTCAAAAGACTTGACAAGGTGCTGCAGAATGGCCAGATGGCCGATATGGAGCGGATTGAAAGAACCGCTATAGACGGCAGTCTCCATATCTATTTTGCGAGGAAGTCGCTGATTATCTTCTCAGAGTTTGCGAAAGTCTCCTCGAGCTTGTCATTGACCAATTCGACATCGAACTTGCCGTGGGCGAAGTCAAGCTCGGAACCGGCCTTGGCCAGTCTCTCCTCGATTGCTTCACGGGTGTCGGTGCCGCGGCCCTCGAGCCTTGCGCGGAGAACTTCCATGGAAGGAGGACAGATCAGGACAGAAAGAGCCTTCTCCCCAAAATACTTCTTGAGGTTGTAGCCACCCTTGACATCCACGTCAAAGATGATCACATTGCCCTTGGCCCAGATCCTTTCAACCTCGGACTTGAGGGTGCCGTAGAACTTGTCCGTGTAGACTTCCTCGTATTCCACGAACGCATCCTGCGCGATCAGCGCACGGAACTCCTCAGGAGTCTTGAACCAGTATTCGACTCCGTTCTGCTCAGCGCCGCGAGGGGCCCTGGAAGTGCATGAAACAGAAAATTCGAACTGCGGGTAGATGCCGAGCAGATGGTTCACCACCGTACTCTTTCCGGCTCCTGAAGGGGCTGAGAAGATGATTACCTTTCCGTCCATGCTATTCTTTGTCTTTCATGTACTCGTCGTAGTCTTCCATCGCGAGCTTGATGACTTCCTTGGCCTCTGCAGCGCCGTACTTGTTCACGAAGACCATCCTCTTCTTGCTGTCGCCAGGGATGTCCTTGTAAGTGGTGAAGTAGTGCACCAGTCGGCGTACGATCTCCATAGGGAGCTCCTCGATGTCATTGTAGCCGCCGTAGACAGCGTCGTTCTTGAGAACTGCGATGATCTTGTCGTCGGACTGGTTGTGATCCAGCAGACGCAGACCTCCGATAGGACGGCAGGTTACGATGATGTCGCCGTGAGTCACGTCCTTTTCGGTGAGAACGCATACGTCGAGAGGGTCATGGTCGCCTTCCACGTCGTAGCGGGCGAGGGCGTCGTTGGCCTTGCTGGCCATCTTTACGTCGCAATAGGTCTTAGGGAAGAATCCGTAGAGTGCAGGAACGATGTTGGAGAACTTCTGCGGACGGTCCAGACAGAGATAGCCGGTGGCCTTGTCGACCTCGTACTTAACAGTGTCTGTAGGCACGATCTCGATGAATGCGCGTACTTCGTCAGGGAAGTTCGGGCCCAGGTCTATGCCGTGCCAAGGATGTGATTTATGGTTGTAGGATTTCTCAGCCATGAGCTTGATAATGAAAAAGCCCCGGGGCGCGTGACCCCGGGACTGTTTATAGGGAATGATTATTCAGCCTTGTTTGCAGAACCGAGAACGTCGATCTTGTGCATGTAGAGCTTCTTCATCTCGTCACGTGCAGGACCGAGGTACTTGCGTGGGTCGAACTCGCCTGGCTTGTCGGTGAACACGCGGCGAACTGCTGCGGTCATTGCGAGACGTGAGTCAGAGTCGATGTTGATCTTGCAGACTGCGCTCTTTGAAGCCTCAGTGAGCTGCTCCTCTGGAATACCTACTGCATCAGGAAGCTTTCCGCCGAGTGCGTTGATCTCGTCAACATACTCCTGAGGAACTGATGAAGAACCGTGGAGTACGATAGGGAAGCCTGGGAGCTTCTTCTCGATTGCGTGGAGAACGTCGAATGCGAGTGGAGGAGGAACGAGCTTGCCGGTCTTAGGGTCACGGGTGCACTGTGCAGGAGTGAACTTGTAAGCACCGTGTGAAGTTCCGATTGAGATAGCGAGTGAATCGCAGCCGGTCTTGGTAGCGAACTCGATAACCTCTTCCGGCTTGGTATAGTGTGAAACCTCGGAAGCAACCTCATCCTCAACACCTGCGAGGACGCCGAGCTCAGCCTCAACGGTTACATCGAACTGGTGAGCGTACTCAACAACCTGCTTGGTGAGTGCGATGTTCTCCTCGAAAGGAAGAGAAGAAGCGTCGATCATCACTGAAGAGAAGCCCATGTCTACGCAGCTCTTGCAGAGGTCGAATGAGTTACCGTGATCGAGGTGGAGGCAGATCTGCGGCTTCTCCCAGCCAAGCTCCTTAGCGTACTCTACAGCGCCCTCAGCCATGTAGCGGAGGAGGGTCTGGTTAGCGTACTTGCGTGCGCCGCTTGAAACCTGGAGGATAACTGGGGACTTCTTCTCAGCTGCAGCCATGATGATAGCCTGGAGCTGCTCCATGTTGTTGAAGTTGAATGCAGGGATGGCATAGCCACCTGCTACTGCCTTGGCAAACATCTCTCTGGTGTTTACGAGGCCGATTTCTTTGTAAGATACCATAATTGTATAAAAAGTTGTTATTGGTTTTTCTTTGAAAAGCGCGCAAATATACTCATAAAACTGCGTTTTTACAAATACATCTGCTCGTAGTACTTCTGATATTCTCCGCTGGTGACGTTGTCCAGCCATTCCTGGTTGTCCAGGTACCATTTCACGGTCTTCTCGATTCCTTCCTCAAACTGCAGCGAAGGCTCCCATCCGAGCTCCTTCTGGAGCTTCGAGGAGTCGATGGCGTAGCGCATGTCGTGGCCGGCACGGTCGGTTACAAAAGTGATAAGGTCCATATCTTCGCCTTCAGTCCTGCCGAGCAGGCGGTCGACTGTCTTGATCAGCACCTTGATTATGTCTATGTTCTTCCACTCGTTGAAGCCGCCGATGTTGTAGGTCTCGGCCACCTTGCCTTCGTGATATATCGTGTCGATCGCACGGGCGTGGTCAACCACATAGAGCCAGTCGCGCACATTCTCTCCCTTTCCGTAGACAGGGAGGGGCTTGCGGTGGCGTATGTTGTTGATGAACAGAGGGATAAGCTTCTCTGGGAACTGGTAAGGACCGTAGTTGTTCGAGCAGTTGGTTACAATCGTCGGCATGCCGTAGGTATCGTGGAAGGCCCTCACGAAGTGGTCGGAAGATGCCTTTGCGGCAGAGTACGGTGAGTGCGGGTTGTACTTGGTGGTTTCGTAGAAGAAGTCCTTTCCGTAGGCGAGATGGTGCTCTCCGCTGGACGCCTTGGTCGTGAACGGCGGCTCGATGCCCTCAGGATGGGTCATTTCGAGTGCGCCGTAGACCTCGTCGGTGGAGATGTGGTAGAAGCGCTTGCCCTCGTACTTCTCCGGCAGGCTCTCCCAGTAGAGCTTTGCCGCCTGGAGCATGCTCAGGGTACCCATCACATTCGTCTTGGCAAAGGTAAACGGATCCTTGATGGAACGGTCTACGTGGCTCTCTGCGGCAAGGTGGATGATGCCGTCCACATGCTCTTCCTGCATCAGGGCGTAGATTGCGTCGAAATCGCAGATGTCCAGCTTGCAGAAACGGTAGTTTGGCCTGTCCTCGATGTCCTTGAGGTTGGCGAGGTTGCCCGCGTAGGTCAGCTTGTCCACATTTATGATCCTGTAGTCGGGATACTTGTTTACGAAAAGGCGCACTACATGCGAGCCGATGAAGCCTGCGCCGCCTGTGATTATGATTGTCTTCTTCATTTACACATATTGCTTAGGCAGGCTTTCAGGGAGTCGGTCCAATATGGCACCTCCACTCCGAAGGTCTGCTTGATGAGTGTCTTGTCGAGTACTGAATAGGCCGGTCTGGTGACAGGGCTCGGGAATTCGTCGCTGTGGCAAGGTTGTATGTCGCAGTCTGCGCCGGCAGGTATGAGTCCCGCTTCCTTGCCGCAGGCATATATCATTTTCGTGAAGTCGAACCAGCTGCAAACGCCTTCGTTGCTGAAGTGGTAGATGCCGGTCCTGTCCCAGTTTTCTACCTTGTAGGCATCCAGGATGCGTACTATGGCCTTGGCGAGGTCAAGTGCGTAGGTCGGTGTGCCTACCTGGTCAAAGACCACTTTGAGCTGTGGCTTGGTGGCGGTCAGGTTCAACATGGTCTTGCAGAAGTTCTTGCCGAATTCGCTGTAGAGCCAGGCGGTTCGGATGATGACGTGTTCGCAGCCCGAGGCCTGAATCCTCTGCTCGCCGTGGAGCTTTGTGAGACCGTAGACGCCGGTCGGAGTGCCTTTCTGGTCTTCGCGGCACGGCTTGTTATAGGGTTCCTTGCCGAAGACGTAGTCGGTAGAAATCTGTACCAGCAGGCCGCCCAGTTCCTTCATCACGACAGCTAGATTCTCCGGGGCATCCGCGTTCAGTTTCTCCGCCAGGGCCTCGTTGCTCTCGGCGGCGTCGACATTGGTGTAGGCCGCACAGTTGACTATGGCTCCCACACCGTTGTCAGCGCACATTTTTCTTACAGCGTCACGGTCGCATATGTCGAGATATACCGTTTCGACGCCCTCCATGCTGCTGACGTCGGTGAATATGTACCTGTCGCCCGTCGAAGCGGCCACGAGCCTCATTTCGTTGCCAAGTTGTCCGTTCGCACCTGTTACAAGTATGGTCATATCAATAAAGTCTGTCGTTTATGTCGAAGTCTGCCACCGAATCCTTCAAAGCTGCGCGTACCACGTCTTTCGGCGACATGATAGCCTTGTCGGCAGGTATCATCCAGTCTATGCCGAGTTCGGGATCCAGAGCCTGGATGCCGCCCTCGCTGTCAGGAGCATAGTAATTGTCGCATTTGTACTGGAATACGGCAGTCTCGCTGAGAACTGCGAATCCGTGGGCGAAGCCGCGCGGGATGAAGATCTGGCGATGGTTCTCCTCGCTCAGCTCCACAGCCACATGCTTTCCGTAGGTTGGGGAGCCCTTCCTGATGTCCACAGCTACGTCCAGCACCCTGCCTCTGACGCAGCGCACGAGCTTGCTCTGGCAGTGGGGCATCTTCTGGTAGTGCAGGCCGCGCAGCACCCCGAAGGAGGAGGCGGACTCATTGTCCTGCACGAAGTTTATAGGTTTTCCCGTGCACGGGATGGCCACCTTTTCGTCGAATTCCCTCTGTGAGAAGGACTCGAAAAAGTATCCCCTGGCATCGTTGAATACCCTGGGCTCGAGGATGACCACTCTGTCTATTTCTGTTGGGATTACATTCATTTCCTGTCAAGCAATGAGAGCAGATACTGTCCGTACTGATTCTTGATCATAGGCTGTGCGAGCTCGCGCAGCTTGTCGGCGTCGATCCAGCCCTGGGTGTAGGCTATCTCTTCGAGGCAGGCTACCTTCAGACCGGTGCGTTTCTCAAGTACCTCTACATAGGTCGAGGCTTCGGCGAGGGAGTCGTGAGTGCCCGTGTCGAGCCATGCGAATCCGCGTCCGAGGGTCTGCACCTTGAGCTCTCCGTCTTCGAGGAAACGCTGGTTCACAGTCGTGATCTCGAGTTCTCCGCGCGCCGATGGTTTGATCGTGGCTGCCACGTCTACAACCTTGTTAGGGTAGAAGTAGAGTCCCACGACAGCGTAATTGCTCTTTGGTACCTTGGGTTTTTCCTCTATGCTGATGCAGTTGCCTTCCTTGTCGAATTCTGCCACTCCGTAGCGCTCTGGATCGTTGACCCAGTAGCCGAATACCGTGGCCTTTGCATTCTCCTCGGCATCTTTGACGGCTTCCTTGAGCTGCTTTTCGAAGCCCACTCCCTGGAAGATGTTGTCGCCGAGTACCAGGCAGGCGCAGTCATCGCCGATGAATTCGCGACCGATTATGAAGGCCTGTGCGAGGCCGTCCGGAGATGGCTGCTCTGCATAGGCGAAGTTCACTCCGTAGTCTGAACCGTCGCCGAGAAGGCGTCTGAAGCCCGGCAGGTCCTGGGGCGTCGAGATTACGAGTATATCCCTGATTCCGGCCATCATGAGGGCTGAGATAGGGTAGTAGACCATCGGTTTGTCGAAGATTGGCAGCAACTGCTTGCTGACACCCTTTGTGATCGGGTAAAGCCTTGTGCCGCTGCCTCCGGCGAGTACGATTCCTTTCATATCTGTCTGGTTGTATACAAGTTTACAAATATATGAAAATTTCGCTTAACTTTGTAAAAACAGATAATCAAAGATTATGAAGGAATATATCGAGGCAAACAAAGAAAGATTCTTCGAGGAACTTTTCTCGCTCCTGCGCATCCCATCAGTGAGTTCTGACCCGGCCGCGAAGGCCGATATGTACAAGTGTGCCGAAAGGCTCTCACAGCTGCTTCTGGAGGCAGGGGCAGACGAGGCTGGAGTCTATGAGACTGCGGGCCATCCGGTCGTGTTCGGCAGCAAGACCGTGGATCCTGCTGCAAAGACCGTTTTGGTATACGGCCATTATGACGTTCAGCCGGTGGATCCGATCGAGCTCTGGAAGAGCGATCCTTTCGAGCCGGAGATCCATGATGGGGCCATCTGGGGCCGTGGCGCAAACGATGACAAGGGGCAGCTGTTCATGCATCTGAAGGCCTTCGAATTCATGCTTCGCAGCGGGGCTCTCAGGCACAATGTGAAGTTCATCTTCGAGGGTGAGGAGGAGATCGGAAGCGGTTCACTTACTGCCTGGGTATCAGAGCATAAGGATATGTTATCTTCAGATGTTATTCTGGTTTCTGACACTACGATGATCTCTGAAAAAGTGCCTTCCATCAATGTGGGAATGAGGGGTCTTTCCTATGTTGAAATCACCGTCACCGGACCGGACAAGGATCTGCATTCAGGCCACTTCGGAGGCGCAGTTGCGAACCCGATAAACGTGCTCTGCGAGATGATTGCAAGCCTCATTGACGAGAACGGCCGCGTGACCATTCCGGGCTTCTACGACAAGGTTGTGGAACTGTCGACAGAGGATCGCGCGATGCTCGCACGTGCGCCATTTGATATGGAAGAATACAAGTCGTTCCTGGACATTGCCGAGACCAGGGGAGAGAAGGGCTACACTACTCTCGAACACACCGCCATCCGTCCGTGTCTGGATGTGTGCGGCATCTGGGGCGGCTACACCGGTGTCGGTGCCAAGACCGT
>JAKSJK010000092.1 GCA_024398095.1 Bacteroidales bacterium
ATCACAGATTTGGTAATATTTAACCTATAGATAAAATGGATACACAGAAAGTTATTGAAGAAGTACTGAAGGTTTCATTTGCCACCAAGGCTCTTGAGTTCGGTGCTGACATCATGGACAGGATCCCTGGTCTGTTCACAAAGTTTTTCCCAGGCCGCAAGGCTATCGTTTTTGCTGATAAGATCACCTGGAAGGTTGCCGGCGAGAGAGCTTTCTACGAGCTCGCAAAGGCAGGCGTGCCTGCGACTACCTTCATCATTACCGATGACCGTTTCCATCCTGATTGGAAGTATGTCGAGATGATCGACAAGGTCATCGAACAGGAGAACGGCATCCTCATTGCCGTGGGTTCCGGTGTTATCAATGACCTCGCAAAGTTCGGCGCATTCCGCCACAACGACCAGTATATATGCGTGCCTACCGTGGCATCTGTGGATGGTTATACCTCCGCTACCGCTGCCATCAATGATGAGCGCGGAGCAAAGGTAAGCTTCAAGTGCAAGTCCCCTTCAATCATCGTTGCGGACTCAAAGGTGCTCGCTTCTGCACCATGGTTCCTCTCTGCTGCCGGTTATGGTGACCTCGCATCAAAGGTAACCTCGGGCGCTGAGTGGATGATCGCCGACCTCTTCGGCACCGAGCCTATTCACCCTGCAGCATGGAGCCTTACCCAGGATCACCTCCGCGAGATGCTTTCAGATCCTGACGGCGTGCGCAACGGCAATCCTGAGACCATCGAAGCCCTCTTCCTCGGTCTTGCCCTCGCAGGCATCGGCATCGAGGTGAGCGGCGGCGACACACGCTGCGTTTCCTGCGCAGAACACCTCTACAACCACTACATGGACATGACTCACCACACCAACAACGGCCGTCCGGTATCTCACGGTTTCCAGGTTGCCATCGGTGAGCTTACCCTCTGTGCCTTCTTTGACGCCCTCCTCGAGATGGATCTCACCAAGATCGATGTAGACAAGTGCGTTGAGGCTTGGCCGTCTCTGGAAGAAGAGCAGGATCGTGCGACAAAGATCTTTGCGGATTTCCCTGTCCCTACCCTCGGCTACGAGGAGATCACCAAGAAGTGGCAGCCTAAGGAGGAAGTTCGCGTGCAGCTTGAGAAGGTTAAGGCTTGCTGGCCTGAGTTCCGTGAGAAGCTCCGCGCACAGGTCATTCCATTCAAGGAGATGCAGGATCTCTTCCGCCGTGCCGGCGCACCTACCACTCCTGAGGAGATCGGCCTTACCAATGCCGACATCCGCAAGATGACTGATTTCGTTCAGCTCATGCGTTGGAGAATAAATGTCCTTGACCTCGCCAAGAGGGCTTGCTTCTATGATGAACTCATGGACAAGGTCT
This sequence comes from Bacteroidales bacterium, assembly GCA_024398095.1. Taxonomy (GTDB): domain Bacteria; phylum Bacteroidota; class Bacteroidia; order Bacteroidales; family UBA932; genus Cryptobacteroides. Next base: position 1,354 of record JAKSJK010000092.1, read on the forward strand.
TCGGCAAAGGCGGCGTCTGGGAGGTGAAATAAACCAGAAAACAATCCATGAAGAAATTATTCCTGGCCATATCGGCTTTGGTGCTGTGCCTGGCGTGCAAACCGGAGTTGGGACCGGCAGATCCTGCCGAACTGACTCCGGAGGAAGCTGCGGCAGTAGAGGATGCACGTAATCTGATCCGTAATCTCAAGTCAATTGAGTATGTGCGTGAGACGGACGAGTTTGCGATTCCTGTCTATATTGAGAACAAGTCAGGCAGGGACGAGGCCCTCGATGTGTCGGCTTCCTTCCGTGTGCTTCCTGAAGGACTGGGGAAGGAGGTTGCCTCGCTTTCGTCCCATGGCCTGCTGAAGTTCAGGCTTGTCTACAAAAATGCCGGCAAGCTTGTCCGGGAGTCGGACTGCACACCATCTTCCGTCGCGGGCTCCTTCTCTTCGTTCAAGGTCGAGATTCCAGCGTCGGAACTTGATCCCGAGTTCGTTGCGAAGAAACTGGACTGCTATCTTACCGTTGAGATAACAGACAGCAGGAACAGTATCACTTCGCGTCCTGTCGGAATGTATCTCCTCAAGGGACGCTCCATCAACGGAACCAGGATTGCAAGCGGCATGACCTTGTTTGGCCAGGTGCGTGATTCTTCCACGGGGAAGGGCATTCCTGAGGTCGCAGTGACCGACGGCTATACCTATGTTCTTACCGATGCCAACGGCGTCTACCAGATGAAGCCGGACAAGCGCTGTCGCAAGGTCTACCTGTCTTTCCCTGCCGGATACGAGATTCCGATGGACAGCAGGAAGATGCCCCAGATCTACTCTGACGGCTGGGTGGATGTGCGCGGCGACTTCCGCTGCGACTTCTCTCTGACTCCGCTTGACCATCCTGAGGAAGATTTTACCCTGATGATGATCAGTGACCCGCAGTGCAGCAAGACATCCCAGTCGGACCGTTACAAGAACGAGACGATCAAGGATATGCAGGCCTATCTGAATGAACAGCAGGCCAAGGGACGCTGGAAATACTGCTACGCCTTCACTCTGGGCGACATCACCTCCGACTCCACCAATATGTGGCCATACATGATGGAATCTATGTCCAATGTGTCGCTCAACAGCGGCTACCTGCCGTTCTTTCAGTGCATTGGCAACCATGACCACAACTCTCTGGTTGAAGGTACCGGCGAGGAAGGGGACTACAACGCCACTCTCGAGTTCTTCAAGAACTGCGGTCCTACGGATTATTCCGTGAACAGGGGCAAGGCGCACATTCTTGTGATGGATGACATTCTCTGTTCCAAGACTACCGCCAACACATCGGTGAACAAGGCAACCTGGAGTTATTCCGGCGGCTTTACCGACACCCAGCTGGAATGGCTCCGTCAGGATCTGGCCGCAGTCAAGGACAAGGAGGACAAGGTGGTTTTCCTCTGTCTCCACATACAGATACGTTCGGACCGTACCAACAACAGGGCTCAGGTACTGTCGCTTCTGTCGCAGTTCAAGGAGGCTCATGTCATGATAGGCCATACCCATTATCCTCAGAACTGGATCCACAATGATTATGTCTGCAAGGGCGGCAAACCGGTATATGAGCATATCCACGGGGCTGCATGCGGTGCATGGTGGAGCTGCAATTCCAACACCAGCGGCGAGCCGAACTGCTACAATCTCTATGAGATAAAGGGCAACAATGTGCGTGACTGGGTGGCTAAGCCTACTCTCAAGTCCGAGACTTATCAGTTGCGCGTATATGACGGCAACCAGGTTTATACAGGCGCCAAGCAGTACCAGTATTCCTGGTTCAACACATCGAATCTGGGTGGGTCCGCCAACATTGATGCCCGTGGCAATGTCAATCTGAAAGGTTGCTTCGTAGCGGAAGTGTGGAACGACGACCCGCAGAACTGGACAGTGGAACTCTGGCAGGGTGGCAAGAAAGTCGGCAATTTTACGAGGTTCGCCGATGGAACTTGTGCGAACATCGCCATGTCATCCTACTATTTCAATGAGCTGAACAAGAACTCTACTCATTATGCTTCCCGTACCGCCAGCCACATCTGGTACTATAAGCCGTCGTCACAGACTCCGGCTACTGAGAAGAACTGGGAGGTCCGTGCGACGCAGAAGATTATGACCAGCGGGGTGACACATACCTTCACCTGCAGCAAGCTTACCACCGATTATTCTGAATTTTAATAGATTAGGACTTATGAAAAGCAAACTTCTAGCTATCGCAGCCCTCATGCTTGCGCTCGTATCGTGCAAGAAAGAGCCTGTTTCCAAGAATAACTACGTCGATTATGACGCAGATGCGAAGGTCATTTCTGTGAAATGTGCCGACGGATCGGAATACAAGTGGAAAACCGGAGACCTCATCAATGTCTGGTTCGACAGCAACAAGTCCCAGCTCCCGGACCTGGTCCTCAAGTGTGTGGGCGAAAACTGGATTGCAGACAGAAATGCTCCGGTAAGTGGTGCAAAACCCGCTGAGAGTGGCAATTTCAAGGCATTCCACTTCAGTGATAATCCTGATCTGAGCACATTCGAGCCAGAAATTTCGGGAAGTTCTCTCTATCTGAGACGTCCTGAGGCTGAGGTATTTGCAGCTCCGCTTATTATGGATGCGAGATCGCAGACCTACTCTTTCGATGCTGCGTCGAATGTCCTCAGCATCGAGATAAAGGAATGGAATCTCGGCACGGAACTGCGGCTTGCCGTGGTGAACGATGATGGGCTGTTGTCTTCGTCATTCCCGATGAAAGCAATGGCAAATGGGCGAACACTAAAGTGCAGTTATGGAATTGCTATTGATGATAACTATGTGCTCCCTCTCACCGGGCAACATGAGGGATTGCTCGGCTTTAGGGAAGGTGGGAAGGTAGTGTTCTATTTCGATGATGCCTATTTCTCCAAAAGTACCGACATTGAATTTACCCTGATCGAGGAAAATTCCGTAAGGAAATATACCCTACCGTCGTTTAAATATGACTACTCCACCGGTATGGTTAATGTCGAGGTCAAGCATTCAGACTTCAAATAGGGCAGTGCTTTGCTGCAATAAAAAAGAGAGTGACCTTCAGGGCCACTCTCTTTGTTTTATTCTTTAGAGCTCATCGTTGAGCTGGAGATGCTGCACGTAGATAGCCTTCATGCGAGCCTTTCTCTTGGTGACAGATGGCTTCTCGAACTCTCTGCGTGAGCGGAGCTCGCGGATCGCGCCAGTCTTCTCGAATTTTCTCTTGAACTTCTTGAGAGCCTTCTCGATATTTTCACCTTCCTTGATAGGTACGATAATCATAGCTTGTAAATCACCTCCTTTTTCTTAAGCGGTTGCAAAGATAGGCAGTTTATTTTGAATTCAAAATATTTTTGAATGTCTCCATGCCTTTGGTTGCAACTTCCTGTATGTGAGTCAGCCTGCGGTCGTGGACGCGCAGCGGATTCGGATCTATTACATATATAGGTGCAGACGCGTTCGCGTACGCGTAGAGACCTGCTGCCGGATATACCTGCAGGGAAGTGCCCACGATCAGAACCATATCAGCCTTCTCCACAACCCGGATGGCGCGTTCGATTTCAGGGACTGCCTCTCCGAACCAGACGATATGCGGCCGCAGCTGGGCTCCGTTGGGAGCCTTGTCTCCAAGTTCTATGGCATCGTAGCCGATGTCGAAAACGCTGTCTGTGCTGAATCCGTCCATCTCATTGCAGCAATTCTCCGGACGCACCTTGGTAAGCTCACCGTGCAGGTGGATTATCCTGGTGCTGCCGGCTCTCTCATGCAGGTTGTCCACATTCTGGGTTATGACGGTCACGTCGTGGTCCTTTTCCAGGTCGGCTATCGCCAGATGTGCTGCGTTGGGCTTGACCGTGGCGAGCTGGGCACGCCTTTCATTGTAGAATCGGAGCATAAGCCCTTTGTCGCGCAGCCAGCCTTCGGTAGAGCATACGTCCATGACGTCGTACTGTTCCCAGAGGCCGTCGTTGTCCCTGAAAGTCCTGATGCCGGACTCGGCACTCACGCCGGCGCCGGTGATTATTGCGATTTTGTTCTTAGCCATTATGCAAAATAGGTTTTTTCAAGCCAGTATCTGAAAAGGGGATCCATGATTACCGGCTCGTCTTTGTCAGTGAATGTTATGATCTCTTTCTTCATCAGCGCTTCCTTGACGCGGCTCACGTTTGCCGAAGAATTGAGCCTGTATTTGCGGATGACTTCGCAGGCGGTGAATCTGGTGATTCCGTCGATTATGGCCTTCAGAAGACTGATCTGGTGCCCTGTCAGACTGCACATCGTCCCCACGAAACGGACCTCGTGGATGGCCAGCATCGCATTGAGGGCGTCCGTGAAGATCGCATTGTTGAAATAGCCTTTGGTCATCGAGTCGCAGATGGACATGAAGTGGTTGATGTACCACATGTTGTTGTCGAAGCGGTTGATTATGCCCATGACAGAATCCTTCTCGATCACCTTTCCAGACACGTTGACGCCTTTCTTGATCTGCTCGGCAATGTCCAGGTCCGGGATGCGTTCCAGTTCAATGTGCTCCACCAGGCCGCGGAACATCGGACTGCGGTGGAAGATGTCCCTCATTGCGTTGTAGCGCGATCCGCAGAAAATGAAACTGCACTTGTGCAGGCTCAGCGATCTGTCGGAGAGCATGGATTTGAAGTTGCGCAGTATCATGTCTCCTTCCGGGAGCTCTGCGAGCGTCTGGAACTCGTCTATGGTCATTATGATGTTCTCTTCCCGCTTTTCGGCGAGCCTTGCCGGAAGTCTGAGCATCTGGGCCAGGTCATTTTCGTCCAGTTCCCAGTTCGCGGAAACAACTTCATTCGCATCGGCGAAACGCTGGCGGTCGAAGACGAAGTGCGTGTCCGGCAGGAGGGTCTTCACCGTCTCGGAGTATTCGTTCGGCGTCGAGCAGGTTGCGCGTATCACGCTGTTGCCGAATCTCAGGAGGAAATCCTCGAGGCTGGACACGGGCAGGGCGTTCAGATGGCAGGCGCAGAAGTGCCTGGAAGACATCTTCATGTTGAAGAGAGTCTGCTGGATGAGTGAATCCTTTCCGCTCTTCGGGGGCTCGTAGACCACCACGTGGTCGCCCACCTCGAGGAGGTTTGCCATGGCCCTGCACTCGGCCTTGTGACCGAGGAAATACTTGCCCGTAACGGGCCTGTCATAGATAAAATAAGTGTCCATGACACAAATATAGTAACTTTTTTGTTATATCCAACAGTCATATTTTCGCTGACTGTTGGAGGGGAAAGTGGTGTAACAGTCAGCGAAAATATGACTGTTGGAGAAATTATTTGGTGATTAATTGAAAATTAACTACATTTGCGGTCCATTTGATAAGACTGACGAGCTCTTTAAAGTCCCTGCGGCGCAATGCAGGGCGCTTCCAGTCAAAACTTTTTAAGTTTTTATTGTAATGTACGCAATTGTGGACATCGCAGGCCAGCAGTTCAAGGTAGAGGCTGGCAAAGAAATCTTCGTCAACCGCCTCGCGGCTGAAAAAGGTGCTGCTGTTGAATTCAACACTGTTCTTCTCGTAGACGCAGAGGGCGCTGTAAAGGTAGGTGCTCCTTACGTAGAGGGTGCAGTTGTGAAGGCAACCGTGCTCGACGACACTTGCAAGGCAGACAAGGTTCTGGTTTTCAAGAAGAAGCGTCGTAAAGGTTATCAGAAACTGAACGGTCATCGTCAGTATCTTACCAAACTCCAGATCGTTGAGATCGCTTAATTAATGTTTAAAGATTTGAGATTATGGCACACAAAAAAGGCGTCGGTAGTTCTAAGAACGGTCGTGAATCAGAGAGCAAAAGGCTCGGTCTCAAGAAGTTTGGTAGCGAGAAGGTAAAGGCTGGCAACATCCTCGTTCGCCAGAGAGGTACAGTTCACAACCCAGGTCTCAATGTAGGTATGGGTAAGGACCACACTCTTTACGCACTCGTAGACGGTACTGTTGTTTACCGCAAGAAGGCAGATAACAAGTCGTTCGTGTCGGTTATTCCTTTCGAGAACTAACCCCGCGGATCGAGATGAAGAGATAGAGAGATTTTTCCGCAAGGGGGAGTCTCTCTTTTTTTTGAAGATTAATTAAAACACAGATACAATGCTTACACTTAAGTTACTCCGTGAAAATCCGGAGTTCGTTATCGAGAAACTTGCAAAGAAGCACTTCGATGCACGCGAGATCGTTACCAAGATCAACGAACTCGACGCGAACCGCCGTGCCCTCCAGCTTGAGCTGGACACCTGCAATGCAGAGCAGAAGAAGGCCGCCGCTCTCATCGGAAGCTATATGAAGGCCGGCCAGAAGGCTGAGGCCGAGGCTGCAAAGGCCGAGGTTGCACAGATGAAGGCAAAGGCTGCCGAGATCACTGCCAAAGATGCAGAAAACCAGGCAGAACTCGACTCACTCATCGTCCTTCTCCCTAATATTCCTTGCGACCTCGTTCCGGAAGGACGTACCGCAGAGGACAATGTGGTTGTCAAGATGGGCAACGACATCCCTGAACTTGGTCCTGACGCACTTCCACACTGGGAACTTGCCAAGAAGCTCGACATCATCGATTTCGACCTCGGTGTGAAGATCACCGGTGCCGGATTCCCTGTGTACAAGGGCAAGGGCGCAAAGCTCCAGAGGGCTCTCATCAACTTCTTCCTCGACTGCAACACCGAGGCAGGCTACCTTGAGGTAGAGCCACCTGTAATGGTAAATCAGGCTTCAGGTTTCGGTACCGGCCAGCTTCCTGACAAGGAGGGCCAGATGTACCATG
>JAKSJK010000093.1 GCA_024398095.1 Bacteroidales bacterium
GCTTGTCCAGGCCAATCATGCTGGTCAGATAGCCGCCGGCACTGTGACCTGAGACGAAAACCTTGGCGGGATCGCCGTTAAACTCAGGGCAATGCTTCAATGTCCAGGCAACGCAGGCAGCCGCATCGTCAATGCAATCCTTGATGTGGACCTTGGACATGAAACGGTAGTTCGCTGCAATCACCACGCAGCCGCTGTTCTTCAGTTTCTCAGGGATATACTTGTTGCCACCCACGAGTCCACCGCCGTGGAACCAGACGATCACAGGGGCATCCTTCACATCGGTCGGATACCATACATCCAGCTTGCAGCGCTCCTCACGATAGGCACGGAATTTCTTCTTGATCTTGAGGTCGGAAGCGTAAGGGATGTTCTCCACAAAACTGTACTGATGCTCCACTACAGGCTTCTTGACAGCCATGCGCACTGTCTTGCTGCCTGCACCCATGGCCTCATTGTTCATGGCCTGGGTGAAGATGTCGAGGTGATATGGCAGAGCCCAGTCCCAATAAGGCCAGGCATGCTTGCCGGGGCTGAACATCTTGATGTGGCGGATGCCGAGCTCGCGGCACTTCTCAGAGAATTCGTTGGCAGCAAGCACGAAAGGAGTGTCCTCGGTGCCGCAGGTCGCCACCAGCAGCTTGTTGTCGGTCTCGGCGCCGAAGTCAGCCTTGTACTTCTCGAGACGGTTCACGGCGCACTCCTTGGTCACCTTCGGATCCAGGATGTCATCCGCACCGAAAAGGCCCGGGAGATAGGTCTTCGCTCCCCCGCTGTACTTGAGGTTCAGCACACCGCTCATCGAGCCGGCGCCCTTGAACAGCTCCGGATGATCCAGGAAGAGATTGATGGCACCGTGTCCGCCCATGGACAGACCGGTAATAAAAGTCCTGTCGCTCTGGAGGCCATATTCAGCGTCCATTGCAGGCCAGAGTTCCTCCCAGAAAAACTTACGGAACTGTGGTCTCTGAGGATCGGCGTTGTCTATGTACCAGCTGTCATACAGACCGTCAGGGCAGATGATACGGAAGCCAAACTTATCGGCAACCGCTTGTATGTCAACATGTTTCGTCCAATCAAAATAGTCGCCCGTGTAACCGTGGAGCAGCCACAGCGTAGGCAGGTTCTTCGGTTCGCCGCCACGGACAGACTTCGAAGCCGGCTTGCCGTCGACGGTAATTATCGCAGCCGGATTGTAGACCAGTACGGTGTCGTTGCAGTGCAGATTCCCGGAAGAGAACACATGCATCTTCTGGGCATGGGCAGAAAGTCCGAGGGCAAGGAAAGCCACCGAAAGCAATATTCTTTTCATAGTCAGGTTATATTATGATGTCAATACTACTCGTCCAGAAGTTCAGCCAGCTTATCGAGCACATCGCCGCCGCGGAGGTTGGAAGCCACGATGCGGCCTGACTCGCATTCGATGAGGAAGTTTGCCGGGATCGAATTGATTCCGTAGAGCTGTCCGGCAGCATTGGCCCAGTACTGGAGATCGGAAACATGGATCCAGCCGAGTCCGTTGTCCGTAACGGCCTTTTTCCATCTGTCGTATTCAGCGTCAAATGAGCATCCGAAGATTTCAAAGCCCTTTTCGTGATATTTCGCATAAGCCTCCTTGAGAACCGGCATCTCGTGCATGCACGGGCCGCACCAGCTTGCCCAGAAATCCAGAAGTACATATCTGTTGCCAGGGGTGGCCACCACACTGCCAAGGGAAATAGGAGTCTTGTTGTCCTCAAGGCAAGGCATCTCGAAATCGATGAACGGCGCATTCTTGGACAGTTCGAGTTTTTTCTGAGCAACTTCATAGAGTTTCTCCCAACCCGGATTTTTCTTAACATCCGCTGAGAAAGCGTCCAGTTTTTCCACCATTTCCTCCGGCTCGTAGTCGTAGTAACACTGAGAGAACACATAGAATCCGGCGATATTGTCCATGTTGTCATCTACAAATCCATGCATGGCGACATCATAGGCATTGCCGAGAGAATCCCTTACAGCAGCGTCCTCAGCAGTATAATAGGCATTTACTATGCCTGTCATTTCATCGAGAAGCGCGGGCACAGCCTCGTTGGAATAAGTACCGCTTACGACAACCGAATCTATCGCTCCCTTGACCTCGATAACTCCCTTCTCAATGAAGATCTGCTCGCGGATCACGGCATAATCCAGATCCCTGTCACTGGAAAGATAAGCAACACATGGATACTTCACAGTTCCGAAGAAATCGAAAGTACCATTCTTCACTTCGGAAACAAGAGTATCCTGTCCGTTGCGGAGCAGATAGAGAGTGTCTCCATCCTGGAGTCCGTCAAGCGAACCTTCAACATAAAAATGCCTTGACGGCTTGCAGGAAGCAACTGCGAGAGCTGCCGCTGCGACAAAAAGAAAAAATCTGCTTTTCATATCCTTATATTATTATCTCATTCTACGGAACTGCATAGGAGACAGTCCGGTCTCCTTCTTGAAGAAACGGGTAAAATGGTTAGGATAGGTAAAGCCGAGTTTTCTTGCGAGGGCGTCCACGGAAATATCGCTTCCGGTAAGCATAGCCTTTGCCCTCTCGATTATTTTGTCGTGGATGAACTCCTGGGCAGAAACGCATGACTGGCGGCGCACAATGTTGCCGAAGATGCTCGGAGCAAGGTCGAACTGTTCAGCACACCACGCCACAGTCGGATAACCCATACGCTCCGGCATGTCACTGCCTTCAGCATAATAATCATCCAGAAGTTCATTCAATTTCACCATGAACTCCGAAGTCTTGAACTTGCTAGGGTCAAATTGCCTTTCGTAGTAGCGTTTGCACAGAGAGAGCATGCATGCCACTCCGAGGCGCAGGATATATGACCTCATTGAATCATCCTTGTGTTTGAGTTCCCCTTCGATGCTCTGGAAAAGAGTCTTTATTTCCATCTTCTCGTCTTCCGTAAGGGAAAGAGCCTCGGAAGCATCATAATCAAAGAAATTGAACATGAAGAAGTCTTTCTTCAGGCTGGTGTTTTCAATGAATTCCGGGGTAAAAATAAGCACCTTGCCCCTAGGCTTGATGCCGGGAATAGACTCCGCCATGATCTTGTCGCCAGGCTTGAAGGTCACAAGATCGCCAGGCTTGAAACGTATCAGTGTCTTGCCTCTGGTCACCTGGCCAAAGCCCGATTCCAGGCAAATTACAAAATAGCAGTTGAAACAAACCATCCTGTTGAGATGGATTTCCGAATCCGCAAAATCGCCTACGGACAGATAAGGGTGTAGGTTTTCGCGCTTGAATGCAGCATTGAACCCGGCAATACTACCAGAATATTGTAATTCAGTCATTGATTTAATATAACATGGTATCCAAACAAAGATACAACAAATTTTGGTACAAATGTCCGTTTTCGGATAAAATCGCTAATTTTGAACTATGATTGTGAAAGTACAGACAAGGAAACAGTTGAAGATATTCGCTGAATTCCCCAACAAGCTCTACAAGGGCAACCCATACTATGTTCCGACAATGGCATCCGCCGACGTCGACATATTCGACAAAAAAGTCAACGCCGCCTTTGACTTCTGCGACGCAGATTTCTTTCTGGCCTACAGAGACGGTCAGCTCGTGGGACGTGTGGCTGCAATCATCAACCCACGCGCCAACGAAGCCTGGGGCACAAAGAATGTACGCTTCGGGTGGATAGACTTCATCGATGACCTGGAGGTGGCGCGCGAGCTGATCCAGGCAGTCATTGACTGGGGCAAGGAACGCGGGATGGACCACATAGAAGGTCCGCTGGGCTTCACAGACTTCGACACCGAAGGCATGCTGGTAGAGGGTTTCGACGAACTGGGCACCGCGATCACCTTCTACAACCATCCTTATTATATGAAGCATCTGGAAACACTTGGTCTGGTCAAAGAAACAGACTGGGTGGAGCGCAGGATCGAGATTCCTTCCGAAGTGCCGGAAAAGATGATGCGCATCTCAAAGATACTGCAGGAAAAGAACGGCCTCCATGTCAAGAAATACACCCGCAGGGAGATAAACCGCCTCGATATCGGTCACAAATTCTTCAATCTGGTGAACGAGACCTACAACAAGCTCTACGGCTACTCCGTGCTCTCGGACAGGCAGATAGACCAGTATGTAAAGCTCTACCTGTCCATGCTGGATCTCAACCTGGTGACCTTCGTGAACGATGGAAAAGACAATATGGTCGCTTTCGCAGTCATGATGCCGTCCATGTCCAAGGCCATGCAGAAGTGCAACGGCAGGATTTTCCCGTTCGGATGGTGGCACATGGCCAAGGCTCTCTATTTCCACAAGACCGACACTGTAGACATGATGCTGATCGGCGTCCGCGACGACTACAAGCTCAGGGGCGTGCCGGCAATCATCATGGCAGACCTGATTCCGAGATGCGTCAAGTGCGGTTTCAAGTATGCGGAAACCAATCCGGAACTCGAAACCAACCATGCCGTCCAGAATCTCTGGGGTGACTTCCCAAGCCGCCAGCATCGCCGCAGGAGGATCTATGGCAAACAGTTATAAAGGACGCTTCGCACCCTCGCCAACAGGCAGGATGCATCTGGGCAATGTCTACAGCGCCTTGCTGTCGTGGCTGTCCATCAAGAGCAAAGGCGGCAGCTGGGTACTGCGCATCGAAGACCTGGACCCAGGACGCAGCCGCCTTGAATTCGCCCGTCATATCGAGGATGACCTGCACTGGCTGGGGCTGGACTGGGACGAAGGCGGACTCGACGGCGGGCAGACGGGACTATATTGCCAGAGCCAGAGAGGCGACATCTACGCCGCACAGCTGCAGAGGCTTGAGGAACTCGGGCTCACCTACCCGTGCTGGTGCACCAGGGCCGACATAATGGCCACCCAGGCCCCTCACGAAACTGACGGCCGCATAGTCTACGCCGGCACCTGCAGGCCCGGAAATATAGACCCGAATGCCACCCATGGCGACAGAAAGCCTGCCACAAGGCTGATAGTGCCCGACGAGGATATCACCTTCACAGACCTTAATTACGGCCCGCAGAGCGTAAATCTGGCCACTCACTGCGGCGATTTCGTGTTGCGCCGCGGAGATGGAGCCTGGGCCTACCAGCTGGCAGTTGTGGTGGACGACGCGCTCATGGGAATCACCGAAGTCGTACGCGGCCGCGACCTGCTTCTGTCTGCCGCACAGCAGAAGTACCTCTATGGGCTGCTGGGCTTCGAAGTGCCCCAGTTCGCCCACATTCCCCTGCTCTGTTCGGAGAGCGGCGAGCGTCTTTGCAAGAGAGACAAGAGCCTGGACATGGAGCAGATACGCCTCAGACACACTCCGGAAGAGGTGATCGGGCATCTGGCATGGCTCGCCGGTATACAAGAAAAGCCGGAGCCTTGCGCCCCAGCTTCTCTCATTTCCGTATTTGACTGGTCGAAGATTCCGACCGAAGACATTATTTGTTGAACATATCCTTGAAGCAGCCGATTGAGCTGAGCATCGAGCTGGCCTCGTAAGGCATGTAGATAGTCTTGCCATCCTTGCCGGACACCATCTCCTTGAGGGTTGCGATGTACTTCTCTGCAAGCATGTAGTTTGCAGGAGACATTCCTGTGCCCTGGAGGGCTGCGGTGACCTTCTCGATGGCCTCTGCCTCAGCCTGAGCCTTGATGATGCGGGAATTTGCCTCACCTTCCGCTGCCAGGATCTTGGTCTGTTTGTCAGCCTCTGCCTGGTTGATGAGAGCGGCTTTCTGACCCTCTGACTCGAGGATGAGAGCCTCCTTGTCACCTGTTGCCTTGAGGACCTGTGCACGGCGCTCACGCTCTGCCTGCATCTGACGCTCCATGGCGTCGCGTACGGTGTCAGGAGGGGTGATATCCTGGAGCTCTACGCGGGTAACCTTGACTCCCCACTTGTTGGTAGCCTCATCGAGGACTGCGCGGAGCTTGGAGTTGATGGTGTCGCGGGAGGTAAGGGTCTCATCGAGCTCAAGCTCGCCGATCACGTTACGGAGGGTGGTCTGGGTGAGTTTCTCGATTGCGTTAGGAAGGTTGTCGATCTCGTAGACTGACTTCACAGGATCCATGATCTGGAAGTAAAGCAGCGCATTGATGGTGGTGGTCACGTTATCCTTGGTGATCACGCTCTGCTTAGGGAAGTCATACACCTGCTCGCGGAGGTCGATGCGGTGGGTTGTCTTGTTGCGTACGTAGCTGTTGCCGTCTACGTCAAGGTAGACATGGCGGGTGTGGATGAGCCTGGCCTTGTCGATGATAGGCCAGATGATGTTGATTCCGGACTCCAGGGTACGGTTGTACTTACCAAGTCTTTCCACAACCCAGGTCTCTGCCTGAGGGATGATGCGGATGCCTCTGAGTACGAAGATCACTACCAGAAGGACCACTGCCGCAAGAACGATTGTAAACGGATTCATAGATTTTTAAGGTATTAGTTGGTTAATTATTTTCGCTATATACAAAATTTACTCGGTCGGATTAAAGCCTGACAGTGAGTATGATGCTGTCGCGGCTGACGATCTCTACCGTCTCGCCGACTTCGATCACGCTACCGTCTGCGGTGATTGCCTTCCACTCGTCGCCGTCCAGGGCCACGCGGCCGCTGTTGACAGCAGCGTCGATCTTTTCGCAGACACGCACCCTGCGTCCGATGAGGGCGTCTGCATTGGTCTTGACTTCCGGAGCGTTCTTGTGGAACAACCTGATGACCATCGGGCGAACGAAGATGAACGCCAGGGCCGTGAGGATGGAGAATGCCAGGGTCTGCCATACGAGTCCGCCTCCACATGCAGCTACGATGGCTGCGGCGATGGCTCCGAATGAGAAGCACATCACAGCGAATCCGGCCGTGAAGACTTCGAGAATTACAAATGCAACGGCTACTATGAGCCAGATGCTCCAAACAGGTATAAGCATAATTTTTCGGTTTTGTTTTGCTCTTTAGACGCAGACTTCTGCAAATAACTACACAATTCCGCGACATTTCTTTCAAATTTAGCAAAAAATTGTCTTAATGCGAAGATATACCTATCTTTGCATACGTTATAAAGGTCCTTATGTTTTTACTTTTAGTATACCTGTTCTTCACCATCGCGATTTCGTTCCTCTGTTCGATACTCGAGGCGACGCTGATGAGCGTGCCCATGTCGTATGTCGTGATGAAAGACGACGAGGGCTATAAACCGGCAGCCAAGATGCTCGCCTACAAGCAGGATCCTTCCCGCCCGATCGCAGCCATTCTGGCGCTCAATACCATTGCAAACACAGTCGGTGCAGCCCTTATCGGCCACCAGGCAACCGTAGTGATGGATGCTTCATGGTGGTTCGGACTCGTCAGCGGAGCGACCACGGTAGCCATACTTCTTTTTGCAGAGATCATCCCGAAGACCATAGGCAACACCAACTGCAAGTCCCTGATGGGTTTTGCCACCAGGACCATCAGCGCTCTGGTGACCGTACTCTTCCCTATCGTGATCTGCGTACAGTGGTTCCAGAAGATAATCACCCCGAAGGAACAGGACGCGGCGATCTCCCGCGAGGAAGTTAGCGCAATGGCAGACGTGGCAGAGGAGTCCGGCGAGCTGGACGAGGATGAGAACGAGATCATCCAGAACCTCATCTCTCTCGACGAGGTGACAGTCAGCGACTCCATGACCCCGCGCGTGGTCTGTGAGATCGCCAACGAGCAGATGACCGTGAAGAATTTCTGCAAGGACCGCCGTTTCTACCATCACAGCCGCATTCCTCTCTTCGCGGATAATGACGAATACATAACCGGCTATATCCTCCGTGTGGAGGCCCTCCAGCTGATGGCCGAGGACAAGTTCGACGTGAAGCTCAAGGACATCCGCCGCGATGTCAGCGCCTTCAACGAGGATGCCCCGATATCTGAAGTATGGGGTAAGATGATCGAGGATAAAGAGCAGATAGTCATCGTTGTAAATGAATACGGTTCTTTCCAGGGCATCCTGACTCTCGAGGATGTGATCGAGACCATCCTCGGCGACGAGATCGTGGACGAGCGCGACGCGGTCGTCGACATGCAGGAACTCGCACGCGAGAAATTCGAGAAACGCGTCAGCACAAAAAAAGCCATCCCTACCGAAAAGACCGGTGAGGATGGCGAATTATCAGACTAA
>JAKSJK010000094.1 GCA_024398095.1 Bacteroidales bacterium
ATTATTCTAGGAAACCTCATGGCTATCATTCTATTACGTATTCGTCAATCTTGGATAGAGCACCGCAGACTCCGAAGCCGCCCTTGATGTTGCTCCACGCAAAATTGGCTGGAGCCAGACCCATCATTGCCATGAAATCTGATCTGCTGCGGTAATTTGCCAGCGAGTAGCGGTAGAAGTTCTCATCCACTCCGAAGGCAGAGATCTTATAATCGATCTTGATGTATTCGACCTTCTCTTCTTCATCGTCCGGATCATCCGGCCACATGGATTCGAAGTTCAGCAGGGGGAGGGTTATCATTTTGTTTTTTATGGCAGCGGCTGGCACTACCGTAACCACATCGCCGTAATCATCGGTTTCGTCGATCAGCTGATTCTCGATGAGACTTATTCTTGCAATCTCTATTTCAGTATCGGTTGCATTCCCCATTATCGGGGTGTAGATCTCGTTCTTGCATGTTTCGTCTGCGGTCCAGGAACGTTTTTCAAGTTTAAAGGCGATGTATTGTCCCTCGACAGGCTGCTCGGCAAGGTAGACATTGAAAATGTCCATCTGCATATTCATGATTGAGTCGATCTGGTGACCGATGCTGTCTATCTGGACGTTTGCCGGTGCAATGCAGGATGAGGTGATGGACGTAAGTCCTTCGGCTTTGACGCTAAGCTCGATTTCTGAACCTGCAGGCATGGATTTTCCATTGAAAAAGGTCAGCTGTCCTTCATGCATGCCATGGATTGAATGGTCGATTTCACCTGCAAAAGCGAAATTAGTTACGCCGTCGGCCCTCAGGTTGACAGTAACATTCTGGAGCTTCGGTATTTCCGTAGTATTGCCCTGGGCCGGTGATGCGTAGTCCAGTTTGAGCTGTATGGTCCCGTTGCCTGCATTCACAATGCACTGGGCATAGAGCCCAGGCTTGGCCTTGCTCTTTACATCGAACTCATACTCGCAGCTGTTGAGGGCCAGGAGGGTGAGTGTCAAAATAACTATATGATGTAACCTCTTCATTTTCTAGAATTTATATGCCATGCTTACGGATGGGAAGATAGGAATCACGCTGTAGGCGGTTCCCTTTACATTGCCGGACTCGTCTGTGGTCAGATAGGCGAAGAAGGCGTTCTTGTGATTGTAGGTATTGTAGATGCTGACGTTGGTCTCAAGCTTGTGCCCACGCTTTGTCTCGTGTGTGAACAGCAGGCCCAGGTCGAGACGGTGGTAGTCTGGCAGCGTCAGGTTGTATGGTTCGTCGTAGACCAGGGTGCCGTCAGGCAGCACATTGGAAGGGAAGGTGATGCGGTTGCCTGTGTGGTAGTTCCAGTTCGCGTTTATCTCAAGCCATTTCGTGACCTTGAATGCTCCCACGAGGTTGATCTTGTGGCGGTTGTCGTTGTGATCCCAGAACCAGTCCGGATACATTTCTTCGAAGAATCGGCGGCTCCAGCTCAGGGTGTAGTAGGCCGATACGCTGATTTTGTCGTTGCGCCAGCTCAGCTCACCCTCCAGTCCGAAGGATTCTCCCTTGCCCTCGGTGAAATGGCTCTCCCACTTCTCCACAGGCGGGAACATTGCGTTCGGACCGTCGTACATCAGCAGGTGGTTCATGTTCCTGTACCAGCCTTCGATGTTCAGGTCCATTCCTTTCATAGGTTTGAAGTAGAAGCCTCCGGAAATCTGGTCGCTGGTAACCGGACGTATAGTCTCGGTGGACGGCATCCAGGTATTGCTCGGCAGGTCGATGTAGGTTGAGGCCACGAGGTGGTCACCCTGGGACATGCGGCTGTAGGATGCCTTGATGTCCATGAAATGGACCGGGCTCCACTTGATGGCTGCGCGAGGTTCGACAGAGTGCCAGGTCTTCCTGGTGCTGCTGTAGATGGAGTAGTGCAGACCTGCGTTCAGAGTGAAGTTCCTAGTTATGAAATATTCGTCCTCTATGTAGAGGCTTCCTTCGAAGGCGTTGCTCCGAACCTTGGGCGCCACGGAAGCCGTGTCCGGAGCCTGACCCTTGTAGCGGTACATCTTGGCGGCAAGGTTCACTCCCGTCCTGACATGGTGGTCGGCGTTCGGAAACCAGTCAAGTCCGTATTTCACTCCGGCGTCGCCGATGTGTGAGTTGATCGTGTCCTCCAGTTTGTTCTTCGACATCCTGATGCCGTAATCGGTGTTTGCCCTGCTCTGGGAATAGTAAGCCAGGAGGCTGGAGGAAAGACCGGGGATTATCTTGTATTCCCACCCGGCAGACCCTACCAGGTTTCCCCATTTCACATCCAGATCCAGGTCTGTGTTATCCCTGCGCAGTCCCATGTCCATGTCGTCCTTGCCGGTAAAGAAGTTGATCCTCAGGGTGTTGTCCTGTGCGAAATGATGGGTGAAGCCGGCATTGAAATCGTGCATGAAATAGGCGGCATCCATGTCTTTGACCTTCTTGATCTTCTTTGCCAGCCAGATCATGCCGTCCATCCAGCTGCGTCTGTATGCTATGTTGAAACTGTTCTTTCCTTTGATTATAGGACCTTCCACCTGCACGCGCCCGTCGATCAGTCCGAGCGACACGGTGCCGTGATATTTCTGCATGTCTCCGTCTCTGGTTTCCACATCCACCACTGATGAAAGGCGTCCGCCGTAACGTGCGGGGAATCCGCTTTTGTAGAAATCCAGTCCCTTGGTCACATCGGTGTTGAAGCTGGAGAAAAGACCACCGAAATGACTTATGTTGTAAAGTGGCACACCATCGAGCAGGAAGAGGTTGTCTGTGCCGTCACCTCCGTGTACGTACATTCCGCTCATGAGTTCGTTTCCTGCCGCCACACCAGGCAGACTGAGCAGGGCACGTATGATGTCGGGAGTTCCGAAGCTGACAGCACCGCGCATCAGTTCCTTGGTGTCCAGACGCATGAGTCCGGTCTGTGTGGTGTTGCGCGGACGTTCTTTCTGTATAGTAACCGTCGCTCTCGCCAGAGTGTCCTGGATGTCATAGTCCGGGGGCACTGTCTGCGACCACCCCAGGGACGACGCCAGGATAAAAATCGATATGAGCAACTTCCTTTTCATCTTAAAATCTATAGTCTTTCACCGCCTTCCTGACCTTCGGGGCAAGTGCCAGGAGTGCGCTCATCGTAGGGACCGCCATCATTGCAAAGGCGAAGTCCATCACGCAGACCACTGTGTCCAGGCTTACAATGCAGGAAACCAGGATAATCGCCAGGTAGATGTATCTGTACCATGAACCGTATTTCTCGCCGAAGAGGTAGTTGGCGCATTTGAGTCCGTAGACTGAATATGAGAACATGGTCGAGAAAGCAAAGAAGGTAACCACGAGCAGCAGGGCATAGCGGCCCCAGCCGGGCAGCAGGTTGTCGTAGGCACCCATGGCCACGGCCAGTCCCTTGATGCCGTTGCTGGCGTCCGCAGCAGCGAGTGACCAGTTGCCGTCAGCACCTATGCTGCCGGCCATCAGGATTGGAATCGCCGTCAGGGTGCATACAAGACCGGAATCGATTGCCGGTCCGAGCATGGCCACGAGGCCTTCGCGGACCGGACTGTCGTTTCTGGACGAACCGTGCATCAGGGATGCTGTTCCGACTCCCGCCTCGTTCACATACATGGCTCTGCGGGCGCCGATTATGGCTGTGCCTGCAAGTGCCCCGAAGCCGGCCCTGAAGTTGAATGCAGATTTGAATATCACAGCGAACACCATAGGCAGTTTGCCGATATTCAGAACAATGACCATGAAGACGAGCAGCAGGTAGAGGCCTACCATAATCGGCACGATGCGGCTTGCCACCTTCGCTATCCTGCCTATGCCTCCGACTACGACGGCTGACACGAGAGCCAGCATGACCAGGCCGATGACTGCCTTGACTGCCAGCCCGCTGCCCAGGCCCAGAGGTTCTGTGACCACGGTTGTGATGGATTCGGTGAGCTGGTTTGCCTGCATCACGCAGAAGCAGCCGATCAATCCGAAGCAGGCAAAAAAGACTGCCAGCGGCTTGAATTTACTGCCAAGTCCTTCGGTTATTACATACATTGGCCCTCCCTGCAGATTGCCGTTGCCATCTTTCCCCCTGTACATGATTGCCAGCGTTCCTTCAAAGAATTTTGTGGCCATCCCCAGCAATGCGCTGACCCACATCCAGAATATGGCTCCCGGTCCGCCCATGCAGATTGCTATCGCCACACCGGCGATGTTTCCCATTCCGACCGTGGAACTGATGGTGGCCATAAGGGCCTGGAAAGAACTGATCTGTCCGTTGCGGGAACTGTTCTCCCTATCGCGCAGAACTCTGATAGAGGCTCCAAGCCTGCGGAGAGGCAGTGCCCCCGAATAGATGAAAAGGAACAGACCTCCTCCTATCAGCAGAATGAAGAGGGGATAGCCGCACACGAAATCGCTTATGTTGGAGAACCAGTTCATAAATATCCGTAAAGATAGGACTTTATTGCTATATTTGCGTGTTAATTTATAGTAAGTATGAAAAGAACAGCAATCGTTCTGGCTGCCCTGATGTGTGTGCTGCCAGTCAAGGCACAGGGAGTCGGTGATCTGCTCGGAGCGCTTCTCGGCGCTGTAGTGGGCGGAGTCGCAGAATCGGCGGACGAATCTTCGGCAGAAGGCCAGCAGGCCCTCTCGAAGTGGGGTATCAAGGCTGCAAACTACAGTGGAATCACTCCTCTGGGAGACGGACGCTATGCCGTGGTGAGCGACAAGGAGAGTGCAGACGGATTCTACATATGGAAGATAGAGCAGGATCCGGAAACAGGCAGGATTGTTTCCGTTGCCAACGAGGGCTATATGGCAAACAAAGTCAGCGCCACTTCAGGCCGCGACTGCGAAGGAATCGTGTATGTACCTGTGTCCGGCACCGTTTTCATCAGCGGTGAGGCGGATCAGAGGATCATCGAATATGATATGGAAGGTCAGCGTACAGGCAGGGAACTCGATGTGCCTGAGCAGTTCTCCCATGTGGTCGGCAATCAGGGACTCGAGGCCCTCGGCTTCGGCGGCAGGGGCAGACGTGCCCGTTTCTGGGCAACTACCGAGACCACTCTTCCTGCTGATGGCACTGCTGCGGGTCCGAAGGCCCCGGGAGCGGAAAACCTCCTCAGGGTGCAGTCATTCAAGGGCAATCTCAAGGCCTCGAAGCAGTATGCCTATAGGATGGATGCCGGCAGGGCCTCTGATTTCGGCTCTCCATATGTGTTCGGTGTACCTGAGGTCTGCGCGCTTCCGGACGGATCCCTTCTGGTGCTGGAGAGGGAGGCCAACATCCCTAAACTGTATGTGGGAGCGGATGTCATCTGCAAACTCTACAGAGTGAAACCGAAGTTCGGCAACAAGATTTCCCCATACACTTCGCTCTCTGATCTTAAGGATAAGAAGTTCCTTCGCAAGACTCTTGTGGATTCCTGGACGACAAAACTCTCAGTTACGAATATTGCATGGGCGAACTATGAGGGCATGTGCCTTGGAGCTAAACTCAGCGACGGGCGCCGCACTCTCATCCTTGTCAGCGACTCCCAGGGTGGCTACGGCAAGGGCCCTATCCATCTCCAGGACTTTATCAAGGTAATAGTCCTTGACTGATGTCTGCAGGAAAACCAAATGCTCTGATCGGGCATCTGGCTGCGGCCGGTGCTTATGTCATCTTCGGCCTGAACATTATCTTCTGCAAGGATCTGTCCAGGTCCGGAATACTGTCTCCGATGGCTCTCTTCACCTTGAGGGCTATCGGGGCTTCTCTTTTGTTCTGGCTGGCTTCTGCCTTCGTTCCGCGTGAGAAGGTTGATCCGGCTGACTTTCCGAAAATCATCCTGGCGGCCCTGATCGGATTTGTCAGCGTACAGCTTTCGTTTCTTTTCGCCTTGCCCTATGCCAAGGCTATAGATATTGCGTTGGTGAGCAATCTCAGTCCTGTGTTCACCATGATCTTTGCTGCCATGTTCATCGGGGAACCGATGACTTGGAAGAAGATTCTCGGCGTGCTGGTCAGTCTCGCCGGTGTGATTGTGATCATTCTCGACTCTACCCATGCCGACGGCGGGGTGGAGCGCACGACCTGGGTCGGGTTCGTGCTTCTTTTCGTCAATGCGATCAGTTTCGCGGCCTATCTGGGCATATTCAGACCTTTGATCAGCAAATACCATGTAGTGACCTTCATGAAGTGGGTATTCCTCTTCTCCTTTCTGTCTGCCATTCCGTTTTCTGCCAGGGAGATTGTCTGCTTTGACTTCTCCGGCACAGATCCCAAACTGCTCGGAGAACTGGCTTATCTCGTGGTGATGGCGACCTTCGTATCCTATTTCCTGATACCTCTGGCCCAGAAGAACATCCGTCCTACTCTCGTCAGCATGTATAGCTACCTGCAGCCGATCATAGCCGCCATAATAGGAATAGCGACCGGCATGGACAGTATGTCTGTACTCAAGGCGGTCGCTATTGTATTGGTTTTCAGCGGAGTCTGGACTGTGAATAAGTCCAGGTCCGCACTATCTTGAATTATTTCATCTCGTTCCAGACGAGGTCCTTACCCCATGGGGAAGGAACAGCGTTGCTTGGAAGTGTCATCGTATCCTGGAAGAGCTCCAACTCGAGATGTTCCTCTTTGCAGTTCAGGATTTCCTTGGTGATGTCTGCTTTTTTGTAAACGAAATAGGTGAAGAGGTCGTTATCAACGTATTTCTCTACTGCTCCGAAAAGTACGGCTTCGCATTTTCCGGTTTCAGGTGAAATTCCAAGGATATCTGTTGAAACAGAGAGACCATCCTGGGTTTCCCTTGGATTTGAATCAAAATAGTTGTAACCTCCGATCGGCTTGTCATTCAGCAGATCATAGTTCTGGGCAAGGCCGGTGATAAGGAATGCAAAGGAATCCATGCCTCCCTTTACGCCGATTGCTTCACAGTTTACCGATGTTTTGAAGTTTATTCTGATGAAGGTGCTTTTCAGCTTTTTCATCATGATTTCGGTCTCGGCAACTTCATGCTCAGTGACGCCTGGTGTTACGACCACACCCTTCTTGCTTCCGTAGTAGATGCGCGGCAACTGCGAGATCCCGGTCATATCTCCAAATGGCAGATCGTTCATGCCTGGGACAAACACTTCTTCCGGCCCCAGATTTACCTTTGTGCTGATACCTGTAGAAATCCCGATTATTTCATTATAAGACTCACGGAACTCGAAATTCGTCGGAATCGAGTTGTGCATGTCGGTGGTGTCGATAAAGTAAGTGACTTCCTTTGAATTGAGGTTTGTCACGAAAATGTCGTAGACACCGGTGAAGTGGGCGCGGTCCTTCCAGGAGCGGGCTGGGAAGAGGGTTTTCTTGAAAACGTCCATGTTGTTTGGACGCGTATTGCCCCATACGTCATTGACGAGGGTGGTGTCAATGTGCTCTTCGGTGCTGAGAGGCATCACATGGGTGTTAAGCTCATAGATGTCAGAGAGGAAGTTGTCCATAGGGTCTTGGAAGTCACCTCTGGCCTGTTCATAGGCCTCATCCCAATTATATTTTACAAGGAGGTCCTTCTCGCACATGCCGACTTCTCCGAGCTGCTTGTGGGTGCAGGATGCGAGGCCGAGAAGAGCCGCGCCTGCGATTATGTATGCTATCTTTTTCATGGTTTACTTGCGGTTATAGTTGTCTTTTCCGATTAGATATACGAGGGTGACGCCGATTCTGGTAGGGCCTACCCACCAGAGTGTAGACTGGCCGTTTGCGTCAGCCGGAGTCACGAACGGGCTCTTGTGAACACCCTCAGCCTGCTTCTTGTACCAGAGATCTGTGTTGTCCTTGTTGACCTCAAGGTAGTTAGGTGCATTCTTGTCGAGTGAGTAGTCGATTGTGTTGGTCCTGTACTCATAACCCTTGCCTACGAGAGCGCCGAGAGCCACCTCGAAGTCGAGGTTGAGCCTCTTTGCGATTGGAAGTGAGAATCCGTAGGAAACTCCTGCGCCGCCAGAAATCGGGCTGAGGTAGCCATAGCCGAT
>JAKSJK010000095.1 GCA_024398095.1 Bacteroidales bacterium
TGTATACGTAAGTAATTGAAAATTATATAATTGTTAAATTTTTAACGAATCATTGTTACGATATTTATACCAAAAAATCATATAAATACATCAAACATTGCCCTTCCCGCACGAAAATGGTAGAAATAAAAAAATAAAGGTAATATACAGGGCACATATACGACCAATTCATAGCAGTGCCCGTGATTTTTGTTATTTTCTCAATAATTTTTTTGTATCTTTGGACGATTTATGAAAGATTTCGGTATGAAAATATCAAGTTTGGACAATCCGAAGTACAAAGAGATGACCGTCAAGGCTGGTACCTTCATCCCTGATATTCCTATCGACTTCCCGGTGGAGGACTCTTCGGCCCATCTTCTCGAGCCTGCCCCCGCACTGAAGGAAATAGCATTCGACGACACATACCCCTATCTCGACGATTCTTTCGACGCACGCTGGCAGATGTTCAAGTGCTACTTCGGCCTGGAGCTGTTCGGATTTCTCGTAAACAAGATCAGATACGGAGTCAAGGTTGTCGGACGCAGCAAGATGCGCAAGTACCGCAAGCTTTTCAAAAACGGCGCGATGACCGTCTGCAACCATGTCTACAGGTGGGACTACGTATCCATCCTCTGGGCTATCCGCCACCACAGGCTCTGGGCCCCTATGTACGCCCCTCATTTCCGCGGGAAGGACGCATGGTTCATGCGCAGCATAGGCGGCATCCCGATTCCGGAAGAACGCAGCGGACTCCGACGTTTCAACGAAGCCTTCGACGAACTCCACCGCAGGAAGGAATGGATACATGTCTTCCCCGAGAGCTGCCGCTGGGACTGGTACGCTCCGATCAGAAGTTTCAAGCCGGGAGCCTTCAACATGGCCTACAAATACGGTATTCCAGTGATTCCTCTCGTGATTTCCTATAGAGAGCGCAAGGGCATCTACAAACTCTTCGGCGATGAAAGCACCCCGCTTGTAACCATTTCAGTGGGAGACCCTCTGATTCCTGACACAAGCGCGAACAGAAAGGAAGAAGTCACCAGGCTGAGCCACGAGGCACACGCAAGAATGGTAGAGATGGCCGGCATCATCCACAACCCGTGGCCGGCAGAATAGACGTATAACAGATTCTTACAAATAACAACCACTAACATGAAAGTAAATCAGGACAAAAAATTCCCCTTCGTACCGAACTTCCTGCTGGGAGTTGCAGGCGGAATCCAGTATCTCAAGCTGAAGGCTGCGAGCAAGGACCCGCGCAAATCACAGGAGAAGACCCTCAGGGCCATTCTCGAGTACGGAAAAAACACTGAATACGGAAAGGAGCATGACTTCGCTCATATCCTCGAGGCAAAGACCGACACAGAACTCTACGCACGCTATCAGAAAAGCATCAAGGCCGGCGACTACGAAGATTTCCGTCCATATGTCAACAAGATGAAAGAAGGTGCGTCCGACGTCCTCTTCCAGGGCCGTCCGCTCCTCTACGCCACAACTTCCGGTTCTACCGGTGAGCCTAAGTGGATTCCTATCTCAGAGGCCTACCTCAACAACATCTACGGCAAGATGAACAAGACCTGGCTCTTCAACTTCATCAAGAACGCGCCTAAGGTCTACGAAGGATCCATCGTTTCCATCGTCGGCAAGCAGATCGAGGGTTATACCCCTGACGGAACCATTTACGGATCCGTATCCGGCTTCACCCAGGCACGCTGCCCGGGCTTCGTAAGAAAGCTCTACGCTTCTCCATCAGCCATCTTCAACATCGAGGACTACACCGCCCGCAACTACGCCATCATGCGTATGGGTATCGAGAGGAACGTTACCCTCTGCGTTACCGCAAACCCTTCCACCATGGTAGAAATGCAGCACAATGTAGACTTCTGGTGGGATGAATATGTAAAGGACATTGAGAACGGTACCATGTCAGACAAGGTTCAGATCCCTGAAGACATCCGCAAGGCATGCGAGCCATACTTCAAGCCAAATCCTGAGCGCGCACAGGAACTCCGCGAGCTCAAGGCAAAATACGGAAAGGTGCTTCCTAAGCACTTCTGGCCAAACCTCCACCTCCTCACCACCTGGAAGTGCGGCAACACCCAGATCTACCTCGACAAGCTCGAGGGCTGCTTCCCTGACGACATGTTCTACCAGGAATTCGCATACTTCTCATCAGAGTGCCGCGCCGGCCTCGTGCTCGACGACAGCATCGAGACAACCCTCTTCCCTCACATGCACTACTACGAGTTCAAGAAGGCTGAGGAATTCGACGATCCTGATGCACCTTACTACCAGCTCCACGAGCTCGAGGAAGGCAAGCAGTACTGTCCTTTCGTAACCACCTTCAGCGGCCTCTACCGCTACAATATGAACGACATTCTCCAGGTGGGCTCACCATTCGTGAACACTCCTCGCGTGCACATGATCTCAAAGGTAAACGGTATCGTTACAATCACCGGCGAGAAACTCTACGAGGGCCAGTTCATCAACGCAGTCAACCAGGCTGTCGCAACCACCGGCCTCAAGCTTGAGTACTTCGCAGGTTACGCAAACCTCAAGGAAAGCCGCTACGACTGGTACTTCGAGTTCACCGACAAGACCGTCAGCCAGGAGCAGGCAGAAGAATTCGGCAAGCTCGTCGATGAGAACATCCAGAAGATCAACATCGAGTACGAGGCAAAGAGAAAGAGCTTCCGTCTGAAAGACCAGGCTGTCTTCCGTCTCCAGGAGAAGTCATTCGCGAAGTTCAAGGAGGACGTCCTGATTCAGACCGGACGTTCTGCAGACCGCTTCAAACCGAATGTCCTCGCACAGAACGAACTCAATCACGAAACCATCGCACGTTACACCCTGTAATGTCAGCAAAAGCAATAATATTCGATCTTGACGGGACCCTTTACGAGTCCCGTCATCTCGCTTTACGCCTCATCTTCGGCGACCTGCGTCACGCCCTTATATTAAAGGAAGAAAGGAAGGCGCGCCACGAGATCATGGGCCGTTTCTACGAAGGCGGCGCAGAGGAATGCTACAACGCCCTTTTCGACGCAATAGCGGCGAGGAAAGGCATCAGCCGCGATAAGGTCAGCCGCTGGTTCTGGGAGAGCTATATGCCCCTCCAGGCCAAGGTCCTGAAAAAATACTACAAGCCTGTCGATGGACTGAAGACAGTGCTGGAAAGATACCGGGCTGAGGGCTGCAAGCTAGCCGTACTCAGCGACTACGGCTTTGTAGAACAGAAGCTCAGAGCCCTCGGCATAGATCCGGCAGACTTCGACCTCGTGATGGAGGCTCCGCAGCTTGGCGGCCTGAAGCCTTGCCGCGAGACCTATCTTAAAGCATGCAGCCTCCTCGGTGTGGAACCAAAGGAGGCGCTTATGATCGGTGACCGTGATGATACGGACGGAGGTGCAGTCCAGGTCGGCATGCAGTTCCGCAACTGCAAGCGCGAAGGGCTTATCTAGAATTTGAATACAGAATCGTCCACTGAGACGTTCTTTGCGAAAGAGTTCATCTTGTACACATTGGTGACACGGGTGAACTCTTCCATTTTCATGGTCTCGAGCAGGCAGTCTGACTTGCGGTAGTAGAGGGTGATCTTCGCATAGCCCTTAGGCGCCTTCTGCTTTGCTGCGACAGTCACGATATAGAACTTGCTGTCCTCTACTACGGTGTAGTCTGCATTATTGGCGTCTGCGACGTTCTGGATGTGGCCGGTGATCGCATTGAGCAGGCTGGTTGCGAGAGAACCCACAGCGGCGGACTTGTCGAGGCTGAACTTGGAAGCCTTGCCGCCCCTGTTCAGGTAGAGGCTGTTGCCATTGATTATGAGCCTGTCGGTGGCAGGTTCGGTGTAGATCATGGCCAGTTTGTCTGAATTTCTGAAATAGAAGTCGCAGGCCATGTTCACCTGTGACTTGTTGGGAAGGGTACGGATCTGGTCGATCTTGCAGGTCAGAGTCTGATAACCGGCATTAGCATTCTCGATCTTTGCGAGAATGGCTGACGGATCTGCCGCAAATGCGGAAATGCCACAGAAGAATCCTGCGACCAGGGAAAGAATCTTTTTCATTTATTTCTTACGCGTAATTATCTTGTTCATAAAAGGTACCTTCTGCATCAGACGGAACAGGAACGGCTGCAGGCAGTAGGAAATCATGATGGTCGAAACCATTCCCACCAGAGTGCAGAAGCCCACGGAGCTCAATGCCGGGTGTTTCGCAAAGAGCAAAGAGCATACCACAACGACCAGTATGAAGGCCGAGAAGGTGATTGCTGTCTTATGGTAGGCAAGCAGATCCTCGGAGCCTCCGCGCGCAGCCGAAAGAAGGCCGTCCATAATGAATATGCTGTAGTCGACGCCAACTCCGAAGATGAAACTGGAGACTATGATGTTGATCAGGTTGAATTCCATGCCGAAGATGGCCATGATGCCCTGGACGATGTACCAGCTCAGGAACATCGGCAGGAAGGCCAGGAGTGCGAGCAGCACGCTGCGGAGCGAAATCAGGAGCACTATCAGCACGAAGATCGATGATATGAGGAGCACCACGCTGAAGTCGTTGTGGACAATCTCGATCATATCGGACATGTAGTAGAAAGGATCCACCACAAGCGCGTGAGGCTTGGCGCAGACAGCATCGCAGACTGCCTTCTTGTCTTCTGGATTCAGCAGAGTCGAGGTAAACACGAGATAGTCGTCACCCACCTTCTCCACAAAGTTGGACGAGAGTTCCACAGGCAGCACGCCGGACTCAAACAGGTCGTCAGCCTCGTAGTCCATCTCCACCATGGTGAAGAACGGATCGAACATCTCAGGGTCGAGACCGTTGTCCTTGGCTGCCGACGTTATATTCTTCCTGGCCTGTGCTATCCTCTCAGGTGTCCAGAATGCCTTCCAGCAATCGATGTTCGCCTGCTGGTCCGCCTGGCTCTTGAAGAGAGCCGAGATGCCTGAGTGCTGCTGCACGAGTCCAGCGGTCTGGAGCGAGTCGATAACCTCCACGATGGCTTTGTTATAGTCCAGAGCCTCATCGAGACTGGTAGCCGAAGATGCGAAATAGACCGACATCAGACCGTGATTGACCTTCTCGGCATAGAAATCCTGAGACTCGGCGACTTCCGGTGCGACATAGCCGATATTCTTCATATTGCTGTCGAACCCGACCTTGCGTGAAGTAAAGAGGCAGACGATGCTGACAAGGACGATAAGACCTGAAAGCCAGATGTTGCGGTCGAGCTTGTAGCCGTTGACCTTCTGGAGGAAGGCGAAGGCAGCTTCGTTGCGGGTATTCTTTGACGGATTGAAGAAATGAGGCAGGAAGATCAGGGCGAAGAGGGTTGCTCCGACGAGACCGATCGAGGCGAAAATACCGAAGTCGCGGAGCAGTTCGCTCTCGGTGAAGAGCAGTCCCGCAAACGCGCCGATGGTAGTGATACATCCAAGACAGACTGGAGTCGCCTGGTCGATGATCACCTGCTCCGGGTCGCCTATATATTTATAATGGGTAAGCACATGAAGCACATAGCTCATCGCGATGCCGAGCACTATGGACCCCAGTCCGAGCGCCATCAGGGACATGCTGCCCTTCATCCAGTAGATGCAGGCCATGGAAAGCACCATGCCGTAGAATACGGGCACCAGCAGATAAGGGATGGTAGACCAGTTCCTGAAGCAGATCATCAGCACGATGAGGATGACAAGCAGGGACAGGCCTATGGTCCAGCCCATATCCTTCTGGATACGGTTGGAGTTGCCGCCGCTGAGCACGGTGGCACCGTGGAAGAGCACCTTGACATCAGGGTTCTCCGCCTCGAGTTCGTCCGCAGACTCTCGGATCATGCCCACAAGAGCATCACCGGCAGCGGAGTCGAAAGATTTGAAGTCGGGAGCTATGAACGCAAGCGCGGCAGTGCTGTCGCGGGTGAAGAAATGCTTTTCGCATATGCCGTAACCGCCGATTCCGCCGGCAAGGGACATTCCCTCCTCCTGCATCGCATACCTCAGGCCGGCAGGATCGTAGCTCACAAGCATTGTGGCATTGCCCTCCCAGTCGTTTGCGATGGTTTCCGCATTGAGGGCCATCTGGGCATCTATAGCATCCTTGGACAGTCTCTCCTCGAAGCCAGGGTAGAAGCCTTCCTCGATGAGACTTGGGAAGTGGGCCAGGGCGTAGTCAAGGCCGTTTACCGCCCACTCATCCTCGATGCGGTAGAGTATATTGTTGATGCAATGTCTTGAACTATCCTTCGCCTGAAGCTTTTCAACGAACAGGTCGCTGGCTTCCGCAAGAGCCTCAACTCCGACCTCTTCAGAAGTCGGAAGTATCTCCACGAATATCTTGTCCTTTACACTGAGCTGTCCGAATGCAAGTCCGCTCTGCTCTGCCTTTTCGGTCTGCGGCAGGAGCTGGGTGAGGTCCTCTACATAGGTAAGCCTGGCGGCAAAGAATGCGAAAACCGCAAAAGACGACAAGAGCAGCACCCACATAAGTGCGCGCTGCTTCTTGAAAAATCTATAGATGGTTAAGAAAAATCTGTTCATAGCCTGCAAATATAATCATTTTTATCGGCCGATGAACTTCTTTCCCAGGTCTTTACATAATCTCTGAACTGCGAACTTGCCGTTGCAGATTGCGGCCGGCATGCCTCCGGTCAGTCCCCACTGACCTCCGACATAGAGACCAGAGATACCCCCTATACGGCCATTATGGTTTTCTGTGCCGGCAAGAGGCGTGCGGATGAAGCTCATATATGCCCCCTTGTGGGCTCCGCAGCGTTTGTAGAAACTAAGAGGAGTCAGCACTTCGAGCACCTCCATCCTGCCTTTAAGAGTCTCGAGTCTTTCCTCGAGCCTGGCCTTGATCTCCTCCGCCATACGCGACTTCTCCTCACGGTAGCGGACTGGGCTTTCATCCCAGAGTTTCTTCCAGAAGTCGAAGTCGGCGCCGTACTGCATCACCATGGCCTGACAGGTAAAGCAGCCCTCGGGGGCGTAGGATGGCTCATGTGAGTAACTATGGAAGAGCAATCCCCTGTGCCTTCTGCGGGCCACCTTGAAGTCGCCGGTAGAGAGTATCGCAGTCGGATCCAGTCCCTCGTCCCCGCCCTTCACGCCGAAGTAGACAACGGCGTTGCTGAACAGAGGGTGATCGCCGTAATTCCCCATTCTCTTGTCGAAGTAAGGATCGGAATACCGTCCGTGAAGAATGTTTTCCAGAAGAATGTTCACCGGGCAGGCACTGATCACATGGGAGCACTCAATCCTTTCGCCTCCCTTGAGAATTACCGCCTGAACCCTGCCGTCTGCGATCTCCAAATCTTCCACGGACGCACTTGTACGGTATTCTCCCCCGAGGCTCTCATATCTGCGGAGCATTCTGTCAGTAAGAGCCTGGGAGCCTCCCTCAGGAAGGTTTCCGTTACCGCTGGTCACGATTGCGAGGATGTACAGCATGGCCTCGGTGTAGTAGTCACGCGGGAAATAGGCCTCCATAATCTGCCTTAGCATCGGATTGCTGAAGCGCTTGGAATATTCGCGTATTGTCATTTTCGCAAAACGGATGTGCGGGACCAGCGCCCCCCTCATCCTCCATATGGTCTGCATCCAGAACCTGAAGGTTCCCAGATCGTTCGGCATAGCCGCGTTGACCTGCATTTTCTGATAGCCCGCGATGGCCTTCACGAAGGCGTCTATCTCCTTTTCGTCTTCAGGGGCGATCTGCATCAGTTCGTCACGAAGTCTGTCCAGGTCATGCCAAAGGTGGAACTTGCGTCCGTCGGGAAGATCCATCACAAAGAAAGGATCGACCGGAGTGGTCTTGATGTCCGGGCCGAGGGCTCCTGTCTCGCACCATGCCTCATAGATGTCGGTGCCTTTCTTGGTTCCGGTAAGCCAGTGTACGCTGTTATCTATGTGATGGCCCTGTCTGTCCCAACCGCAGCACTCGCCGCCCATATTGACAGTCTTCTCAAGAATCAGGGTATCGAAACCGTTGAGGCGGGCAT
>JAKSJK010000096.1 GCA_024398095.1 Bacteroidales bacterium
ATCCAGAAGGACCTTCAGGAGAAATAACATCAAACTCAGATCATTACTATGGAATATTTAAGCTTATTCGTAAAGTCAATATTCGTTGACAACATGATCTTTGCATACTTCCTCGGTATGTGCTCATACCTGGCAGTATCAAAGAACGTGAAGACAGCTAACGGTTTGGGTATCGCTGTTATCCTCGTGCTTCTCATCACCCTCCCTATCAACTACCTCCTCAACACCTACGTACTCGCACCGGGCGCACTCAAATGGCTTGGTGAAGGCTACGCAGAAGTAGACCTGAGCTTCCTCAGCTTCATCGTCTTCATCGCAGTCATCGCAGGTATCGTACAGGTAGTCGAGATGGTTGTCGAGAAGTTCCTGCCTTCACTCTATTCATCCCTCGGTATCTTCCTCCCACTCATCGCTGTGAACTGCGCCATCCTCGGTGGCTCACTCTTCATGCAGCAGAAGGATTTCGTGAACTGCGGCGAGGCTACCGTCTACGCCCTCGGTTCAGGTATCGGCTGGTATCTCGCAATCGTTGCACTTGCTGCAATCCGTGAGAAACTCGCCTACTCGAACGTTCCGGCTCCTCTGAAGGGACTTGGTATCACATTCTTCACCGTAGGCCTCATGGGCATAGCCTTCATGGCCTTCATGGGTATCCAGCTTTAATATATAGGAGGTATAAATTATGACAAAGACAATTATCGCAGCAGTGGCCATCATGGTCATCGTGATTCTTATCCTCGTGGCTGTCCTCCTCGCTATCAAAGGCTGGCTCACCCCTAAGGGTAAGGTTAAAATCGACATCAACGACGGCAAGAAGGTCGTAGAGGTAACCCCTGGCGGCAACCTCCTCAACACTCTCGCCGAGCAGCAGATCTTCCTCCCATCCGCATGCGGTGGAAAGGGTAACTGCGGTCAGTGCAAGTGCCGCGTTCTCGAAGGTGGTGGAAACATCCTCCCTACCGAGGTCGGCTTCTTCAACCGCAAGCAGATCCAGGACAACTGGAGACTCGGCTGCCAGGTCAAGGTCAAGGAAGACATCAAGATTGCCATTCCTGATTCCGCTCTCAGCGTCAAGAAGCTTGAGTGCGAGGTTATCAGCAATGACAACGTGGCTACCTTCATCAAGGAATTCACCGTCAAGCTCCCTGAGGGAGAGAACCTCGAGTTCAAGAGCGGTGAGTACATCCAGATCGACATCCCTGCCTACGAGCTCGACTTCAAGGACATCGATGTTGCTCCTGAGTACAGGGCAGACTGGGAGAAGTACGGTTTCTTCAACCTTCACTCTTCCAACCCTACCGCTACCATCCGTGCTTACTCTATGGCCTCTTACCCTGGTGAGAAGGGCATCATCAAGCTCAATGTACGTATCGCTACCCCTCCATTCGACAGGAGCGTTCCACGCGAGCTCGGTCCTAAGCTTCTCCCTGTAAACCCAGGTATCGCTTCCTCATACGTCTTCACCCGCAAGCCAGGTGACAAGGTTATGATCAGCGGCCCTTACGGCGACTTCCTCCTCCCTAAGAACGATCCTGATTCACAGGAGTACGTATTCGTAGGTGGTGGTGCAGGTATGGCTCCTCTCCGCAGCCATATCATGCAGCTCTTCAAGACCCTCAAGACCGGTAAGGAGGTACACTTCTTCTACGGCGCACGTGCCCTCGTCGAGGCATTCTACCTCGAGGACTTCGCCGAGATCGAGAAGGACTTCCCTAACTTCCACTTCCATCTTGCACTCGACCGTCCTGATCCTGCAGCTGATGCAGCAGGTGTCAAGTATGTGGCCGGCTTCGTACACAACGTGATGTACGAGACCTACCTCAAGGACCACGAGGCACCGGAGGACATCAAGTACTTCATGTGCGGTCCTCCTATGATGACCAAGTGCGTTGTCGACCTGCTCGACAGCCTCGGAGTTGCTCCTGAGAACATCCTCTTCGATAACTTCGGAGCATAACAGCAAAAACGAACCGGTCCGCAAGGGCCGGTTTTTTTTGTTGTTTAATATCATTTCACAATAAAAAATATGGGAATCACAATTTTGTGATTTTTGAACAAAAAGCCACATAGATTTGCAGCCGAGAAAGTTTGTACAGCTATGTGGTCTATCGGCAAAAAAAATCATTACAGTACCATTTTTAAAGACGAGTGCACTCGCCCCGTCATTCTTAGATTGCTTGCTTTGTGGGCTGTAGTCCAACTTGCCGCTGTGCAGTGCACCTCCGAAGACACAAACATCCTGGCTGAGACAGTCCGGATCCATCTACCATCTGCCGGAGGTGCGGCTTTCTCTTCTTATATCGAAGACGGAGAAGCAGACATATTCGTATTTGAAGACGACCGCAGGCGCCGTTTGGATACCTATCAGAGAATGAAGGTCAAGGATGGCATGGTCAGCGCAGTTTCCACAACCGGTCCCAAGATAATCGCTGTTGTAGTCAATTCAGGAAAAGACAGGAAAGACTGGGCTGGAATCGACTCTTGGGACGCACTCGACAAGGTGCGCTCGCGTATCAGCGAAGAAGATCCGGAGTCGCCGCTCATGAGCGGCTATGCAAGGATAGGAAGCAGGATAGACCGGGACTGCCGGATTGAACTTTCCCCGCTTCTAGCACAAGTCGTTGTAAGAAGCATCTCCTGCGATTTCACAGGAAAAGCATATGAAAATGAATCTTTGAAGGATGCGAAGGTATATCTTACCAATGTGAGCGCATCCTGCGGAATACTGGATGGAAGCGGGGCCAGTGTCATTGAGACAATCAATACTGCGGGCCTGAACGCGTCAGACCTGGCCCTGCTTCAGTCCCCAGGAATTCTCTCCGCAAGACTCCCCTCTTCCATCGGTAGCGTGGCAGCTACCGTGGACGCGTCGCTCTACTGCTATCCGAACAGCTGCCGGGAAGAGAGCCTGGGCTCCCGCTTCACACGGCTTGTCATAGAGGGGAAAGTACGTGGAGTTACCTATTACTGGCCTATCGACATAAACCGTGAAGACTTCGGCCCTGTACAGGGATCATCCGGAATCGAGAGGAACCGAAAGTATGTATTCGATATAAAACTGACACGGACCGGATCGTTCGACCCGGATGTACCTGTGTCAGCCGCTGATGTTGAAATCAATTGCAGAATAGAACCTTGGCATGAAATGGACGATACAACCGAAATGTTTTGATTCGATGAAAAATTACCTTCTATCTTTCATGATTACCATCCTTGCGCCTGCAGGGATTGCAAGTTGCGGGAAAAATCTGGCCGAAACCATTGAATCCAAGGCCCCGGAGTATTCGAGGGTGGTCATACGAACGACCACCCCGGACTTCGGTTTTGCAACCAAATCCGTTAGTCCGGACGAAGATCTGATCAGCGATCTGAACATTTTCGTATTCAGCAGCAAGGGAGAGCTGGAGGACAGCAGGTATATAAGCGGTATCAATGCTGCAGACGGGCAATACAGCATTGAAATGGATATACTTAAGAACAACCGTTACTCGATTTATGTGTGTGCGAATATCGGCTATAGGCTGAACTGCAAAACCAGGGAAGAATTGGATGTATACAGATACCATCTTTCACGCTGCGACGATTTTTCGCTGGGATGTCCGATGAGCGGATGCCTGAGGGACGTGCAGATAAGCGGTGTAAAAGAACAGAGAGTAACGGTGCCGCTGGAGAGGTCGCTGGCCAGGATAAGGTTGAGAGTGGACAGATCAGGGCTGGATAAAGACGTTGAGTACATAGTCAAGAGCGTCCGGATTTTCGGATGCCCGAAATCTGTACGCCTCTTCGGGGAAAGCAGGGCAGAAAGTGCCGACGACCTCTTTTCCAGCGGTTTTTCGAAAACAGATTATGATGCAGACATCCTCAACGACGGTGTACCCCAAAGCGGTCTGCTGGATGTGTACATGCTGGAAAATCTGCAGGGAACCACGCAGAACAGGCTTTGCTCGTATATTGAGATGGAAGCGATGTATTCTTCCGACAGACTGTATACCCTGCCGGGGAAAAACATACGCTACCGTTTCTATCTGGGTGACCGCCGCCAGGACTTCAATGTCAGAAGGAACTGCAGCTACACTGTCACCATATGCCCAAAGGGCGACGGAGTCGGGAGCTATGGAGAAGCAGGCGGAAACAGCGGCGATGACGGGCGCGGAAGCATAGATTGGAGGATAGACAAGGAAAACCTTTTGAAATATGTCCAGTCGATTACGCTCGATGCCCGGTCGCTGGACTTCAACTACGCCGGTCAGACACATACGATACTGGCGACTATTCTACCCCAGGACGCCGGTGTCGATCTTCTGGAGTGGCGCACGAGCAACCCGGAAGTGGCTGTGGTAAACACCAATGGAACAGTTACGGCGGTTGGCGACGGCACCTGCACCATCACATGCTGGGCCATAGACGGAAGCGGATGTTCCGCCGAATGCCAGATAAATGTGAAAGTGGCACCGGCTTGGGTAAAATTCCACAATGACGGATATCACGAATCCCGCGTGGGGGAAAGCATGCGGTTCTGGGCGGACTACTTTCCGCCAAACATGAAATGCGAAATCGATCAGGAATACCTGGATTTCGATGTTGAGAGGGGTATCTACGATTATGAACTCAGCGAAGACAAGAGCAGCGTGGTACTGCATTTCCGAAACCCCGGGTCAGGGCTGTTTCACTTCGATGTGGGCGAGCCGCTTGATACGAGTACCATGGTTTGGATACATGTCTACCCGGAAGACTGGGAGCCCGGTTATCCTTTGCACTGATCCGGGTGGATGTACCTTGCAGTGAAGCTTTCCTTGCACTTGCCGATATTCTCCGGTGTTCCAGCGTAAACAAGTTCTCCTCCCCTGTCGCCAGCATCAGGTCCAAGGTCGATCAGCCAGTCCGCAGCAGAGATGACATCCGGATTGTGTTCCACCACAACGATGGAATGGCCTTTCGCCAGAAGAGCATCAAAACTCTTGAGAAGCTTCTCAACATCGTAGAAGTGCAGTCCGGTGGTCGGCTCGTCGAAGATGAACATTATGCTGTTGCTCTTCCTGGCGGAGTCGCGGTCCTGGGTCATCGAGAGGAAGTACGCCAGTTTGATTCGCTGGCTCTCTCCACCCGAAAGCGTACTGCTGCTCTGCCCGAGTTTGATATAGGAAAGACCCACATCGACAAGTGGCTGGAGCCTTTGCGCGATCCGTTTCGCTGCAGAGTCCTCCTGGCCGGAGAAGAATTCGACAGCCTCGGCAACACTCATATTCAGTATGTCGTCGACATTCTTTCCCTTGTAACGCACCTCTAGGATATCCGGCTTGAAGCGGCGTCCCTGACATGCCTCGCAGAGCATGGTAACGTCTGCCATGAACTGCATGCCGATCTTCACGAAACCATCGCCCTGACATTCGGGACAGCGTCCGCCTTCCTGGTTGAATGAGAAATGCGCCGGACCGTATCCGTTCATTTTGGCATATTGCTGGTCTGAAAGAAGCTTGCGGATGTCGTCGTACACTTTCAGGTAGGTGACGGCATTGGAGCGGGAACTGCGTCCGATCGGATTCTGGTCGACATATTCTACCTGCTGTATGCGGTCCAGGTTGCCACTGAGACGCCTGAATGTACCAGGAGCTTCGCCGGTTTCATTGATGTGGCGGTTCAGTGCCGGATAGAGTATGTCGCCGACAAGAGATGACTTTCCGCTGCCGCTGACGCCTGTCACGACTGTCAGGGTGTTCAGCGGGAATTTCACCGTGATGTCTTTCAGATTATGCTCCAGCGCCCCCTCGACAACAATGCCGTAGTTGGATTTGCGCTTTTCCCTCTTGTAGCGGGAACGCATTCCGCTGAGATACTGCAGAGTAAGGGATTTTTCTATCTCGGAATTGCAGATTCCGTCCACGGAACCGTTTTCACCCGGAAGTTTTCCCTGGAATACAACCTCGCCGCCGGCAAATCCCGCCTTCGGTCCCATATCGATCAGAAGGTCTGCCGCGCGCATGATCTCTTCGTCATGTTCGACTACAATTATTGTGTTTCCGAGATCGCGAAGTCTCTTCAGCACAGAGATAAGTCTCTCTGTATCACGAGGATGCAGACCGATTGACGGTTCATCAAGTATATACAGGGAGCCGACCAGCGAGCTACCGAGTGCGGTTACGAGATTGATTCTCTGACTTTCGCCGCCGGAAAGAGTGTTGGAAGTACGGTTAAGGGTAAGGTATCCCAGTCCCACATCCTGGATATAATGAAGTCTGGAGGTGATTTCCTCTATGGACTTCCCCGCTATGGCGGCTTCAGAAGAAGTGAGCTCAAGTGACTCGAAGAAAGCAAGCATCTGCTCCACATTCATGGACAGCAGTTCTTGGATAGTCTTCCCCCCAACCTTCACATAAAGTGCTTCTGTCCTAAGGCGGCTACCCCCGCAGGCGTGGCAGTTTGTCTTGCCCGAATAGCGGGTGAGCATGTATTTGTACTGAATCTTGTAGCGGTTCTTCTCGACCCACTGGAAGAATTCATTCAAACCGATGATAGATGTCTCTTCGGTCTTTCCCGGACACCCTTCCCAGATCTTGCGACGGGTTTCCTCACTGAGATTGCACCAAGGCTTGAAGACATCTATGTGATTAGCTTCCGCATTGAGTATGATCTGGTCTCGGAACCAGCCCATCTTGTCACCCCTCCAGCAGGCAATGGCACCGTCATAGATGCTTTTGCTCTTATCCGGCACAACGAGATCCTCGCTGATACCTATTATCTTTCCGAGTCCGCCGCACACCGGACAGGCTCCGAGCGGGCTGTTGAAGCTGAAGAGATATTCGTCGGGCTGCGGAAAGGTCATGCCGTCGGCTTCAAAACGCGTCGAGAAACGTTTGGTCTCGGTATCAGTTTTGACAGTAAGCGCACCGTCCCCCTTGCCGAAAGCAGTTTCAATGGACGCGAGTACACGTGCCCGGGTATCTTCCCAGTCCTGCCCTTCTCTGCCGCAATCCATCCGGACACGGTCTACAAGCAGCCACACCTCCTCATGGAAATTGCCTTCCTGAGCAAGCTGGAGCTCATTTTCGATACGTACAGGCTTGCCATCTGCAAGAAAACGCGTATAGCCTTCTTCTTTGAGAGAGAGCATCAGTTCCACCTTGTCGGTCCTCTTCTGCCAATCCAGGTCGACAAGCAAATATGCAACGCCTTCCCTTCCCTCTTCAAAAAGCCAGGCCATCACATCGTTGGCATTATGGCACTTGACTTCATCTCCGGAGATCGGCGAATAGGTGTGACCGATACGTGCAAAAACCAATCTGAGGAAGTCGTATATTTCGGTTGTCGTTGCTATGGTAGAACGCGGGTTGCGGATATTTACACGC
The DNA here is from genome assembly GCA_024398095.1 of Bacteroidales bacterium. Classification (GTDB taxonomy): domain Bacteria; phylum Bacteroidota; class Bacteroidia; order Bacteroidales; family UBA932; genus Cryptobacteroides. The sequence goes on from JAKSJK010000096.1 coordinate 7,344, forward strand.
TGCTCTATAGCAATTGCCGGCGGAATGCCCTCTATCAGATCCACATCAGGTTTGGACATCCTTCCAAGAAACTGACGGGCATAGGAGGAGAGACTCTCGGCAAAGCGGCGCTGTCCTTCGGCAAAGAGTGTGTCAAAGGCTAGAGAACTTTTTCCGGAGCCGGATATTCCGGTAACGACCACCAGTTTCCCACGGGGAATTTCAAGGTCGATGTTTTTCAGATTGTTTACCCTGGCTCCCTTAATAAGGATATTTCCTTCAATGTTCTCCATTTGCATTGCGATCAAGATTGCAAAATTACGAAAATCCAAAGGATTATCTTCAATTTGATCAAATTTTAGCAAAAATCAGAAGAATATTTTGCAGAATTAAAAAAAAGGACTACCTTTGTATCCGCTTTCAGAAATGAAGCAACCGAATGGTGCGGTAGTTCAGTCGGTTAGAATATCGGCCTGTCACGCCGGGGGTCGCGAGTTCGAGTCTCGTCCGCACCGCAAGAGTCTGCAGAAGTGCAGACTCTTTTCGTGTGCGGTCACTCGAACGAGCGGCCCCCACCCCCGAGGGGTGTTCAGCGTCAGCTGAGGTATAATGGACATTTTCGGTTGGTGAAATGCCGCGTAACAGTTTGACTCATTG
>JAKSJK010000097.1 GCA_024398095.1 Bacteroidales bacterium
TCTTTTTCCACCCAGCATTCCAGCGGCTTTGGCTCTGCGATTTCCGGATTCCCGTTCCTGCAGAACACCACGCTCGAGCAGTTACCTCCGAATCCGAAGGAATTGCTCATAACGGCATTGATTTCAAGGCCCTCCTTCATCCTGGTCTGCGGAACGAGTCCGAGTCCTTCGATAGGGGTTGAGAACCCGAGGTTAGGCCAGATTATGCCCTTGGCTATGCTGAGCACCGAAAGTACTGCTTCGATGCCGCCTGCTGCAGCGAGGGTGTGGCCTGTGAAGCCTTTGGTGGAACTGAACTCAGGCACGGCTTCGCCATATATCCTCTTGAGAGCAGTGCCCTCCGAGAGATCGTTGTTGCCTGTGCCCGTGCCGTGTACGTTTACATAGTCGACGTCCGCGGCGTCCAGACCTGCTTTCGCAAGGGCCTGCGTCATAGCCAGATAGGCGCCCTCTCCGTCTGCGGATGAGGCTGTCTGGTGGTGGGCGTCGTTGGTGTTGGCAAAGCCGGCGAGACGGCAATATGGCTCCCTGTGGAGTTCCTTGTCTGCCTGCAGGACTATGTAGCCTGCTGCTTCTCCGAGGTTGAGGCCGGTGCGCGTCTCGTCGAATGGACGGCATGGGGCGCTGTCGAGTATGGCCAGGGACTTGAAACCGTTGATGGTGAACTTGCTCAGGGCATCGGTGCCGCCGACTACGACCGTATCCAGCAGGCCGTGCTCCAGCATCCTTGCGCCCATCATGATGGCGTTGGCGGCTGAGGAACATGCGGTGCTGATGGTGGTAGTGTAGCCGCCTATGCCGCAGAATTCCGCGATGAAGCGGGTACTCGCTGCGCAATCGTGCATGCGGCACATCTCAGCGTCTCCGCTCTCGGGATCCTCCATGAACTCCGGGAAGAAGTTCTCGGTGAGGTCCATGCCTCCGACTGAGGTCGCGCTGATGAGCCCGACCTTCGAGGCGTCTGTGATTCCTGCGTCTGCGAGGGCTTCACGCACGGCCAGCACACCCAGCAGGGCGGTGCGGGACACGTGGCGGGAGGCGTCGATGCCAAGCATCTCCTTGAGCTGGGCGTTGCTTAGCTCAAGTTCTCCCACCGGCAGATCGTGACGGGTCGCAATGAGTGCGGAACGGCCCTTGATGCCGCTCCTTCCGATCCTGAATGCCTCCAGGTTGCTCTCTACGCCCACACCGAGGGCGCTCACCATTCCTATGCCGCTGACAGCTATCCTCATTACTTGCGGTTCTTCGCTACGTATTCTGCGAGGCTGCGTACTGACTTGAAGACAGGACGGGTCGCTGCAGTGTTCTCGATCTTGATGCCGTAGTTCCTCTCGAGGATGAGGATGATCTCGAGTGCATCGATGGAATCGAGTCCGAGTCCCTCGCCGAAGAGAGGTGCATCGGTGTCGATGTCTGCAGGGGTTATGTCTTCGAGGTTGAGTGCTTCGATGAGGTTCTGCTTGATTTCTTCGATAAGTGCTTCCATATTCTTTTATCTGATTGTTGAAAGGTTTATATTGATTTCTGCTTTGTTTCCGAGTTGTTCGCACCATCCCCATACGACGGCCTTGGCGTGGCCGCGGGTGATGAGGTAGCGCGCATAATCCTCACAGAGGCTGGTCGGTGCGTCCTCTATGAAGAAGGTGTTGTCGCCCTTGAAGCCCTTCCTGATGCAGACTTCGCCCGCTGCCACGTTCGGCAGGGTGTAGACGAAGACGGCAGGGGAGGCTCCTTCCGGCGATTCGATGTTTTTCTGATGGATCCGGTCGTCGTCCAGGGAGGCCGAACGGTTGGAAAGTATTATGGCAATATCGCGCGGTTCGTATTCTTCTTTGAGGCAACGGCCGGCGAGCAGCTTCTCGCAGCCTACATAGGCCAGCTTCGCCAGGTCGCTCATCTTGAAGAATTTGAGGTTGGCGTCGTTGAGGGCCTTGTATTCCGCACGGATATATTCGGCGAAGTTTTCGGTGCAGCCCATGGAGAGGCTGGCGACTGTCTGCATATCTGCTATCACAGACTCGTCGGATGGACTGTCTCCGAGGGATGCGTCGGCGAGCACAATGGCCGCATTGCAGCCTCCGAAGCCCGAGGCGGTCTTTACACAGCGTGCAGGACCGATAGGCTGGCTGTCTGCCGAAACGACGATAGGGCAGGGAACTCCGAGCAGGCTGAAGCCCTTGGTTCCGTAGAGTCTGCCGCGTCTGAGCTCTTCGGCGCAGATGATGGTCTCGATCACTCCTGCCGCTCCGAAGGTATGGCCGAAATAGCCCTTCATGCTGTTGAGAGGCTTGTCCTGCAGGCCTGCGAGTGTGACGGCCTTGCTCTCCATCTCGTCGTTGTAGGCGGTTGCGGTGCCGTGGCAGTTTACGAATCCTACCTGGTCGGCGCATATGCCGGCCTGCTTCATGGCATTGTCAATGGCGAAGAAGAGTCCGTCGCCGGTGCGGGATGGTCCGGAAATGTGGTTGGCGTCGTCGCTGACTGCTCCGCCTTCGAGAGCGATTGCCTTGGCTCCGCAGGTTTCTGACTTGTCGCATGTGAGCAATACGGCTCCGCAGGCCTCGCCGATGTTGAGGCCGTTGCGCCCGGCATCATATGGCTTGCAAGGCTCGCTGCTTATGGACTTGAAGGACGCGAAACCGGTGGCGATGAAGCGCGAGAGCGTGTCGCAGCCGGCCACTATGACCCTGTCTGCCTTTCCGCCGAGAATCATCCTGCGGGCCACTACGAAGGCGCTCACGCCGGAGATGCAGGCGTTGGAGATGACCACAGGCTCGTTGGCACAGCCCAGTTCGCGGGCCAGCTTGGCGGAAGTGACGCCCAGGAAGGCATCTTCAGGAATGCTTTCCTTTCCGGCGAGCAGTTCCACATTGCCCTTTGTGGTGGAAAGCACGAGAGCCGTGCGGCTGTCGGACAGACTGACTCCCGAGGCCTGGCAGACCTCGCCAATGCAGTCTAGCAGCAGGCTTTCCAGCTTGGTGAAGCCCGCTTTCGGGGTGTAGCCGTTTATGCGGCCGGCTATCATCTCGAGCTCTGCGTCATATTTCAGACCTGTGCGCGCTTCCTCCAGGGCGCAGAAAGTTGCCTCCCTGTCCCCGAGTGCCGTACGCATGGAATCTGCTCCGAAATATATCATCAGTCTTCCTTTATGAATATTTTCATCCTGCCCTGAGCCACCATTTCGTCGCCGATGCGGCACTCTGCCTGGATGAGTGTGATTGCGAATACCTGCTGGACGACTTCCACTGTGGTGACGATCCTTTCGCCGACCAGCGGCAGCCTCTCAGCCGTGAATCTGTTTACCGAACCTATGAATCCGAGCGGCACTTCGACGCCCTTTTCGCGGCATTCCCAGCCCACGCGGGCTGCTGCCGACTGGGCAACGTGCTCGATGAGTCCGCACTCGCTCATGCGTCCGCCGTCCACGAAAATGTTGTCTTCGCGTACGGTGAGTGCAGTGGTGGAGCGTTCCCCGTCATAGGACAGGAATTCATCCACCATCACGATAGGCGCCCTCTGCGGGATCAGGCCCGTTATCCTTACTTCTTCCTGCATACCATTATGCTGTGGCCGAGTCCGAGGTTGTCGTGGAGAGCCTCCACTTCGAGGCCTGCCTCTTCTACGAGGCGTGCCATGTCGTCGGAATGGTACATCTTGCTGTTGCCGTTGGCGAGGGCGGTGAAGTAGATGCTGGTGAGGGTGAGCACATAGGCTGCAGTCTCGTATTTCTGGCGGTCCCAGAAGGTCTCCATGATGTAGATGCGGGTGTCGGCGTCCATAGACTCGGCAGCCCTGCGGAGAATGCTTACGATCTGCTCCTCTGAGAAGCAGTCGAGGAACTGGCTCATCCAGATCACGTCGAAGTGCTCGGTAGGGAACTTGGTGTTCTCGTCAAGAAGGTTGCCAGGGAAACCGTGGATGCGGTCGGCGCCGTCCTTGCCGGCAGTCTGCTCCCTCATCATGCCGATCTGCTGAGGCAGGTCCATGATGGTTACGTTGACATCTTTGTTGTGGCCCACGCACTGCATTGCCCAGCGGCCGGTGTTGCCGCCCACGTCGAGGAGCTTGCGCACAGGCTTTTCAGCCTTGTCGAAGATCATCTCGAGGGCTTCCTTGAAGGAATTGTCGGAATAGAAGTGGTCGAATCCGAACCAGCTCTTCTTTACCTGGTCAGGCAGGGAGGATAGGGCCTCATAGATGGTAGGCCACTCACCGAAGACCTTGAGTCCTGCAGGCTTGCCCTGCTCGAGAGCCTCGTCGAGGTAGAAGAGACCCAGGTAGTTCACGTCGTGGTTGAAGTCCAGGTCGGCACGGGTGCTCTCGTCATTGAGCAGGAACCATCCTGTCTTGGTGAGTTTGTAATTGTCGCCGTCCACAATGACGGTTCCTATCGAGAGGGAAGCCTCGAGGAGTACCTTGGCTGCATAGCGCGAGATTCCGCACTGTGCGGCGATCTCTGCCTCGGTGGCTCCGTCCTTGCGGTTCTGGAGCATCTCGAGTATTCCGTATTTGATCATGAGGCGTGACACCTGGAACACTACAGGCGCAAAGGCAATTTCCTGCGCCCTGCGCTGTGCGACACCGGCCTTGGTGGTGTCATGGGTGTACATTGCTTCGAGAGATGGGGTAAGTTTCATTTCTGTCTGAGGTTTATTTCCAGTAGTCGTAGAAGTTGAACCACTGTCGTGGATATTTCGCCAATACTGCGGTCAGTGATGCGAGGAAGGCGTCGGTCAGGCTGGCCACGTCCTTGCGGCTCTCTGCCGGGGCTTCCTCGATTATGAGACGGTATTTCCGACCCTTTTCCCTGACTGCATAGAAGAAGATGACCGGCACACGGCACTTGATGGCGATCCTGTAGGGACCGGACGGCAGTTTGCATGCCGCTCCCATGAATTCCTTGCCGATGCTGGAGTTCTCATCTATGTAGCGTTCGCCGTTCATGCAGACGAATTCGCCGTCCGCAAGGGCCTTGCGTATGTCGAGCATGGCCTGGAGAGGGTCTGCCAGCACATTGATCGGCTTGTAGGGCAGTTCGCTCTTCACCCCGTCGACGACTTCCTTGACATCCTTGTGCTCGTTGTCGAACACAACCACGTTCACGGTCATGTCATCGGCCTGGAAGAAGTGTCCTCCGATCTCCCAGCAGCCCACATGGGCGCTCAGGAGCATGGCTCCCTTGAGCCTGGCCAGTTCCGATGCCTTCTCCCTGTCGTCGTAGATGAATTCGAACCTGTCGCCCAGGCCGGCGTTGATGGCGAGTCTGTCGATTATGTTCTTTCCGAAGGCATGGAAATGGGCGAGGACCTCCCAGATAGAGCGGAAGAATCCGAGCCCGCGGCGATGGCGGTTGTAGTCCCAGGAGGCCTTTGTACCCTTGGGTGCGAATATGACGAAATAGGGCACGACGAAAAGCAACAGGACATAAGCCGGTGTGAGGCCGCAGTGTCTGAGCAGCCACACGAATATGGAGTAGCCGGTGCGGCCACCCCTCGACTTACCGTCCCAGTTGCCTCTCTTAGGCATTGAGGCGGGTTTCGATGAAGTTGTAGAAGTCGCTGAAAGTCTTGACTCCCACAAAATCGCTTGCCTTTACTGAAATACCGAATTCCTGGTCGAGGAGTACGACAACGTCTACCAGGTCGAGGCTGTCCAGACCAAGTGTCTCCTTGAGCGGAGCCTCGTCGGTGATGATGCTTGGATCCACTTCGAATTCCTCTGAGAGCAGATCCACTGATTTGCTGATGATTTCTTCTCTTGTCATATTTTTCTGATTATTTGAATTTTCTGATGATGAGGGTGGAGTTCGTTCCTCCGAAACCGAAAGAGTTGCTGAGGAAGGTGTCGAACTCGTAGTTGTCGATGCGCTCCTTAGGGATGTTCAGATGGCAGGATGCCTCGTCAGGCTCCTCGAAATTGAGGTTCGCCGCAACGAAATTGTTCTGCATCTGGATGATGGAGTACACGATTTCACTGGCGCCCGACATCCACATCTCGTGACCGGTGAAGGCCTTGGTGGAGTTGACAGGCGGCTTCACGTCGCCGAATACCTCGTGTATGGCCTTGGCCTCATTGAGGTCGCCGACAGGGGTCGAGGTGGCGTGTGCGTTGATATATCCGATGTCCTCGAGACGGACGCCGGCTGCGTCTATGGCTCTCTGGAGCGAGCGGCGCGGACCGTCCACGTTAGGTGTGGAGATATGTTCTCCGTTGGATGAGAATCCGTAACCTACGACTTCCGCGAGTATGGTAGCTCCTCTCTTCTGTGCCGATTCGAGACTTTCGACAATCACGGTAGCTGCTCCACCGGACGGCACGAGACCGTCGCGGTTCCTGTCGAAAGGACGGGAAGCCTTGGACGGATCCGGGTTCACCGAGAAGGCGCTGAGGGCGTCGAAGTTGCCAACTGAGTATTTATTGACCTCTTCTGCGCCGCCGCAGATGACGCAGTCCTGCAGACCCTGCCTGATCAGCAGCCAGGCCAGTCCGATTGCGTGCGAGCCGCTCGCACATGCACCAGACACGGTGAAGTTGATGCCGCGCAGCCCGAAGATGGTCGCGAGGTTCATCGTGAGGGTGGAGTTCATGGACTGGAATATGTTGCTGCTGCCCACGAGCTGGGTGTTCTTCTTCTCCCTGATGGTGTCTATGCCTGCCATGACGGCCTCGGCGCTGCTGTCGTTGCCGTAGAGCACGCCGGCCTCGTTCTCCTTCAGCCATTCGGCATCGATGCCGGCCTGGTCGAGTGCTTCCTTGGTTGCCACGTATGCGTAGAGGCCCTGCTCCGGCAGGTAGTTTCTCTGCTTGCGGTCGAGAATGCCTTTGAGATCCGGCTTGCGCAGTATTCCGGTCAGTCCCGAACGGTAACCCATCTCCACGCGGACCGGGTCAAAGCCAATCCCGGACTTTCCATTGTAGAGGGAATCCTTTACCTGCTCCTTGTTCTCACCGATGCAGGAGTATATTCCCATTCCTGTGATTACGACTCTTCTGTCCATTGTCTTGATTTATGAGTACAGGCCTCCGTTGATGTTGATCACTTCGCCGGTGATGTAGGCGGCGCGGTCTGATGCGAGGAAGGATACGAGATCCGCAACTTCCTCAGGCTCGCCGAAACGGCCCATAGGAATCATCTTTGCGAGTTCGGCCTCAGGCAGCTCGCTGGTCATGTCTGAGTGGATGAATCCAGGTGCGACAGCGTTGACTGTGACCTTCCTCTTGGCGATCTCCTGTGCAAGTGCCTTGGTTGCAGCGATGATGCCGCCCTTGGCTGCGGAGTAGTTGGTCTGGCCCGGAACACCCTTGAGCCCGGAGAGGGAAGCGATGTTGATTATGCGGCCGTATCTCTTGGTGATCATGTCCCTGACGCAGGCCTTGGTGCAGTTGTAGAAGCCGTTGAGGGCAATGTCGAGCACCTTGTGCCAGTCGTCCTCAGGCATCATGATCATGAGGTTGTCCTTGCGTATGCCCGCGCAATTGACAAGCACTGAGATATATTCGCCCGGATGCGCAGCCTGCCATCCGCTGATGGCGTCCTGGGTAGCCTGTGCGTCAGCCACGTTGAACCTGAGAATTTCTCCTTCAGAGCCTGCAGCCTGCACTGCAGCGAGTGTGTTCTCCGCCTCTGCTGTATTGGATACATAGTTGATAATCACCTTGAAACCGTCCTGTGCGAGCCTGATGCAGATGGCCTTTCCTATGCCTCTGCTGCCGCCGGTGACGAGTGCGTACTTTGCTTTTGTTTCCATATGCTAAAGTGTTTTCGATGGTTTTTCTATGGGTTTCTATTAA
>JAKSJK010000098.1 GCA_024398095.1 Bacteroidales bacterium
TCCGCAACGAGTCCACCAACGGCTGGATCGAGATGGAGATCCCGATCGAGTACCGATCCCTCACAAGGAAGCCTACCCACATCATCGTGATATGCGCGGCTTCCATCCGAGGAGACTACCTCACCGGTTCGTCCCGTACGACCCTCTGGGTGGATGACTTCGATCTTATCTATTAACAACCTTACTGATCATTTCCAGATAAAAAGCTTGCCCTCGGGTGAGCTTTTTTTCGTATCTTTCGCTGACTAAATACCGGATGTATGAAAAAGATTCTGATGGCTGCCGCCATGTGCCTGCTCGTTGCGGGAACATTGCAGGCCAGGCCTGTAAAAGGCACCGTAAAATGTGGAACCAAGAAGCTTCAGGGAGTGATAGTCTCCGACGGCAGCAGTTTCACAACTACCGATAAGAAGGGCAAGTTCGTGCTCGATGTGGCAGATGATGCCGATTTCGTCTGGGTGGCGACCCCTGGCGGATATACAGTCCAGACCGTGGAAGGCAATCCAAAGTTCTATCTGCCAGCAGACTCGAAAAAGTTTGATTTCAAGCTTGTTTCCACTGGCAAGTCAATGGATTATACGATGCTGGTGATGGCAGACCCGCAGGTAAAGACCCAGAAGCAGTTCGACCAGTTTGCAGGCGAGCCGCTTGCGGATTTCTGCAAGACTGCTCAAGAGTACGCAGCCAAAGGAACAACCGTGGCACTCGCTCTCGGCGACCTCGGCTGGGATTCTTGCGATCTGATCTATCCGCAGTTCCCATCTGCGGCGGCCAGGGTGGGCGTGCCGTTCTATCCTGTGATCGGCAACCACGACCACTACCGCGACTTCAAGGGCGACCACAAGACAGCCGAGAAGTTCCGTGAGACCTTCGGACCGACCGACTATGCTTTCTGGATGGGCCGCGACCTCGTGATAGTGATTGACAATATCATCTATGATACCAACAAGAAGTATGTGGAAGGCTATACCGACACACAGCTCGGGTGGGTGGAAAGCCTGCTTAGCCTCATTCCGAAGGATGTGCATATCTTCATGGCGCAGCATGCTACCACTTTCCGCTGGTTCAAGAACAATTCCTACACCCATAACGGCGAGAAGATGCTTGACCTTTTTGACGGCCGTGAACTGACCATCCTTTCCGGACATACCCACATCAACAACAACACCCGACTGCGCCCGAATGTAGTTGAGTGGAATGTGGCAGGCTTCTGCGGCTCTTGGTGGTCTACCCGCATGTGCAACGACGGAACTCCTTCAGGCTACAAGGTGATCGAGAGCCGCGGCGGCAAGATTGATACCTACTATAAGTCCGTAGGCTTCGACAGGGATTACCAGGTGCAGTTCTATGGCCTCGGCCAGTCTGTGAAACATCCAAACTCAATTCTCGTGAATGCCTGGGACTGGGATGAGAATTGGACTGTGGAGTGGTTCCAGGACGGTGTGGCCATGGGTGCCATGGAACGGGTTCTTGACGTCGCTCCGGATTACATCAGAGCCATTCAGACAGCCCTCAAGGGAGAGCAGATTCCGCCTTACAAGCAGCCTCGCCTCAACAATCATTATTTCGTGGCTCAGCCAAGCCTCTATGCCAAGACTGTCGAGGCTGTGGTGAAGAATGGCAGGGGAGGAGAGTGGAAATGGTCCTTCGACATGGCTTCATACTGTGATGTGCAGCCTCATCGCGGCGGTGCCGGCCTGAGACCCCAGAATACTGTTTCTTCCATGAAGCATGCAATGGATCTGGGCTGCAACACCCTTGAGATGGACTTCCAGGTAAGCCGTGACGGAAAGATATTCGTGTCGCACGAGAATTACGCCCACCCAGGCTATGTTACCAAGCCGGATGGCACGCCTGTCACCAAGGACGAGCCACGCATCAATTTCTACCAGATGGATTACGAGGATATCGTAAAGTACGAGACCGGTCTCAGGATGGATTCCTCCTTCCCGGAAAAGCTCCTGATGGAGGAGCACAAGCCTCTTGCTGAAGATCTTATCAACTTCATCGAGGAGTACACTGCTGCCAACGGACTCTCTCCGATGCGCTACAACATTGAGATAAAGACTACCACAGACACGAAGAAAGAGGGTGTAGTCTGTCCGGTATACACTGAGTTCTGCGACAAGGTGATGGAGTTCCTGATTTCAAAGAACCTCGGTGACCGTCTTATAATCCAGATTTTCGATGTGAGGGCTCTCAATTATGTTCACAGCAAGTGGCCGGAGGTAAAACTCGCCTACCTTACCAGTGCGAAGCAGACTGACCTGGAGGCTAATCTTGCAAAATTGGACTTCACCCCGGATTGGTACAGCCCCAACTATGTGCTCGTGGATGAGGAAATGGTGAAGACGTGCCGTGAACGCGGCATCCGTCTGGTTCCATGGACGGTTGACGAACCTGCCGACATACAGCGCATGATTGACCTTGGGTGCGAGGCTGTGATCACAAACTATCCGGACCGCATGCTGAAACTGACCAGAGGCTACTCCGAGACCGAAACCCAGATCAGACATTAGGATATGAAAAAAGCCGCAGCAATGCGGCTTTTTCTTATTGTCTGGATACTTTCGAAACGTTGCGTATCAACTTGAGCTGGGAGATGATCTTGTCCAGTTCCAGATTCGAAGGAATCGAGATTTTCATCGTTATGTCATAAGTCCCGTGCCTGTCGTCGTCGTTCACGTTGAACGAGCGTATGGAGGCCCTGAATGAGTTTGTAACCGTCATTATTTCGTTGATTACAGACGGTTCCTGGGCAGCGGTGACCCTCAGGCTGGTCTGGAAGCTGCTGGTGGAAGGATTGCTGCTCCAGCGCACCTTCTGGATCCTGTATGGATAGAGCTCCAGCAGTCTGGATGCATTCGGGCATGACATGCGGTGTATCTTTATGCCTTCCGTCCTGGTCACGAAGCCGAAGACATCGTCGCCGAACACCGGGTTGCAGCACTTGGACATCTTGTACTCGATGTTGCGTACGTTCTTGGCATCGATGACGAGGATGTCATCGGAACCCTTGCCCATGCCGGTCCATGCGGATTTCGCACTTTCCTGCTCTACAACTTCCTCGCTTTTTGCCTGCTGCGCGAGTATGTATTCCTTTATCTGCGCGACGTCAAGCTCTCCATTGCCAATTGCGGCATAGAGCTCGTTAGTCGTCTTGAACTTCATTTTCTTGAGGTACTCGGCCAAGACGTCGTCAGCAAACTCCATTTTCCAGTTCTTCAGACGCCTTTCGAGCATTTCCTTGCCCTCTGCTGCCTTTGCGAACTCGATTTCCTTGAGCTTCTGGCGTATCTTGTTCTTGGCCTTGCTGCTAACCACGAAATTGAGCCAGTCGGCAGACGGTTTCTGGTTCTTGCCGGTGATGATCTCGACATAGTCGCCGGTCTTGAGCTTCTCCCTGATAGGCACGGCCTTGCCATTGACCTTGCCGCCAGTACACTTGCAGCCGATGCCGGTATGGATGTCGAAGGCGAAGTCGAGTACGGTAGCGCCTGCGGAAAGCTTGCGCAGCTCTCCGGTCGGGGTGAACACGAATACATCTGCAGGCGGAACCGGCAGGTCATCGTCGCCCTCGGTGTCGCTAGGGGAGAGTGTGCCCGACTGACCGTGCTCAAGGGAATATCTGACTGCGTCCAGCCAGTTGCCTATCGTAGATTCTCTCTTGATGCCCTTGTAAGACCAGTGGGAGGCGAGTCCGTTCTCGGCGATGTCATCCATTCTCTTGGTCCTGATCTGAACTTCGAGATAGGCCCCCTCTTCGTTCTTGATGGTGATATGAAGGGACTCGTAGCCGTTCGGCTTAGGATTGGTGATCCAGTCGCGCAGACGCTTTGTGTCGGACTCGTATTCCTCTGTCACATAGGAGAATACCTTCCAGCAGAGGGCCTTTTCAAAGTCCAGCCCTTCCAGCATCTGTCCGTCGTCTCCAATCAGCGGCGCACAGTTGTCGGTGTCGATTATGAATCGCATCGCGAACACATCGTATACATCGTCGAAGCCCACTTTCTGCTTCTGCATCTTCTTGTAGATGGAGAAGGCTGTCTTGGTGCGGGCCTTGACCTTGTAATGGATGCCGGCTTCGAGCAGTTTCGCCTTGAGAGGCTCGATGAAGTCACGGGTGATCTTCTGGCGGTCCATCTCGCCTGCCTTGAGACGGTTGGTTATGGCCCTGTGCTGCTCCGGCTCTCCGAAACGGAAGTAGATGTCCTCCATTTCGCTCTTCATGTTGTACAGACCCAGCTGGTGGGCGAGAGGTATGTAGAGCATCAGCGTCTCGAGGGCTTTCCTTTCTCTGGAAGCCTTAGGGAATATGTCGATAGACCGCATCACCTCCAGCCTGTCGGCCAGTTTCAGCACCATCACACGCGGGTCGGTGGAATAGGAGATGATGAGTTTCTTGTAGTTTTCAGCTTCGAGACGGGTATCTTTCGGCTTGATGGTGGAAATCTTGTTCAGGCAATCCACCATTGTCATGATGTCGCGCCCGAACATGCCTTGCGGCACCTGGACTTCTCCGGTTCTGGTGGACTCATGAAGGTAGACGGCGGCAATGCACTCGGCCGGAAGACCGATTTCGTTGGCCGCAATGCTGCCGACGCCGTCCGGGTGCTCGATAAACGGTTTCCCGTTGCCACGTAGCTGTCCTTCAAGTGCCGTGCAGGCGAATTCGCGCGCCTTGGCGATGAGAGCCTTGCCCTCGTCGCCGTATATGCCGTATGTCTGCTCGATATAGTCCATATTGCAAATATAATGATTTACTTCTTTTCTTTCCAGACCTTGAGATATTCCTGCAGTGCCCACATTTCGTCGCGGTACTTTGCAGCAGCGTTGAAGTCGAGGTCTGCGGCGGCCTTGGTCATCTTCTTCTTGGCTTCTTCAGCCGCCTTCTCCACCTGAGGGCGGGTCATTGCACGTATCACAGGGTCCTGGAGCACAGCTGCGAGGTCCGCCTTGACATAACCGTCCACAACCGCCGAGTTGCCATCTCTCCGAGAATCCAGACCCAGGCCGACTGTGACTGTGCCGCGTCCCAGTGAATTCGGATCCGGGATATAGGTCGGATCATCGTAGGAATTGGCGGCGCTGACCCTTCCGGTGCCCGCCACGAGGCTGTTGGCCCTGGTGTTGACCTGCTGCGGGGTGATGTTGTGCAGACGGTTGTACTCCATCTGCTTTGCTCTGCGCCTGTCGGTCTCGTAGATGGTCTCCTGCATGGACTGGGTGATGGTGTCGGCATACATTATCACGAGGCCGTTTACATTTCTGGCTGCGCGTCCTGCGGTCTGGGTGAGGGCTCTTCCGGAACGCAGGAATCCTTCTTTGTCGGCGTCCAGTATTGCTACCAGCGACACGGAAGGTATATCCAGACCCTCCCTGAGCAGGTTCACGCCCACCAGCACATCGAAGAGACCCTGCTTGAAGTCCTCTATGATCTTGACGCGGTCCATCGTGTCCACGTCAGAGTGTATGTATTCGCTGCGTATGCCCATTCTGACGAAGTAGGACTGGAGTTCCTCGGCCATGCGCTTGGTAAGCGTCGTAACAAGCACTCTCTCGTCCAGTTCTGCGCGCTTTTGTATCTCTTCCATCAGATCGTCCACCTGGTTCTCGATAGGACGCACCTCGATAGGTGGATCCAGCAGTCCGGTCGGCCTGACGACCTGCTCCACGATAAGTCCTCCGCACTGCTCCAGCTCATATTCGGCAGGTGTGGCGCTGACATAGACCTTCTGGCCGGTGAGTGCCTCGAATTCCTCGAATTTGAGAGGTCTGTTGTCGGCAGCGGCAGGCAGGCGGAAACCGTATTCCACGAGCACACTCTTGCGGGAATGGTCGCCTCCGAACATGGCTCTGATCTGCGGGATGGTGACATGGCTCTCGTCGATGAAAGTGATGAAATCATCCGGGAAATAATCCAGCAGGCAGAAAGGTCTTGTGCCTTCTTCGCGACCGTCGAAATAGCGCGAATAATTCTCGATTCCCGGACAGTAGTTCATCTCCTTTATCATCTCCAGATCGTACTCTACACGCTGCTTGATACGCTTGGCTTCAAGGGGTCTGTCCGACCTCTCGAAGTAGGCGATCTGATTGAGGAGATCGTCTTGTATCTGGCTGATTGCCTGATGCTTGCGCTCGTTTGTGGTGACAAAGTTGCCAGCCGGATAGATGGATACTTCCTCGAGCTCTTCGATCTGCGCTCCGGTTGCCGGATCTATGACATGGATGGAGTCGATTTCGTCCCCGAAAAACTCTATTCTGACACCGTTGTCACCGTTGCCCACGCACACATCGACCGTGCTTCCCCTGACCCTGAAAGTGCCTCTCTTGAAGTCCGTTTCGGTACGGTTGTAGAGGGCGTCGACAAGCAGGTGGAGAAGTCTCATCTGGGTCATCTCGTCACCCTTTCGCACGTTCACTGTCTGGGCATGGAAATCGGCCGGGTTGCCTATGCCGTAGAGGCAGCTGACACTGGATATGACAATCACATCGCGTCTGCCCGAAAGAAGGGCGCTGGCTGCGCTCAGACGCAGTTTTTCGATCTCGTCGTTGATGCTTAGATCCTTCTCGATATATGTGTCCGTGCTCGGAATGTAGGCTTCCGGCTGGTAGTAGTCGTAGTATGAAACGAAGTATTCCACGGCATTGTCCGGGAAGAAGGCCTTGAACTCTCCGTAGAGCTGCGCCGCCAGGGTTTTGTTATGGCTCAGAATCAGCGCCGGACGCTGAAGTTTCTCAATGACGTTTGCCATCGTGAACGTCTTTCCGGAGCCGGTCACGCCGAGCAGCGTGACAGAATCCACGCCCTCTTTCAAGGCGTCTGAGATGCCCTTGATTGCAGCAGGCTGGTCGCCTGAAGGTTTGTATGCTGATGATATGCGGAACTGCATTTTGTCCTATCTTTCCAATTGTTTGTAAATGTACGGATATTTTTTCTCACTCTCGATAAAATTGCTTATCTTTGTGCGCTTATAATAAACCCGATACGAAGTATATTATTTCAATATTTAATCAAAAATTATGGTTTACACACATGAAGTGCAGCAGATGTGCTGCGTAAAGAAGGGTCCTAACCATGGACCTGCACCTATCCCTGAAGAGGGTAAGTGGGTGAAATCAAAAGAGATTTCCGATGTCTCCGGCTTTACTCACGGTATCGGCTGGTGCGCACCTCAGCAGGGTGCCTGCAAGCTCAGCCTCAATGTGAAGGAGGGCGTTATCGTCGAGGCTCTCGTCGAGACCATCGGCTGCTCAGGTATGACTCACTCAGCCGCAATGGCCTCTGAGATCCTCCCTGGCAAGACCATCCTCGAGGCTCTCAACACCGACCTCGTTTGCGATGCAATCAACACTGCAATGCGTGAGCTCTTCCTCCAGATCGTCTACGGACGTACCCAGTCTGCATTCTCAGAGGGCGGCCTTTCAGTAGGCGCAGGCCTCGAGGACCTCGGCAAGGGTCTCCGCAGCCAGGTAGGTACCCTTTACGGTACCCTCGCAAAGGGCCCTCGCTACCTCGAGCTCGCTGAGGGTTACATCAAGACTCTCGCACTCGACGAGAACGATGAGATCTGCGGCTACGAGTTCGTTCACCTCGGCAAGTTCATGGACGCCGTGAAGAAGGGCGTTGACGCAAATGAGGCTCTCAAGCAGGTAACCGGCACCTACGGCCGCTTCACTAAAGAGGCCGGTGCAGTTAAGTACATTGACCCACGTAAAGAGTAAGGAGACAAGACTATGATTA
>JAKSJK010000099.1 GCA_024398095.1 Bacteroidales bacterium
ATTTTATAAAATAATATGTATTGCCCCTTTATTTGGAGAAGCACTCGTTGAGGATCTTCGCAAGACGGAGCCCTCCCCTGGTGCACTGCTTCTGGACGATTGGCCAGGCCGGATTGTAGAATGGCTTGAAAAGCACATCTCCCGGCTTGGCCATATCGTATATGACATAGTTCTCTCCGGCATTCTCTTCCGCCCATTCAAGCGGACTTCCTTCCTGGATTGCTGCTACTTCCTTCTTGCTAAGAAGATCGAAGTTCCTGGCCAGTTCCTCCGGGCTGAGGCACTCGCAGCGACGCGTAATGATCTGATCATCCCAGACACTGTGATAGGAAACCTGCTCGGTCTCACCCTTGTAAGGGATCACCTTGAAACCAGTCTTGATAGTCGTGTACTTGACATGACCGGGACAATGTATATCTCCCACGAGATGGATGATGAACTTGAGGTTCACGACAACGGCGCTGTCAGTCTGGTTCTTGCGGTCTTTCACGACAGCCATGGCTTGATCCAGGAGCTGGAGCGCATCCAGGGTGCCCTCCACAGGAGCATACTTGTAATTTCCGTCCACAGGGAAAGAGTGCGCATGGGTTGAAAAGGCATAGGCAGGATCATCGCGGAACTCGTCCATCCAAACAGAGAAGAACGGAATCTCACGTCCAAGATAGTTCTCGATCTGCTTCTTGACACCCGGCTTGAGATGTCTGTCTGCAAGGCTCGCAATGGTAGAGTGCCCCCTCGGGCCCCACGCCGATGCTGAAAGGCAGAACGCCGCAGCAATTAAACTGAATAGAATCTTTTTCATGTTATTATATGTGATTTGCTATGAGGTTGATCAAAGAACCGATGAAGAAGAAAGTGGCTTTCCGGACGGCGTCATTCCAACAGCGTCAATAACGAACACTCCATCGTATGCAGGAAGCGTACAGTTGAATTCGATCTTTTCGCCTGGAGCAAGTTTTACCAGAGGCTGCCAAAGGAGGGTCTGGCGATAGTCCGGGTATTTGCTGTCTATGCGCTCGCCTGTCAGGGCAATAGGATAGCAGACTCCATTGAAATCAAGCATCCTGGAACTGTCCGGAAGCTTCACTCCGGCCATATCCTCGCGCAGTGTCACGAAATTGACAACACCGCCATAGACACGGCTTCCTACTGCGACATAGTGCGGATACAACTCCAGACGATCCACCAGATTCGGATCCATATTCAGTGCAAGAGAATGATCCAGGACGGGCACACCGTCAATCATGGCAAGCACATTCTTTGAAAACATCGAACGGTTGCTTTCGTAGACATTGTCGGACACAATCAGGTTGATGCTGCCCTTTCTGACACTTGCCTCCTTTACATACTCCACGAATACCTCCTCGAAAGTCTGGAACCTGGTATAGTCTTCCAGCTTGTAGGTTATCATCTTATGGCTGCTGAAGAGCAGATTAGGCCTCTCAGGAAGATAGTCTGTGAGAATTTTGGTGCCGAACTTGTCTGAAATCTGCATCGAAATGCTCCTGCGTAGCAGATCCTCGCCCATGCTGTCATCAAGGTACAGTTCCGGGATATCGGATGCAGAAACAGAAGGGCTCACGAACGGAGACTCCACCTCGAAGTCATATTCGGCGTCCACATCCGTTCCATTCAACTGAAAAACCATGTTGGTCTCGCCATAGATGTTGGCAGTGAAGAAAGTAAGCACGCCGTCCTCCTGCACATCGGAGGTATAGATATTGGACTTGTTTCCAGGGGACGATATGAAGCCCGTATAGCCGTCGAACCTGGCCGGCACATGCATGGTGATTATCTCACCGTCATATTCAGGAATGCGGTCAGAAGAAAAGGTACGCGGCTTCCTGTCATTTGAAAACAGATCTGCAAAAGTATGAATATCACAGGACTCAGGTGCCGTGAGACCATCCCTGCAGTACACAGACAGGGAGAGTTCGGCTGTTTCGCTGCCCGTATTCTCCATAAATACCTTTCCCTTTCCGTCGCTGCCCAGTCTGATGGGAGACTCCAATCCGACAGAAACCTCAGAGGTGGAAGTCGGTTTGGAACCAAGTATGACCTTCTCGCCCCTGGCATTTGACAAAGTATTATATACAGAGATTACCGGAGCACCCTGGAGATAATCCATGTCCACTTCGTTACGGTTGGCAGCGGTGTAGGCGCACAACCTGTAGTTGCCGGTCGGGGTGCTCACAGGCAGGCGGAAATGTCCCGCTCCCCTGCCGTTTTCCAGAGCCACCTTGCAGTTTGCGACCGGGCCTTCTGCAGACACAAGCTCCACATAACAGATGCTGCTGAAATCGGACAGGCGGCCGCCATCCGTAACATCGATGCAGAAGGCGGAACACCAGACTTCATCTCCGGCCACATAGACCTGCCTGTCGGTCGAAACATAGGTTCTTTCAACAATCCTGTCCTGAGCCTGGGCCAGTACCGGAAGCAATGTCATCAATATGATAGCAATCTTTCTCATAACTATTCGATCCAATCGGCCGGCTGATTAAGATGTCCGCCGGAAATTCGACAATCAATACAGCGTTTTGCTCCCCAGAGTACTCCCGAGACGCCGTCCTGGGTACCGTGGACCACAGGTACAAAGCCTCCATTCCAGTGGACCCTGTAGCAATCTTCCATCTTCTGGTCCTCATCAGGCTGTGGGAAGAAAAGGTATTCAGTCGACTTAGGTTTCTTATACACACCGGAAGCATTGATATATAAAGTCTTCGACACAGATGGGGAACAGCAATCGACATATCCGACCACATACTCGTCCGGATCCTGCTCACAATGGACATTGCCCCTCACATCACTTGGATTAGGAGAGAAAAGGCTTCCAACGAAATCAGAGTTTACCTTGAGAGTATAGAGGAAACGATACGCCTCAGCAGAAATCGTCCTCACACTGACATTGATTCTGTAGCGGGTCATCAGTCTCGGATCATTCCTATGTATGTAAAGAAAGTCATGATTGACCAATGCGTTGGTATTCAGGTCCGTAGTTGCACAAAGCTCAATCTCGGTGCTTGAATGGTCGTTATAGCACCAGTAAGTGCTCAGATCCGGTTGCTCGAGAAGTACCACCGAACCTTCAATCTCATCGAATCCGTACTGGCGTACATACTCGGAATGGTACTTCCAGTTCTCCTCGTAGCTCCAGCGGAAGTACTGGGCGCCGTCGTCCGAGTGGGCGCTGATGTTTATGCTGACAGTTTCCTCGTCGACCGAATAGCTAACTCCATCCAGATCCGGTGCAGGGTTCGGAGTCATCCAGTCAGTGCTATAATCCTTCTCATCCACTCTCACACACAAACGGTATTTCCTGTCTGCCGGGGCGCTGCGGGTGTCCAACATGAAGGAAGGAGCCACACGGCTGCCAACAGCATCGTAACGCCCGCCGGCATCGTCCTCTACCCATGCAGTACCGCTGGCAGTCATATAGTCGTAATGGGTATTGCCGCCAAGCGGCTCGACATAGCTCAATTTGACATAGGTATAGTCACCGACAATTATATCACTCTCAACGACAAGAAGATGGGCGCCCTGAGTAAACTCCGTCGCCGCATCGAAAGGATATATGCAGGAGGCAAGGAAGGAAACAGCCGCCGAAAGTACCGCAATTCTGTTATATATCTTTTTCATACTAGAATTTCAGATTGAAGTTGACATAAGGGATAGGGTACGCGAAGACGGAAATCATATGTCCGCTGATAGAGCTGCCTCCGTTGGTAGTGTAGTACACAGAATACGCATTCCTCCGTGCCGTGATGTTGTAGCATCCGAAAGTCATTGAGAAGTGCGCAAGCTTGCGGAGATTGTGGCTCGGCTCGATTATCATCGCAAGGTCCATCCTGAAATAGTCCGGAATCCTGTAGGCATTTCTCTCCGAGTAAGCGAACCTCCAGCCGCCGCCGTAACGGTAGCGTCCCAGAGGAATTGTCACGGGACGTCCTGTGGAATAGTCCATGTTGCAGGAAAGGCTGAAGCGGTGGGTGAACTTGTAATTTCCCACAAACTTCAAATCATGAGGCTTGTCGAACGGAGCATTGTACCACTTGCCATTATTGATGAGTGCATCAAGAGAGGTGCCCATATCGCGGAGTTTCGAACGGGAATAGGTGTAGCTTACCCAGCCGGTGAGTTTGCCGGTGGTCTTCTTGGCCATGAACTCCACGCCGTACGCCCTGCCCGTCGTCTCCACCAGTTCGTCCGGAAGATTCGGATTCATGGTCAGTGTCGCGCCGGACTTGTAATCCAGATACCTGTACATCCTCTTGTAGTAGCCCTCGAGCGAGAGGTCCAGAGCACCGTTGAGCAAGGTATAATAGACTCCGGCAGCAGCCTGGTAGCCCAACTGCGGACGGATCCTGTCATTGCAGAGCTGCCAGGTATCCATAGGAGAAATATTGGTCGAGTTGGAAATCAGGTGGATGTACTGGGTCATGCTGTTGAATCCGGCCTTGAAGGACAGATTGTGCATAGGAGAGTATCTTCCTGAAAAACGGAGTTCCGGGTAACAGTAGAATTTGCTTTTCTCCCCCACCGATGCATAAGATGACAGACGCGCACCCATATCCAGGGTAAACTGATCGTTGATTGTCCAAGCGTCGGAAACATAGAGCGAAGGCTGGATGCCGTGCTGTGTGTCAAGGCGGCGTCCCACAATCATAGACTCTTCCGGGTTTTCAGGGTCTGAGGCGTTCACAGGCTTAATGACTCCAGGCATCAGGTTGGTGTAGATGACCTCTCCGCCATAACTTATCGCATGTCTGTCGGTCAGCACAGTCTTGGTGTTGATCTTGAAGTAGCCGTCATTCACATTTGAAGAGAAGTTATAGGCCCTGTACAGCTGGGAGGCATCGTCCATGGAATTGCTGTAACGGTCATAACCGGCAGAAAGCACCACGCTGGTCCTCTCATTTACAATATGGCGGTACTTCAGGGAAGCGCTGGCATTGCTATAGTTGAAAGTCGTATCACCGCAGAAGCGGAAACGGTCCATCGACCAGTAGGCATTTGCGGAGATCATGTCCTTCTCGCTGAACTTATGAGTGATCCCAAGGTTGGCATCAGCGAAGAATGCCCGGCCGCCTGAATAGCCGCTTGTCTTCGGCAGAAGCTTCATCATCCAGTCGGAATAAGTGACACGTCCGCCAAGTATGAAGGTTGTATTCTCACTTCCAAGCGGTCCCTCGATCTCGCCGCGGCTGGTCAGCAGGCCCAGGCCAAGACTGCCGGTCAGCTTCTTGGCGTTGCCGGTACGGCTCTTGATGTCCAGGACAGATGAAATGCGTCCACCGTATTCAGCCGGTATGGAACTCTTGAAAAGTTCCGCATTGCTGACAACGTCCGTATCAAAGGCGGAAATGATACCGAACATATGGCTCGGATTGTAGATGATTCCGTCGTTGAAAAGGATCAGGTTCTGGTCAACAGAGCCGCCTCTGACATTGAAGCCTGTAGCCGCCTCGCCTACAGTCTTGACACCCGGAAGCGTTGTCACCGCACGAATGATGTCGGCCTCTCCGAATGCAGCAGGGACCGTCTTCACGAAATTCACATTAATCCTCTCGACACCCATCTGGGCGTTCATATGGTTGGAAATCTTTTCACTTGAAACCACTGCGGCCTTGAGGGATATGACGGTTTCATTCATCATCACATCCAGATCGCCATCGCCATAGACAAGGAGTTTCAGTTCCAGTTCGTCCAGGCTGTATCCGCTGAAATTCAGTTTATTCTCGCCCACTGGCAGTTTTACGCAATAGTAGCCTGAATCGTCTGTCATAGCGAAAGACTTTCCGCCAACCACAGCGACACCTATCAACGCTTCACCGCTCTTCGAACTCCTTACATGGCCCTTGACATATCCGCTTCCGCTTTCACGTCTGTTGAGCTTGTCGCCTATCTCATAGACCATGTTCTGGAATGCGGCAACCGTATTATGTTCATCCACATAAAGCAGCCCGATGTCATCTTCCGCACTCTTCTGGGAGAAATAGCCCTCTGGAAGAGCCGTAGCCAAAGCCTGGCCGCGAAGTACGAAAACCTTATCATCGTAGACAGACACGGAATAGCCCTTGCTTCGGATTTCTTTCATCGCCGCATCGAAAAAAGACTTTTCATCTGATTTGACAGTAAGCACGGTCTTATCGTCGGCATCATGGGCGTAATAGATTGTGCGGCCGTAATTGTGTGTCAGGAAATTGACCAGGGAATCGGTCGGAACCATCTTCAGTTCCACCACAGTCTGGGCCCTCAGATCGGCCATACCCAGCACGAATGCAGCCACGAGAGCTGCAATCTTCACAAAATGTCTCATTCCGCGCCCTCCCTGAGTTCATCTCTCCAATACGAAAGCACGCTGGATGCGTACACTTCCAAAGACACTCCCAATTCGTCCAGATTCCTTGAAGAGGCATACTTCTTCAGTTTCTTGGCAGTAGTCTTGTCAAACAGCTTCAGCAATGCTCGGCGGCTTTTTACAGGATAGCAGACTCCATCTTTGACAGCATAGAACCTCTTGGAATAAGAGAAAAAGGTCTCTACCGGAACAGAACGCATTCCGACTTGTACCGCATCCTTGTAATCCGGGTCGACATAACCGATATCGTCGCCGTTATGGTATCCCGGCGAACTCTGAAGTGTCTTCCTGACCAGAGAATAGAAAGAAACATCTCCGGAATAAATCAGCTTGCAGAAGCCCTCGGGGGCATCTTTCACCTTGTTTCCAAATTGGAGATTGACATACTTTTCCCCGCCTATGACCGCATATTCAACATAATTGCGATCCGTAGCAGTAATTCTTCCGGTGTTGACCACAAGCAGGTTCTTGCAGGCATCGATATTCATCTTGACACCCCTGTACATCCTGTTATTGTAGAGAAGTTCGCCTGTCTTGAATTCCTTGGTCTCCGCATACCAGGTACCATTATGCAGAAATTCGTACTCCGGAGCCAGGACACCCCTTGTCAGCAAGGATTTTTCCTTTGCCGCCTCGGCATACATCCGGTTGTCTTCATACTGGCGATGCGATGTGGCTGCAGATACCGTCTGCGCCTTTGCAGGCAGGGATAGCAGCAGCGGCAGCCCAAAAAGCAACGTCAGGAACTTGATTCTGTAATACATATCGTTATCAATAACAAGTACAAAAATAATCTTTTTCCAAATACATATACAAAAAAATGAGACCTGTTCGATTCGCATCGTACAGGCCTCGTGCTCTAACCTATTTAACCATATACGGGGAATGACCCCGCTTTTCTTATTTCAAATCAAAAAACTTCTTCATTTTAGAAGACAATGCAAATATAGGCCAAATATCGGTATTTCCAAATCAAATTTTGTTATTTTGCGGCATTTTTACTCTTTTTTTGTCATTTTTCATAAATTTGAACAGCAAACTGAACTCTTGTCAACTACCCATCAACTGAAGATTGATGGGCTTGCGACTGCTCAGTAGTGCATACGTTACGCTCTTTGTCATAACTCCTACCTCTTTTCGCCTTGCGGCGTGGCGTCGCATCGCAGGGTGATTGACGGCACCCTCCGTCACCCGGCTTGCCGGATGGCGACTGTATCCTAGGATGCCCGGTACCCTTCAGGTACTCAAGTCCCAACTGATACAGATTCATCGCAC